>JBFHWX010000005.1:0-49675 GCA_041599275.1 Desulfobulbales bacterium | reverse complement strand
CCGCCTGGAAGAGGCCCAGATCAAGCTCCAGCAGTTGCGCAAGAAGGTCATGGCACCGCTCTTCGAAAAGCTGCGCACGGTGATGAACGACGTCGGCAAGAAACATGGTTTTTCGATGATTTTCGACGCCACCGGCCCCACCGGCCTGATCTATGCCGATGAGACCCTCAACATCAGCGATCTGGTGGCCAAGGAATTCGAGGCCAAGGGCGGCAAGTAAGCCTGCCTGTTTTTCTGTCGGCGTCATCTGAAGTGGCGCTCGGGTCAAAACTGAAAAATCCGCCGGCGATGGAGGCTAGCCTCCGTCGCCGGCGGATTTTTTTATGTGTTGTCTTCAGGAAGGGATCAGTGGAAGGCGGCTCAGGTCCGTTCCGCGGTATTGTCGCCCGTTCTGCCCAGGGGCCAGACAAAGATGTTGCGGGCTATCTCGTTGTCGAGGGCGAGCTCGGTGTTGCCGAACTTTATGCAGAAGGCTGGGTATTTGCGGTGCACGGTGAGCACTACGCCGGGGTGCAGGCCAAAGGAGAGGAGCTGGTGGAAGTTGGAGTGGGTCACCGGCTTGATGTAGGTGATCTTGCCCTTTTCACTGGGGTTGAGCTGATCGAGGCTGATCACTCTGTTTTCCACGACCTTCAGTTGGTTGGCACAGCACTTGCCCAAAGGGATGGGCTTGCCGTCCGGGCAGAGTCCGGGGTGGCCGAGCAGGGTGCAGATCGATTCCTCCACCTCCGGTAGCAGGCTGTGCTCGACCTTGCAGGCGATTTCCTCCATGGCCTCGGGGCTCATCTTGAGCACGTTGGTGAGCAGTACCTCGGCCAGCCGGTGGCGGCGGATGATGCCGGCGCTGATGCTTTTTCCTGCCTCGGTGAAGACCACGCCGTCGTCCCGGTGCACGATGAGGCCAAGCCGCTCCAGCTCGTCATAGTCCTCGCTGGTCGGGGTGATGGCGCAGCGGTGGCCCACCGCCTGGAGGGTGAACTGGCCCATTTCTTCGGCCACCCAGATGGCTTCCAGCACTTCTTCGTTCCGTTCACTGAGCATGTGCATTTTCTCATGTAAAAGAAGTAGATACGGGTCAGACTTGGCCCTGGGTATCAGGTGAAAGTTATGTTGAAGGTCCGGCACAGAAAAGAGAGCAGGCCACCCATGCCGATGGCGTAAATGAGCACCGCCCCCATCATCACCAGCGAGGTCCTGACCCCTCGCTCCTTGAAAAGAACCAGCACCGCGTTCATGCAGGGGGTGAGAAAGGTCATGACCAGCAGGTTGATCACCAGTTGGCTGTTGGTGTAGATCCCCCGCAGGTGTTCGAGCTCGGTGGCGCCGCTTTCCCGGCGGATGATGGTCTTCATGAAGACCTGCACGCTTTTTTCCGGCAACCCCATGAAGCCGGTGATCACCGGGTGGGAGGCTTTTTCGAGCACGGCGAGGCCGCCGAAATGCTCAAAGAAGAAAACCACCAGAGAGGCGAAGACAAAGACCGGGATTGCCTCCTTCATGAAGAAATAGGATTTGTAGGCGGCCCGCTTGAGGATATAACGGAATTTTGGCCGCCGCATGGGCGGCAGTTCCATGAGGAAGGGAGAGCGGGCGCCGGGCAACAGGCGGTTGAGCGCCACCCCCACCAGGAAGGTCTGCAGCAGGATAATGCCGAAAATGGTAAAGGTTGCTGAAGCGGGCATCTTCTCGAGAATGATCAGCATCACCGCGATGAGCGGCGCGCACGGGGTGCCGAGCATCAGAAGAAAAGTTGCGATGTTCCGTTCCTTTTTCGAGCCAAGCACGCGGGTGGTGAGAATCGCCATGGTGACGCAGGAAAATCCCATCACCAAGGGGATGACCCCCTTGCCGTTGAGTCCCATCTTCTGAAGAACCCGGTCGAGCAGCAGGGAGAGGCGCGGCAGGTAGCCCGAATCCTCCAGGATGCCGAAGGCGAAATAAAAGCAGAAGAGCACCGGCAACACCAGACCGAGGGCGAGGAAGACGCCGGTGGGCAGAACGCCGAAATCGGGATCGGCGATCATCTCCCGGAGCAGAACCACTGGAATGGGCTCGATGAGGCGGTTCGTCCAGGGGAAGAGGAAGCCCTCGAAGAGGGTGGTGTTCAGGGTGTCCACCAGGTAGGTGGCGCCGAAGGAGCCGATGAACAGGTACATGAGGGCCAGCACCCCGATGGCGATGGGGATGCCGGTGGAGAGTTGGGTGCACCAGTCGCCGAAACGTTGGAGCAGGGGATTGTCCTGGCGCTCCTCGATGCGTTGCAAGCGGTTGAGGATTTCGTCGGCCTTCCAGTTGGCGAGACTGGCCGACAGGGTGATGAAGTCCGCCGCCTGGCCCTGGCCGTATTCGGCAATCAGCCGGTCGATGCGGTGGACGATGCCGGCACCGAAACGTTGTTCGAGATAGGTCCTGATGGAAGAGTCGCCGGCCAGCATGAGAAGACCTATGGCCCGGGGCGCGATGTCCGCCTTGGGAAAGAGGGCCGCGGTCTTGTCGAGGATGGTTTCAACCCATTCCGGATAGCGCAGCAGGTTCGCCGGTGGCCGGCTGGCGGGCAACTGGGCGGTGAGGCGCCGCAGGCCGATGTCCTCCCGGGCCACGGTGGGACAGACCGGTGTGCCGAGCACCCGGGAGAGTTCCTCGAAATCGGTGTGTATGCCCCGGGAGGTTGCCTCGTCGGTCATGTTGACGGCGAGTACCATGGGCAGACCGTATGCGGCGACCTGCAGGAAGAGGGCGAGACCGCGCTTGAGGTTCTTGGCGTCGGCCACCAGCACGACGCCCTGGAGGCCGCCGGGGATAATTCCTGGCAGCAGCAGGCCGCGGGCGACCCGGTCGTCTTCGTTGCTGCCGTATATGGAATAAGTGCCCGGCGGCAAAATGAGGGGCTGGCCGTTGGCGAGGATGGTGCCCCGCTCGTAGGATACCGTGGTGCCGGGGAAGGGGACCGAGCTGGTTTCCTGGGCGCAGAGGTGCTTGAAAAGGGTCTCCTTGCCGACGTTCATGGAGCCGACCAGAAGGTAGGACCCTTTATCTGATATACCTGCCTGTCTGGTGGGGGAATGTGCCTTGCTGCTGGCGGGCTCGGTGGGGTGATCCATCTGGTCCTGGCTCGATGCGCGGCGGGAGTCGATCCACCCGCCTGCGGTTGCGCCCTCAGGGCTATAGAAGAGTATCTTATATAGAGGCAACGCTGGGAGAAGTCAACGGCTTTTGTTCGGCCTGGGCAAGTAGATTAGCTCCTCCTAAAGGGAGTGGGGCGGTATGAGCCGGTGACAAACAGAGGTTGTCCTTCCCGACAAAAGAGATACAATCGGAGGCGAAAGGAACAAACAATCCACCGGCCGGCGCGGCCTCTGCCTGCCGCCAGGAAGGACATGCCCATGCCTCCCCTCAATCCCTTCGATATCCTCAAGTTCACCCCCAAGAGCAATTGTGGGGAATGCGGTCAGCCCACCTGTCTGGCCTTCGCCTCGGTGGTGGCCAGGGGCGGCGGCGACCCCACCCTCTGCCCCCACTTGAGCGAAGAGGGCAGGCGGCTCATTGGCAACCAGCAGCCCGGCGAGGAGCTCGAAGCGCTTGCCGGGGCCCGCGACCAACTCCTGGTGGAACAGCTCAGGCAAAAGATCCAGGGCCTCGATTTTTCGAAAATTGCCGGCCGGCTTGGTTGCCAGTGGCAGGATGCGAGGCCCGACGAGTTGCGGTTCAGGTACCTGGGCGGCGCCGTGGTTTTCTCCAAGGATGCCATCCTCTGGGAGGGCGAAGTCCTGCCGGACCCCCGCGACCAGATCCTGCTCTCCAATTACGTGTATTTCGGCGGCGGCCAGGGGCCAGCCTCGGTCTGGGTCGGCATGGAGAACCTGCCCAACAGCATCTCCAAGGTCAAGACCCTGCGGGTCTATTGCGAAGAGAGGATTGCCAGGGCTTTTTCTGGCCACTCCTTTGGCGAGTGGGAAAAGGCGAGCCACCGGCTCGAGGCCCGGCCGGTGCCGGAGCAGGAGCAGGCCAGCGCCAGCTACGCCATGATCTTTCCGGTGCTGCCGGCGGTGGAAGTCTATCTGCTGTTCTGGGAGGCGGAGCCCGATGACGACTTTGACGCCCGGGCCAAGGTGCTCTTCGACCGCAACGTTCTCGGCTATCTCGATCTCGAAAGCCTGGTGTTCGCCGCCGAGCGACTGGCAGAGCGGTTGGAGGATCTGTTGCGGCGGGGTTGAATCCGGGGGCGCGGAAAAATCGCGGTTTGGAGTCCATTTTTGGTGGAAAGCAGGAGCAGAACCAGATCCCATAACAGCGGTTATGTCGCGTCGCATGGAGTTTCCGCTTTTTCCGGTTGGCGGATCGGCACCAATGGCGTAAATAGTGATGACCCGTGCGGTCCTGCAGAGGAACGGTGGCCGGAGAAAGTCGCTGGCTCATGGGCTGCCATGACCCCGCGGGTTGCATGACGTTTTCTCGTTTTACAAACCTGCCGGCCGCCAAATGCCGGCCCCGCCCCACCAGAGCTTGGTCCCTTGGGCCGTTCAGGAGTGAAAAATATGAAAAAAGCCGTTTCCATGACCGGCTTCGGTCGCGGCGAAAGCAGTAACGGCGCCTACGTCGTCGAAGTGCGGTCGGTCAACCACCGCTACCTTGACATCGGCCTCAAGCTGCCCCGTCAATTTTCCCAGTTCGAGGAGCGGACCCGCAAGCTGGTGGGCAGTTACCACAGCCGTGGCCATGTGGATCTCTACCTCAACGTGAACGGTGAGCGGGAGGAGACCATGCGGCTGGAGGTGAACTGGCCCCTGGCCAACCAATACCGTCAGTGTTTCGAGGAGCTCAGGAACGAATTTTCCCTGGCTGGCTCCCCCGAGCTTGCCCTGTACGCAGGCTTGCGGGAGATTATCGTGCCGGCCGGCGCCGATCTGTCCCCGGAACGGCTGGAGGCCGAGTGGCCGCTTCTGCTCGAGGCCCTGGAGGCGGCCCTGGCTGGCTGCCGTGCCATGCGGGAGAGTGAGGGAGAGAATTTGCAGAGCGAGCTCACTGGCAGGCTGCAAGCTTTTGAAACCACGGTGGAAGAAATCTTCCGGCAGATTCCGGATCTGACCCGGAAGCGGCGCGAGGGGCTCGAGGAGCGGCTTGCCACGCTGTTACAGGAGATCGAAATCGATCCCATGCGGCTAGCCCAGGAGGTGGCCATCCTGGTGGACAAGGCCGACGTCACCGAGGAAATCGTCCGGCTTCGCAGCCATATCGCGCAGTTTCGGCAATTCCTGGGAGCCGGCGAGCCCGTGGGGCGGCGGCTCGATTTTTTGCTGCAGGAATTCCTGCGGGAGGTGAACACCATTGCCTCGAAGATCAGCAACGCCGGCATGGCCCACCTCACGGTGGAACTGAAGAACGAGCTCGAGAAAATGCGCGAGCAGGTGCAGAACCTCGAGTAGTTTCCGGCGGCCGGGATACGGAAGCCGCGCCAGGAGGCTGTGATAAAAAAAAATTGCGCCAGCCGGTTCTGGCGTTTCAGGAAGGTGGAAGAGGAAGGAACATGGACAACAGGATGATCAATATCGGCCTCGGCAACACGGTGGTGGCCGGCCGGGTGGTGGCCATCGTCAACCCCCATTCGGCGCCGATGAAGAAGATGCGGGACGAGGCCAAGAGCAACGGCCGGCTGATCGACGCCACCGAGGGGCGCCGCACCCGGTCGATCATCGTGCTCGACAGTAACCACATCGTGCTCTCCTCGGTGCAGCGCGAAACCCTGACCCAGCGCTTCCAGCCGGCCACCGTGGAGCAGCGCCACTGCGTGGAGGAGGAAGACGCATGAGCCAGGCAAAGCTCTTCGTCATCTCGGCGCCCTCAGGGGCCGGCAAGACCACCCTGCTCAGGCGGGTCATGGCTGATCTGGCCAACCTTTCCTTCTCGGTTTCTCACACCACCAGGAGCCCGCGGACCGGCGAGCGGGACGGCGTCGACTATTTTTTCGTCGACCGTGCCGGGTTCCAGAAAATGGTCGGTGAAGGTGGTTTCCTCGAGTGGGCCGAGGTGCACGGCAACTGCTACGGAACGAGCCGGGCCGCGGTTCTCGAACGACTGGCCGCCGGCGTTGACGTCATCCTCGACATCGACGTCCAGGGCGCCCGGCAGATCAGGGAAGCCGGGGTCGAGGCGGTGTTTCTGTTCATCGCGCCACCCTCCTGGCAGGAACTCGAACGCCGCCTTGCCGGCCGCGGCACCGATTCGGCGGAGACCATCCGCCTCCGTTGTGCCAACGCCAGGCGGGAGATGACCGAGGCCGGCTGGTACGATTATCTGGTGGTGAACGACGACCTCAGGGAGGCCGTCGAAACTTTCCGGGCCGTGATTCTGGCCGAGCGCAGCCGCCAGCGCCGGCGGCCGGACGGTACTCCGGTGCGTCTCGATTTGGGGTCAGGCCATGGTTAAAAAAACGCCATCCAGGCAAGCCACCCGAAGGCCGGAAAAGGGCAACGGCGAGCGCTCTGCCAAATCCGGCGCCGCAGCCGCCCGCCGCAAGCCGTCAAACACCAGGCCGGCTGCACCCCGGCCCGCTGCACCCCGGCCCGCTGCAACCAGGCCGGCGCCCGGGCCCGAACCCCGGCTCCGGGAGGAAGACCCGAATCTCATCTGGGGAATCCACCCGGTGCTGGAGACCCTGCGCCAGCAGCCCGGCCTGGTCTCGGAGGTTCTCGTGCTGAAGGAACGCACCGGCCCCAAACACCAGGAAATCATCGAACTTGCCCGTCAGCAGGGAGCGCGGGTAGTCTTCCAGGCAAAGTTTGTGAGCGGCCTGCCCCAGTCGGCTCCACACCAGGGGGTGGCTGCCCGGCTTTCGGTGCAGCCGGTAATCTCCCTCGACGAGCTGCTCGAGCGCCTCTCGGCGCAGAACCTGCCACCGGTGCTGCTGGCCCTCGATTCCATCCAGGATCCCCATAACCTGGGGGCCATCATCCGCTCGGCCCTGGCCGCCGGGGTGGCCGGCGTCATCCTGCCCCGGGAGCGGATCGCTCCCCTTTCCGGCACCGCTTTCAAAGCCTCGGCCGGAGCGATCAGTCATCTGCCGATCTGCCGGGTGACAAACCTCGCCGACGCCCTCGTCCGCCTCAAGCAGGCAGGCTTCTGGATCTACGGTACCGCCAAGGATGCGGCTCTTTCCATCTATCAGGCCGACATGGCCCCACCGCTCTGTCTGGTGATCGGCGGCGAGGGCAAGGGCATGCGGCCGCGGGTCATGGAACAGTGCGATTTTTTGGTCACCATCCCCATGCAGGGCAAGCTCGATTCCCTGAACGGCTCGGTGGCGGCGGCGGTGGTCCTTTTCGAGATCGCCCGCCGCCGCTTGCCGCTGGCCGTTGGCTGAGGCTCAGCGCTTCTTCGCCTTCTTCTGCTGGGCCGCCTGCAGCAGGTCGCCCAGGGTGGCGCCGCTCTTGGCGCTGCCGGCCTTGGCCCTGGGCATGTAGTGCCTGTAGTCCTCCTCCGGTTCCGCCGCGGTCGGCTCTTCTCCGGCCGCTTCCGCCAGCACCAGGGCCAGGGAGATCTGCTTCTTGGCCATGTCCACGCCGTCGATCATCACCTCCACGTTCTGGCCCTCTGCCACCACCTCCCGCGGGTGGCCGATCTTCTTCCCCTTGGCCATCTTCGAGATGTGCACCAGGCCCTCGACCCCGGGTTCGAGCGCCACGAAGGCCCCGAAGTTCATGAGCCGCACCACTTTTCCCGTGTGCCGCGAGCCCTTGAGGTAGCGGCTCTCCACCTGCTCCCAGGGGTTGGGCAGCGCCGCCTTGAGGGAGAAGGAGAAACGGTCGGCCTGCCAGTCGAGCTTGAGCACCGTCACTTCCACCTCCTGGCCAGGTGACAGGATGTCGGCCACCTCCTCCACCCGGCCCCAACCGATTTCGGAAATCGGGATGAGCCCCTCGATGCAGTCCACCTCGACAAAGGCGCCGAACTTCTGGAGCGAGGTGATGGTGCCCGTGACCAGGTCGCCTTCCTTCAGGCTCAGTTGCAACTCGGCCTTGCGGGCCTCCCGCTCCTCGAGGAGCACGGCCCGGTGCGAGAGCACAATGTTGCGGCCGCCCTGGCTGAGCTCGGTGATCTTGAAAGGCAGGGTCTGTTCGATGAATGCCGAGGCGTCCTCCACCCGGCGCAGGCCCATCTGGGAATAGGGGCAGAAGCCGCGGGTGCGGCCGCCGATCATCACCTCGAAGCCGCCCTTCACCTCCTGCTTGACCACCCCTTCGACGGGGATCGAGGAGGCGTAGGCCTCTTCGAGATGTTCGAGGGCGGCGGCCCCGGAGCCGACCCGGGTGGTGAACAGCATCTCCTGGTTTTTACTTGAGAGAAAGTAGGGAGTGATGGTGTCGCCCACCGCCACCGTGCAGACGCCCTCATTGTCCACCACTTCACTCTTCAGCAAACAGCCCTCGCTCTTGCCGCCGATGTCGAGAAACAGGTATTCCTCGTTCATGCCGACCACGGTGGCCGTCACCTTCTGGCCGGGTTTGAGGCGCAGGGGCCGCACTTCCCGTTCCTGGAAGAGATCCGCAAAACTTTCGCCGGCGGCGGAGTTGGGGTCGATGGAGTCTGCAAAGGTCTTTTTGTCTTTCATGGTGCTCACCTGCTGGAAGAGAGGGTTTCAAGGGCCTCGAAGGGAACGCCCACTTCGAAGCGCTCGGTGGAGCGGCTTGCCGAATCGAGGATATAGAAGCCGGGTTGCTCGTCCTTGCCGAGCAACTCGCCGGGGTTTATGAGCAAGGTCTTGCCCACCTGCTGGACCGAATGGTTGTGGTTGTGGCCGCAGCACACCACGTCGAAACTTCCCTGGGCGGCGATGCCGCGGGCCAGGGCCGGGTAGTGGGTGAAGGCGAAGCGCAGCCCCCCCGCCTCGGCGGCGCCGTAAACTCCGTGGTGGGTGATGGCCGGAAAAGTTGTGCCGCAGCTTTGGGAAACGAGATGCTGGTCGCCGGCGTTGTTGCCGTAGATCAGGTGGATGGCGCCGTTGAAACGGGCCAGCTCGGCCAGCATGAAGGGAGAAATCAGGTCGCCGCAGTGGAGGAGAACCGTTGCACCCTGCTGGTTGCAGATGTCGATGGCCAGGCGCAGGTTGCCGATATGGTCGTGGCTGTCGGAAAGGATCGCGATCTTCATTTTTTTGAATTTTTTACTTTGGTTGCCGTGCTGATTCAAGAGCATGGAGACTGCCTGGGGTGGCAGAAAATATTTTCCACGTCCCGTCTATCCAAATCCTTGTCTCCGTTATCGGCCGCCCTGAAAGGCGGCGTGGCGAATTCGGTCGCTCTTGTTGTTTCGTTATATTTCTTTAAATTTTAGAAGGTTGCCTGGTTCCTCTCGACCGAGCCGGCACGGCAAGGTATATCTATCGCCGGTGGACTGCCAGGGCAAGGTAATGCCGGCCGTCGCCGTAGACAAGGCGTTTTGCCTGCAGGTTTTCGAAAAAGGTGGTGATCTTTTCCGGTGTCAGTTGCGGCTGCTTTGCGGCAAGCTCCTTCACCGAGCGCGGCAGGTCGCAGGCCAGGTAGAGTTTGCGGGAGAGACCCTGCAACCGGTGGTGCAGCACCTGGCCGGTGGGCAGAACCTGGCGGATGACCAGCACCGAGCCGGCGTCCCGGTAGGAGAGAAACGGCATCTTGTCGCGGTGCTCGGCGTGAAACGAGTGCCAGGATCTCACCGCCTCCTGCACCGGTCGCCAGAGGCGGCGCTGCTGGCTGCGGTCGGCCCGGTAGCCCCGCAGCAGAAAGAGCGAGCGCTTCCGGTAGGCCGGCGGCAGCAGGGCCTCGAAGCGGGGCTCGCTTCCCACCGCGGAAATCCCGAATTTCTCTGGCTCCTTTTCAACGGGGCTGCCCTGGCCGAGGAAAAAACGGGCTGTGGCCAGGGGATTGAAGGGCAGGAGAAAGGGCAGGGCGGCGAGGGTTTCCTCGACCTCGGCAGCGGTGGAGCCTGGAAATTCGGTGATCAGGTTGCCTTCCAGAGCGATGCCAGCCTCCAGGGCGCTTTTCATCATAACCATGTTGTCCATGACCGTGGTGCCCTTGCCGAGGCGGTCAAGGAGACCGTCGGAGAGGCCCTCGATGCCCACCTGCACGGTCTGCAATCCCCCGGAGCGGAAAAGAGCCAGGGTGTCCTGCTGGCGGAGATACCGGTCGCTGGCCCGGATCTCGGCGAAGAACGAATAATCGAGGCCGTCGTCATCGATGCTCTGGAAGAAGCTCTCCGCTGCCGCCGGCGGCAGGACGTTGTCGCAGAAGGCAAAGTCAAGGCAGCCGTGGCGGCGGCAAAGCTCGTCCACCTCGGCCCGCATGCGGCGGGCTGATTTAAACCGGTAGCCGCACCATTGCAGGTTGAGGTTGCAGAACGCGCACCTGCCCCACCAGCAGCCCCGGGAGAACTCCACCGGCAGGGTGGGGATAAAGGTGCCGGAGCAGAAGACAGACTGCATCTCTTTGAAATACTCGGTGTAATCCGGCAGGGGCAGGGTGTCCGGGTTGGCGACCTGCACGGGCCTGTCCGCAACTGCCGGCGGCAGCCGGAAAGGTTTTCTGTTTTCTGCAGGGGATTCGGCCCAATTCCTTTGCCTGTTGGCTTTGAGGCCGGCGCACAGGGCGAGAAGCTGGGTTTCTCCCTCGCCCGGCAGTACCCGGTCGACCTCGGGAAAGAGCTGGCAGATGGTTTGCGCGTTGGCCTCAGAGCAGGCCGAGCCGCCAAAGACAATGGAAAGGTCGGGCCGCAACCGGTGCAGCCGGCGGGCGGCGGCGAGGGAAGCCAGGAGCTGGTTGAAGCAGACGGAAAAACCCACCAGTTGGTAAGGCGACCAGTCGGCGCCAAGCAAGTTGTCGAGTTCTTCGTCCAACAGGGAAGAGAGGGCGTCCATTGCCATGGGCGAGAGCCCCCTGGCGGCCAGCGTGCGGTTTATCTGGGCCTGCAGCCGGGCCGGTGGAACCGGGGATGCATCGCCGAACAAAATCCGGCTGTAGAGCGCTTCGCAGCACCAGGAGTCCAGGGATAGGGCGTGGTAGCGGTCGCTGCCGAGCCGTTGGGCCACGGCCAGATAGGGATGCATGAGATCCACCCGCAGCCAGTCGGCCTCTCGCTCCAGATACGCCTTCAGGGCGCCCAGTTGGATCGAGGGCCGGTTGAAAATGGGCCACGGCATCGAAACCAGGGCAATGCGCAGGGCCGGCGACAAGTTGCCGCTGGGGGGGGAGGCGGTCACGGCGGGTTTCCGGTCTTACTGGCGGATGACTTCGGTGCCGGCGGGCGGCGTAAAGGTGAAGGTCGCGTCGTCGATGGGGAGGGCGTTGTACTCGTTGCCGTCGAGAACCACATCGGAAAAGGAGATGTCGGTCACCGTGTCGAAGTGGTCGATGATCTGCAGCCGGCTGATCAAAAAGGTGTTGGTGTCCGCCCACAGATAGATGCGGTTCACATGGGGGTGCTGGGTTTTCGGCACCAGCTTGATGAGCCAGGAACCGGGGATGGTCTCCACCTCGAAGCCGGCGTCGCTCACCTCGAAATCCTCGAGGATCTTGCCGCGGCCGGCAAAGAAGGCGTAAGTGACGTCGCTCTGCAGGTAGTCGCGGGCCGGGGTGTGGATGAGCTGGCGGCTTTGCTCAAGGTACATGACGAGTTCCTCGCCGTCGCTGAGCAGCACCTGGCGGTCGGGACTCGTGTAATCCCAGCGCATCCTGCCGGGTTTGACAAAGAGCAGGGTGCCGCCGCCGGTGCGGGAGCGGCTGCTCATGGGGATGACGGTGATCTGGGCAAAGCGGGCGGTCATGGTGCGGAAGGAGTCGTATTTCTCCTGAAGCCGCTCGGCCACCATCCGGGGCGCCATGGTTCCCTCGGCGAACGCCGGGGCGTTTGCCGGGAAGAACAGAAATAACTGGATGAAAACAAGAAGAAGGACGAAACGTGCCATCATGAGAGTACCCCGGGCCGGAGACCGGCAGGTTCAGAGTGCCGCTTGCTGCAGAGCAATTCTGCGGCCGAAGATCTTGCGGGCCATGCTCGCCGCCACCTCGGTGGCGTCGGACACATAATACGAACTTTGGCCGCCGGTGTCGAGGCTCTCGGCAAGGGCAGGGTTGGTGGCAAGGAAATCGAGCAGAGTCTGGGTGACCTCCTCCGAAGAGTCGATGAGGGTCACCCGTTTGCCGCCGATGCGCGGGCCGATGAGCTCCTTGAGCAGTGGATAATGGGTGCAGCCGAGTACCAGGGTGTCGATCTGCTTCTGCTTCAGGGGCGCCAGATAACGACGCAGAATCATCTTGGTTTCGCTGCGGGAGAGCCAGCCCTCCTCAACCAGCGGCACGAGCAGCGGGCAGGCCTGGGAATAGACACGGTGGCCGGCGGCCCGGGCCAGAATCTTCGTCTCGTAGACGCCGCTGCGGATGGTGGCCCGGGTGCCGATGATGCCGATCCTGCCACTGGTGCTGGCCTGCAGGGCGCGGTCGACGGCGGGCGAGATAACTTCGAAGATGGGCACCTCGAAGCGTTGGCGTAGAGTGTCCGAGGCCACGCTGGAGGCGGAGTTGCAGGCGATGACGATCATTCTGGCGCCGTGGGCCAGCAGGAATTCGGTGTTCTCGATGGAATAGCGGATCAGGGTCTCGGCGCTCTTCGGGCCGTAGGGGGTGCGGGCCGTGTCCCCGAAATAGACCAGGGGCATGCTGGGCAGGGCCTTTTCCACGGCCCGGGCAACGGTCATGCCACCGACGCCGGAGTCGAATATGCCGATCATTTGTTTAAGAGGACGAGGAGTTGGAGAAGGCCTATTGGAAAATTGCCGGGCCTGGGGGGGCGGTTCCGTCGCACGATCGCCGCCGGAGGAGGTCCAGGCCTTGCCGGTGGTGTGAGCCGTTGCCGGCGGCCATCGATCCGCCGGGCGAAAAGCCGCAGCTTCGCATGGTCTTGATACAGGTGTGCCTTCAATACCCTATTCCCGACCACAAGGAAAGTTTTTTCTGAAAAGAGGCCGGGGAAGCGGTAGCCAAAAATAAAAGGGCCGCTTCCGTGCTGCTGGCGGCCCTGTGAAATTGCCTGTTCGGTGGGATGGCTGCCTTACTTGCCGCCGCCCTTCTTTTTCTTGCGCCGGGAATCGATGGATTTTTTCAGGTTTTCCGGGAGGCCGCGTTGCTTGCCGGCTTTTTTGCGGCTGTCGGAGAGCGATTTGGCGCAGAGCGGCTGGCGGGCGGAAAAACCCCATTTCTTTCTGTACTCTTTACCGTTCAGATCGTGGCTCTTCAGATGTTTCGGCGAAAGCATCTTGAACTCCTGGCCGCATTCCAAACAGACGATCTTGTTTTTCTGGATCGATTTGGCTGGATTGGCTGCAAATTCGCCGGTCACCTTGGCACCTTCATCGGTTGCTCCACCTTCCTGGCAAAGCTGGGCTTCGGCGGTCTGCAACGCCTGCAGGGATTTGAATGTGTTGTTGAGCGCGTTGGTAATCTCCTCAGTCGACATGTTCGTGCTCTGGCATTGTGCGCGGATGATTTCTGCCGTCAGTTCAACAAGCGTCTTGCCCATGTTCATCCTCCTTTGTGTGGGAATAGTGGTCGTCGAGTAATCTTCGCATTGACAAATTTCTTCATTGATAAAGTAATAAAACAAATATTTCAATGAAATTATGATCTGAAAATGATTTGCGGTCCAACACCTTTCGCACTTCCCTCTTCTCCTTCTGCTTCACTGAAAAAACAGACGAGGATCAATCGGGAAAGCTTCTCTTCATGCTGAACAGGGATGTGCCGGCAACTTTGTTAGGGGGCAGTTTGATAACGTCTTTCAGGGAAAGGCAAGAGCGGTACAGCAAAGACAGTCAGGCTATTTGAGGAGCTGACGGATTTTTTTGAGAAGCTGTTCTTCGGTGAAGGGCTTGAGCAGGAAATTTCTGGGATCGCTGCTGCGGTTGGATCGTTTGGTATTGGCCTGCCCGGGACACATGTAACCGGACATGAAAAGAACTTTGGCGGAAGGGTGTTTTCTGAGCAGCCGGGCGGCCAGACTCTGGCCCATCATGCCTGGCATCACCACATCGGTGAGCAGCAGGTCGATGCCGCCCTCCTGCCTTTCGGCCAGGGCGAGGGCCTCGTCGCCGCCAGCGGCGCGCAGGGCCAGAAAACCATGGGGCCGCAGGAGCTCAGCCACCGAGTCGCGGGTCATGTCGTTGTCGTCGACGATGAGTATGGTTTTTTTCTCGTTGCGTCCCATTTCCTGTAATCCGGAGGGCGGGTTTGGGTGCCGGCCGCTGGGTGCGGAGACTGGCCTCAGGCTAGTGCCCTCCGGTGTCCGTTGTCAATTGAAAACTTGTTGTTTTTGCATTCTGTTTTGGGCGGTTTGGCCTGGGGAACTGCGGCTTGTTTTCCATCCGGGGAGAAGGTATACTCCTACCTTTTGGTTAAGGGTTGGTAAGAGAGACGGCAACCGAAGGAGAGCCGCATGCGGGTACTGATCGCCGAGGATGAAAGAGATACCCGGCATTTTCTCGAGATTGCCTTGGAGCAGATGGGCCATGAGGTATTCAGCGCCGAAAACGGCGAGATGGCCCTGCGGCTTATCAAGGAAAGGGAGGTGCAACTGGTCATCGCCGACTGGCTGATGCCCGACCTCGACGGCGTGCGGCTCTGCAGCTTTCTGCGGGAAGAGGGAAGGGAGGGGAGTTACGTCTACTTCATCTTGATCACCGCCAAGAACCGCAGCGAGGACTTGGTCGAGGCCTTCGCGGCCGGGGCCGACGATTTCATCGTCAAGCCCTTTGTCCTCGAGGAGCTCGAGAGCAGGGTCCGGGTCGGGGTACGTATCCTCGAGCTCGAAGGCAGGCTGCGGGAGCAGAACCGGCGGCTGGAGGAATTGGCCCGGGTCGACCCGCTGCTCGAGATCGGCAACCGCCGCAGCTTTCACGAAACCATCGAGAAGTACCATGACCGCGCCTGCCGGTATGGCCAGCCCTATGGCCTTATCATGTGCGATCTCGATTATTTCAAGCACTATAACGATACCTACGGTCACCTGGCCGGCGATCAGGTGTTGCACCGGGTGGCGGCCGCCATCAAAAAGTTCAGCCGCACCTCCGACGAAGTCTTTCGCTACGGCGGCGAAGAGATCATCGTCGTGTTGCCCGACCAGAGGGTCGACACCACCAGGGTGCTGGCCGAGCGGATCAACCGTGGAGTGGCCGCCCTCGGCATCGAGCACACCGGCTCCTCCCTCGGTCTGGTCACCATAAGCTGCGGGGTGGCGGCCTTTGACACCGATTGCGAAGGCGACCGCTGGACCCTTGCGGTGGAAAGGGCCGACCAGGCCCTCTACCGGGCCAAGGCGGCGGGCCGTAACCGGGTCGGCATCTGAAGCAGGTTCACCTTCGATTCTCTACAGGAGCCAGTTTCCCCCCATGGCAAAACGCACCAAGGCAAACCAGTTCGTCTCCGCCTCCATCCATAAAAACTTTTATTTCAACGATAACCTCGATGTCGCCACCATCATCAAGGAATACCGGGATATCGAGGAAACCTTCGAGGCTTCGAGCTACATCGCCTGCGTCACCCTGCAGATCCCCTATCTCTACCGGATCGAATACAGCTATGGCAGCCAGGTGTACGGTTCCCTGCTGAACGAGGTAACCCACATCCTCAAGGATCTGAAGAACAACACCTTCCGGAGCAACGATCTGCTGCTCCTCGATATTTTCGATATCGACACCTTCATCATCTTCCTCTCGGCGCCAAGGAACCAGGAAACCCTGCTGCTCGATCACCTGGAGGACATCGCCACCCGCACCCGGGTGAAGATCGAGCAGCGGATCTTTCGTCTTTTTTATCCCTACATCAAGGAATACATCAACCTCGGCATCGGCTATTCCCTGATGATCAACAACCCGATGATCAGCAACATGCGGCTCATCATGCAGCTTGTGGCCAACAGCAAGAAAATGGGCGAGTTCCTGGCTACCCGCAGCCGTTACAGCTCACGCTACCAGTTGCAGAAGGTGATCCTCAAGGGCGAGATCCAGACGGTGTTCCAGCCCATCGTCGACCTCGCCAATCTCGAGATCCTGGGCTGGGAGGCCCTGTCCCGGGGGCCGCAGGACTCGGAATACGCCAGCCCCCTGCTGCTCTTTCTCATGGCCCAGGAGTTCGGGCTCTCCTTCGAGCTCGATACCCTCTGCCGCAGCAAGGCCTTCGAGCGGGCCCGGACCATTGACAGGGATAAAAAAATCTTCGTCAACACCCTGGCCATGACCATCCACGATCCCGAGTTCCGGGGCGCCTATCTGCAGCAGCTTTTCGAAGATCTGCAGATCAAGCCGGAGAACGTCATCTTCGAGATCAACGAGAAGCTGGCCATTGACAATTATGATCTGTTCCGCTCCTCCATGCAGGACTACCAGGACATCGGCATCGTCCAGGCCGCCGACGACATCGGCTCGGGGCTTGCCGACCTCGAGCGGATCATGGAGCTCAATCCCGGCTTCATGAAGCTCGACATCGCCCTGGTGCGCGACATAGACAAGAGCACCATCAAGCAGCAGATGCTGCGGGCCCTGGTGTCCATGGCCCGCAACCTGGGGTCCCAGGTGATTGCCGAAGGCATCGAAAAACCTGCGGAGTTCGAGACCCTGAGGGAGCTTGGCGTGCCCTACGGTCAGGGGTATCTCTTCGGCCACCCCAGCGCCGAGTTGGCTCCCGTGGACCGTTCCTTTCTGGCGCGATGAGCCTTTTTCCGGTTTTTTCCCCATGGTGGCGGTTGACAGGAAAGCGGGCGAGGGTTATTTTCTACCCCGGTTGAAAACCTGCCCCTCCGGTTGGCGGCGGGTTTCTTTATTCTCCCCGGACAAGATACCACGAAAATCAAAAACGGGTTCGTAGGGAAGCGCGCGGCCGGCCGCCGTGCGTGGCTGTCTCAGTCAAGCAGAAAAGTTGAAGGAGTGTAAGGGTTATGCCGATTTACGAGTACGAATGTGCAAAGTGCGAAAACGTGTTCGAAGCACAGCAGAAAATGAGTGAAGCACCGCTTTCTTCCTGCCCGTCCTGCGATGGGCCGGTGAAGAAGCTCATCTCCACCTCGTCCTTCGCTCTCAAGGGCGGTGGCTGGTACACCGATGGTTACGGTTCCAGTGGTGGCGGCTGCAGCGCCGCCTCGTCCTGTTCCACCGCCGCCCCCGCCGCCGGCAGCAGTGCGCCGGCCTGCGCCGCCGGCGGCTGTTGTGCCGCCAAGGGCTGAACTGGCTGATTTTTTGCCTCAGTCAAAAAGAAAAACCGTGCAGGGTGACTGCACGGTTTTTCTTTTTGACGCTTATCGGCGGGAGATCACCGCCATGGCATCGCCGTAGCTGTAGAAGCGGTACCCTTGAGCTATGGCCTCCTGGTAGCAGTCCAGCAGCCGCTGCCGGCCGATCAGCGCCGCCACCAGGAAGAGCAGCGAGGAGCGGGGCAGGTGGAAGTTGGTGACCAAATGGTCCACCACCTGGAAGGAGTAGCCGGGATAGATATAGAGGTCGCACCAGCCGTCCCGGGCGGTGACGCAGCCAGCCGGCAGGGCGGCCCACTCCAGGGCCCGGGCGGTGGTGGTACCCACCACCCAGATCCGGCCACCGGCTTTTTTCGTTTCGTTGACCAGTCCGGCGGTTTCGTGGGAGACCGAGACGTATTCGGCGTGGATCTGGTGCTGGCGGATGTCCTGCGCCCGCACCGGGGCAAAGGTGCCGTAACCGACGTGCAGGGTGATGGCGGCGAACCGCACGTCCTTTCGGCGGATGGCGGCGAGCAGCGGCTGGCTGAAATGAAGGCCTGCAGTGGGAGCGGCCACCGCACCGGTGCGGCTGGCGTACACGGTCTGGTAGCGCTCCCGGTCATTGGGCTCTTCCCCTCCGCTCCGCTGGATATAAGGCGGCAACGGGATGGAGCCGTGGGCCGCCAACAGGTCCTCGAGAGAACTGGCCGTTCCCGGCCGGCAGAAAAGGGTCACCCTGGCCCGGCCGTCCTCCCCCAGTTCCTCGACCCGGGCCCGGAGTTCGGAGCCGAAACGGAGGAACGAACCGGGCTTCGGGCGCTTCGAGCTCTTGATCAGGCAGGGGGCGGCAAAGGCCTGGTCGGCCCCGGTGCTTGGGACTGGCTCGGGATACTCCAGGAGAAAGACCTCGATCCGGCCGCCGGTTTCCTTGTGGCCGGTGAGCCTGGCCGGGAACACCCGGGTGTCGTTGGCCACCAGCAGGTCGCCGGGCTCGAAATAGTCAAGGATGTCGGCGAAGGTCTGGTGGCGCAGAGAGCCGGAATCGCGGTCGAAGACCAGCAACCGCGACTCCTCGCGGTTGGCCGCCGGGGTCTGGGCGATGGAGGATTCCGGCAGTTCGTAGGCATAGGCCTCGAGGTCGTACTCCGTCTGCATGCTGTTCATCTTTTCCATTGCAGTTTTGGACGGTCCACCGTAAACAGGGGATTCTCCGGAAACCTTACAGGGGGGGCGAAGGCGTTGAGCAAAAAGCCGGACGCTGCCGCCTGCCAACCCACGCCAAATGCTGCTGATCGCCGCCGCCACCGAATCCGAACTAGCTCCTTTACGGGAAGTGCTCTCCTCTGTCAAGGATTTTGCCTTCCTGGTCACCGGGGTCGGGCCCCTCGAGAGCGGGGTGGTCGCCACCCGGTATTTTGCCGCCCACCAAGGCTCCATTTCCGCCGTGGTCAACCTGGGGGTGGCCGGCGCCTATTGCGGCTCGGGGCTCGGGCTCCTCGACCTCTGCCTGGCCGAGCGCGAGGTACTCGCCGAGCTCGGCATCTGCCTGGATAGCGGCATCGAGGACTTCGACCCGGATAAACTGACGGTGGTCAAGGAGTTTCCTCTCGATCCCGGCCTGCTCGGCCGGGCCGCCAGCCATTTTGCCGAGCGCGGTCTGCCGGTGCGCACCGGCTCCTTTGTCACCGTTTCCTGCACCTCCGGCACTCAACGGCGCGGCGATTATCTGGCGGCGCGTTACGGAGCCATCTGCGAGAACATGGAGGGCGCCGCCCTGGCCCGGGCCTGCCGGGAGTTCGGCTTGCCGCTGCTCGAATTGCGGGCGGTGAGCAATCTGGTGGAAGACCGCGACCCCGGCCGCTGGCGGCTGGCCGAGGCCTGCCGCGCGGTGTGCGAGGCCGCTCGCCATCTGCTTCCCGCTTTGGCCGGTTTCTGAGCGCCGGCAGCGAAGCCCTTTTGCCCAGTTTTCCCTCTGGAGCCGAACTCATGACCACTGCACTGACCCTGGCCTATTCGCCCTGCCCCAACGACACTTTCATCTTCCACGCCCTGGTGAGCGGTCGCATCCCCATGGAAGGCCTGGCCTTCGCCCCCGAGGTCCTGGAGGATGTCGAGACCCTCAACCGCTGGGCCCTGGAAGGCAGGTTCGACGTCACCAAGCTCTCTTTTCATGCCTTTGGCCACGTCTCCGACCAGTATGTTCTGCTGTCGTCGGGCGCGGCCCTCGGCCGCGGCTGCGGGCCGCTGCTGGTCGCCTCCGCCCCCTTGGGCGGCCGTGCCCTCGAGGAGCTCCGTATCGCCATCCCCGGCCGGTACACCACCGCCGCCATGCTCCTCAAACTGTTCGCCCCCGGCTGCCGCCACCTGGAAGCCATGCCCTTTGACCAAATCATGCCGGCCATTGCCGAAGGCCGGGTGGACTGCGGGGTGATCATCCATGAAAGCCGCTTTACCTACCAGGAGAAGGGCCTCTTCCTCATCCGCGATCTCGGTGCCTGGTGGGAAGAGGAAAGCGGCCTGCCCATACCGCTCGGCGGCATTGCCGCCCGCCGCGAACTGGGAAACGAGGTGATCGGCAGGCTCGACGACGCGGTGCGCCGCAGCCTGCTCTGGGCCCGCGCCCACCCGGGGGCGGCGGCGGATTATATCCGACGCCATGCCCAGGAGCTCGAAGAGCAGGTGACCGGTGCCCATATCGAGCTCTACGTCAACGACTTCTCCGTGGACCTCGGGGCAGAGGGCAGGCGGGCGGTGGCCGCCTTTCTCGAAAAGGGGAAAGCGGTCGGTCTGTTCGGCGCCGTTCGCCGGCCCTTCGTGGTGGAGCCCTAGCCGCCCCTGTGGCCGCGTTGCCGCAGTCCGGCGGGTGCCAATCAAGGCTTGACAAGTGCCAAACCGGTACTTTATAGTTCCGTTCTTCTTTTGTCTGTATTCATTTGTTATTGTCGTCGATTTGGGATTTCTTCCCGGGGTTCCCGGCGCCAGGATGCCGGCCCCAGGCGACTTCTGCTGAATCATTACTTTTTAAGGAACCAGTCATGAAAATCACAGGCGCGCAGGCAATGATCAAATGCCTGAGAGAACAAGGGGTGGAGGTCATCTTCGGTTTTCCCGGTGGTGCGGTGATCGATATCTACGACGAACTCTTGAAGACCGACGACATCACCCACGTACTGGTCCGGCACGAGCAGGCCGCGGTGCATGCCGCCGACGCCTACGCCCGGGTGAAGGGTGACGTCGGCGTGGCACTGGTCACCTCCGGCCCCGGCGCCACCAATACGGTGACTGGCATTGCCTCGGCCTACATGGACTCCATTCCCATCGTGGTTTTCACCGGTCAGGTGCCCACGGCGCTGATCGGCAACGATGCCTTTCAGGAAGTGGACATCGTTGGCATCACCCGGCCCTGCACCAAGCACAACTACCTGGTGAAAAACGTCAACGACCTGGTGCCCACCATCCGCGAGGCTTTCCACATCGCCCGCACCGGCCGGCCCGGCCCGGTGCTCATCGACCTGCCCAAGGACGTGATGGCCGGCAAGATCTCCTTTTCCGAGCCCACTCCCATCCGCATGCGGAGCTACCGGCCCACCTATGAGCCCCATCCCGGCCAGATAGAAAAGGCCTGCAAGGCCATTCTCAAAGCCAAGAAACCGGTGCTCTACGTGGGCGGCGGGGTGATCGCCTCCAACGCCAACGAGGAGCTCACCGAGCTCGCCACCAAGCTCGACATCCCGGTCACCATGACCCTCATGGGCCTGGGCGGCTTCCCCGGCACCCACGGGCTGTCCATGGGCATGCTCGGCATGCACGGCACCTACTACTCCAACATGGCGGTGGCCAACTGCGACCTGCTGGTGGCGGTGGGCGCCCGTTTCGACGACCGGGTGACCGGCCGCGTCGATGCCTTTGCGCCGAACGCCGACATCATCCACATCGACATCGATCCCGCCTCGATCAGCAAGAACGTCGGGGTCGATATCCCCATCGTGGCCGACTGCAGGCATGCGCTTACCGCCATGAACCGCTGGCTCGACGTGCAGATCGAGCGTGGCGAGGTCAAGCAGGCCGATGAGAAGGCCAAGCACGGCCCCTGGCTCGAGCAGATCAAGGAATGGAAGAACCGCCATCCCCTGGGCTATGTGGACGAAGGCGACATCATCAAACCCCAGTTCGTGGTGCAGAAATTGAACGAACTGACCGGCGGCGATGCGATCATCACCACCGAGGTGGGGCAGAACCAGATGTGGGCCGCTCAGTTCTATCACTTCAACAACCCCCGCGCTTTCATGACCTCGGGTGGTCTCGGCGTCATGGGCTACGGTTTTCCCGCCGCCATCGGCGCCCAGATGGCGGCCCCCAAACGCACCGTCATCGACGTGGCCGGCGACGGCTCCATCCAGATGAACATCCAGGAGCTGGCCACCGCCCGCCAGTACCGGCTGCCGGTGAAGATTGCCATTCTCAACAACAACTATCTCGGCATGGTGCGCCAGTGGCAGGAGTTGTTCTACGACAAGCGCTACTCCGCCACCGACCTCACCACCGCCCCCGACTTCGTGGCCCTGGCCCAGGCATACGGCGCCGTTGGCCTGCGGGCCACCAAGAAGAGCGAGGTGGAGCCGGTGATCAAGGAAGCGCTGGCCACCGACAACGTGGTGATCATGGATTTCGTCATCTCCCGCGAGGAAGGCGTCTACCCCATGGTGCCGGCCGGCAAGGCCACCACCGAAATGCTGCTGGTGTAAGCCCCGTTTGCGTTTATGCAACGCGCCGGCAAGGCGTCCTGTGGCGTCCAAGGCTTGCGAAACGGACGCCGCCCCGCCCCCCCGGCGCGGTCATGTCAAGCTTTTGAGAATAAATAGGAAAGAGAAATGAAACATACCATTTCCGTACTGATGCTCAATAAACCCGGCGTGCTCTCCCGGGTCACCGGCTTGTTCAGCGGTCGTGGCTTCAACATCGAAAGCCTCTGCGTCGCCGAGACCCTCGATCCCTCGGTGTCCAGCCTCACCCTGGTCACCCGGGGCGACGATTCGATCATCGAGCAGATCACCAAGCAGCTCCACAAGCTGATCGACGTGGTCAAGGTGGTGGACGTCTCCGAGACCGATTTCGTCGAGCGCGAGATGGCTCTGATCCGGGTGAAGGCCGAAGCCGGCACCCGGGCCGAGGTGCTGCGCTCCATCGACATCTTCCGCGGCAAGGTTGTGGACGTCAGCCCCAAGACCTATACCGTCGAGGTCACCGGCACGGTGAGCAAGATCCAGGCTTTCATCGATCTGCTCAAGCCCATCGGCATCCAGGAAATCACCCGGACAGGCACCATTGCCATGACCCGGGCCAAGAAGTCCTGAGCCGCTCATCGGGCACCCCTTTGACGGTGCCCGATTTTTTGTGGAGGGCCGTGACGATACGCCCCCGGCCCCGGCGGTTCCGGAGAAAACGGAGATCATGAAAGAGCAGAAAATACCCGTGGCCCGTGAAGGGGTCCCTTTTATTTTTTTCGCAGCCCTCGCCTCCCTGGTGCTGGCGGCCCTGGACTACGACTTTCTTGCACTCCTGGCTCTGGTCGGTACCGGTTTCGTGCTGTCTTTTTTCCGGGACCCGGAACGTTTTGTGCCGGTGGAGCCCGATCTCGTGGTCTCCCCCGCCGACGGCAAGGTGATCGGCGTCGAGGAAGTGATCGACGACCTTTTCCTTCATGAGAAGGTGTACAAGATCAGCATTTTCATGAACGTGTTCAACGTCCATGTGAACCGGGCGCCGGTGGCTGGAGAGGTGGAATCGGTGCAGCACGTGGCCGGCTCCTTTTATGCCGCCAATACCGAACTGGGTGCTCTGGAAAACGAATACTGCTCGACTCTGCTCGTCACCCCGGGCAACCGCCGGATGGCGGTGGTGCAGGTGGCGGGGCTCCTGGCCCGGCGCATCGTCTGCTGGGCAGAGAACGGCGACCGGCTCCGGCGCGGCGAGCGTTTCGGGCTCATCCGTTTCGGCTCCCGGGTCGATCTTTACCTTCCCCTCGATGCCCAGCTCGAGGTCTCTGTGGGCCAGAAGGTAGTGGCCGGCGATACCGTGCTGGGGCATCTCGCCTGAGCCCGTTTCAAAAAAGACGTGCATTTTTTCCGCAACCCTGTGATATGATCACCTCCATGGACGATCAAAAGACAAACGGCGGCCGATACGGTCTGCCCACCGCCAAATCGAAAATTTCCCTGCTGCCCAGCCTGCTGACCACGGCAAGCCTGTTCAGCGGTTTTTACGCCATCGTCTCGGCGGTGAACGGCAAGTTTTTTGAGGCGGCGGTGGCCATCATCGTCGCCGCCGTTTTCGATGGGCTCGATGGCCGGGTGGCGCGGCTCACCAACTCCACCAGCCTGTTCGGAATGGAGTACGATTCCCTCTGCGATCTCGTCTCTTTCGGCGTGGCGCCTGCGGTGGTGGCCTATCTCTGGGGGTTGGTGCCCTATGGCCGCTACGGCTGGCTGGCCGCCTTCCTTTACGTGGCGACCACGGCCCTGCGCCTGGCCCGCTTCAATTCCATGACCCTCGACGAAGAGGCGCCCAAGGATTTCGTCGGTTTGCCGTGCCCGGCTGCTGCCGGCATGGTGGCCTCCACGGTGCTCTGTTTTCATTTCTTCGGCGCCACCGGCACGGTGAAGCATATCGGGCTTGTCATCCTGGTCTATCTGCTTTCCTATCTCATGGTCAGCAACCTGCGCTACGTGAGTTTCAAGCATGCCGAGACCACCAAGGCCAAGACCTTTCAGATGCTGGTGGCCATGGTGTTGCTCTTTATCGTGGTTGCCACCGAACCGGCGGTGACCCTCTTCATCATCGGCCTTCTCTACGTCCTTTCCGGCCCGGTGTTGGGGTTGGCGCGGATCTTCCTGGCCGAGCCGAAGCAGGTCGAGGAAGAAGAGCATTCCCTGTAAGCCCTGTTCCCCGGGTTCACTCTCCGCCCCGTGGCAGGGGGAAGAACCCGGTTTTTTTTATAGCCCTTGCTCCAGGCAGGGCAACCTGACAGGATGACCAACATGTCTGACAAAATCTATATATTCGACACCACCCTGCGCGACGGCGAGCAGTCGCCCGGCGCCTCCATGAACAAGAAGGAGAAGTTCCGGCTGGCCCAGGAACTGGTCAAGCTCCGGGTCGACGTGATCGAGGCCGGCTTTCCGGTGGCCTCGGCCGGTGACTTCGACTGTGTCAAACATATCGCCGACAATATGAAGGGGGTGCAGGTGGCCGGGCTTGCCCGGGCCAGCCGCAAGGACATCGACACCGCCTGGGAAGCCCTCAAGAACGGCGAAAACCCGCGCATCCACACCTTTCTCGCCACCTCCGACATCCATCTCAAGCACAAGCTGAAGATGAGCCGCGAACAGGTTCTCGAGCTTGCGGTGAGCTCGGTGCGGCACGCTGCAGGCTACACCTCAAATGTCGAATTTTCCGCCGAGGACGCCTCGCGCAGCGATCTCGATTTCGTCTGCCAGGTGTTCACCGCCGTGATCGATGCCGGCGCCCGGGTGCTCAATTTCCCCGACACCACCGGCTACGCCCTGCCCGAGGAGTTCGGCGCCCAGATCCGTTACCTGGTGGAGCACATCCCCAACATCGACCGGGCCATTCTCTCGGTTCACTGCCACAATGACCTGGGGCTCGCCGTGGCCAACTCGCTGGCCGCCATCCGCAACGGCGCCCGCCAGGTGGAGTGCACCATCAACGGGCTGGGCGAGCGGGCCGGCAACACCGCCATGGAAGAAGTGGTGATGGCGCTGCGCACCCGCGCCGCCTCCATCGGCCTGCACACCGACATCGCCACCGAGCATATCTACCCGGCCTCACGGCTGGTGAGCACCATCACCGGAATGCCGGTGCAACCCAACAAGGCCATCGTCGGCGCCAACGCCTTTGCCCACGAATCCGGGATCCACCAGGACGGCGTGCTCAAGGAGCGTACCACCTACGAGATCATGAACCCCTGCGATATCGGTCTCGCCAAGGGCAGTCTGGTGCTTGGAAAACATTCCGGCCGTCACGCCCTCAAGGACCGGGTCGAGGTCATGGGCTACCAGCTCACCGACGACGAGCTCAAGCGGGTATTCGATCGCTTCAAGGGACTTGCCGACATCCGCAAGGAGATCTTCGACGAGGACCTCGAAGCCATCGTCATGGACGAGATCGTCAAGATACCCGAAGTCTACAGCCTGCTGTCGATCGGCGTCATGAGCGGCTCCATGAAGCTGCCCACCGCCGCCGTGCGCCTGCGGGTCGAAGGCGAGGAAAAAGAGCGGGCCGCCATCGGGGTCGGCCCTATCGATGCCTGTTTCCAGGCGATCGCCGAGCTTACCCGGACCGAGAGCCGGCTTCTGTATTTCTCGGTAAGCTCCATCACCGGCGGCACCGATGCCCAGGGCGACGTGCTGGTGCGGGTGGAGGACAAAGGGCGGGTGGTGATCGGCTACGGCCTCGACCCCGACATTATCACGGCGGCGGCCAAGGCGTACCTCAACGCCCTGAACCGGTTGGTGTACCTCGGGAAGGAGTCGGTGTAACGAAGGTGGCCCTTTGGGGGGCCAGGATGGGAAGAGGAAAGGCAGGCTTGGGCTGCAGCACGGCCTCCCCGCCGGCCCGACCTTTTCTGCCGAGAGACAAAATGGCCAGTCAGGCGCAAGAATGCGGCTCCCGCCGATCCTTGCGCCTTCTTCTTTTTTTCAGAATCAAGGATAGGTGACGTGCAATGAGTCAGGACGGAAGACGTTTCAATGTTGCGGTGGCCGGTGCCACCGGTGCGGTGGGCGGTGCCATGCTCGACGTGCTCGAGCGCAGGAATTTCCCGGTCAAGGAGCTCCGGCTCCTGGCCTCTTCGCGGTCGGTGGGCAAGAAACTGAAGTTCAAGGGCGAGGAGATCGCGGTCCAGGAGCTCACCACCGACTCCTTCAAGGACATCGACATTGCCCTCTTCTCCGCCGGCGGTTCGCGTTCCCTGGAGTTCGCCCCGGCCGCCGCCGCCGCCGGCGCCGTGGTGGTGGACAATTCCAGCGCCTACCGGATGGAGCCCGATATCCCGTTGGTGGTGCCCGAAGTGAACCCCCACGCCATTGCCGGCTACACAAAGCGTGGCATCATCGCCAATCCCAACTGCTCGACGATCCAGATGCTGGTGGCGCTCAAGCCCATCCACGACAAGGTGAAGATCAAGCGCATCGTGGTCTCCACCTACCAGGCGGTGAGCGGCACCGGCGCCAAGGCCATCGAGGAACTCGACCGCCAGGTGCGCGCCTACGCCGCCGGCGCCAAACTGGAGAAGAGCGTCTATCCCCACCAGATCGCCTTCAACTGCCTGCCCCACATCGATTCCTTCCTGGACAACGGCTACACCAAGGAAGAGATGAAAATGGTGAACGAGACCCGCAAGATGTTCGAGGACCCCAGCATCGGAGTCACCGCCACCACGGTGCGGGTGCCGGTGTTCTACGGCCACTCCGAGTCGGTGAACATCGAGACCGAGCGGAAGATCACCGCCGCCGAGGTGATGGAGTTGCTCAAAACCGCCCCCGGCGTCAAGCTGGTGGACGAGCCCACCCTCTGCCGGTACCCCATGGCCATCGACTGCGCCGGCAATTTCGAGACCCTGGTTGGTCGCATCCGTGAGGACGAGTCCATCGCCAACGGCATCAACCTCTGGGTGGTGGCGGACAATATCCTGAAGGGCGCCGCTCTGAACGCCGTGCAGATCGCCGAGGTGCTCATCCGCGAGTACCTGTAGGAGTGACTGGGGGCGGCGGCAGGCACCGGCCGCCGCTTTCCCTCGGCTCTCACCGGAACCCGCAAGGAGAAGGAAATGCGGATCATCGCAGGCAGGTTCCGGGGCCGTGCCCTGCAGGGACCGGGGGGGGGGCGCGGCCGGGGGCAGGCACCCATCCGGCCCACCGCCGACCGGGCCCGGGAAGCGCTGTTCAGTATCATTGGCAGCGAGGTCGAGGGCGCCCGGGTGCTCGACCTCTTTGCCGGCAGCGGCGCCCTCGGACTCGAGGCCCTGAGCCGTGGCGCACGGCAGGCGGTGTTCGTGGAGAATGGCCAGGCGGCCCTCGAACTCATCCGCCGCAACATAGATCTCTGCGGCTGTGGCGAGCAGGCCGAGGTGGTGCGCGGCGATCTCGCCAACAACGCAGAAAAGCTCTGCCAGCGGTTGGGAGGAAAGCCCTTCGACCTCATACTGCTCGATCCGCCTTACGACCGCGGCCTGGCGCCGCTGCTGCTCAAGGCAATCGCCGCCTCCGGCTGCCTTGCCGAAGACGGCCTGCTGGTGGCCGAAGAGCGCGCCACCGGCCGCTTGCCGGAAAGAACCGGCATCCTCTGCCTGGTGGACCAGCGGACCTACGGCGACACCGGGTTCTGGTTCTACCGCCGCCTGTAGCGCAGCCACCGCGAAACGGCCAACAAGGAGCACGTCTATGTCCGAGTACGAACCGTTCGTCGCCGCCCAGACCAGCGAGCGGATCGCTGTCTACCCCGGCACCTTCGACCCCATCACCATGGGGCACCTGGACATCATCAACCGGGCCCTCTCCATTTTCGACAAGGTGGTGGTCGCCATCGCCATCAATCCCGGCAAGAAACCGCTCTTCACTCTTGAGGAACGGCTCGATATGATCCGGCGCTGTTTCCCGAAGGACGAGAAACGCATCGAAGTCGACTCGGTCTCCGGGCTCATCGTCGACTACGCCTACACCAAGGGCGCCAAGGCGATCCTGCGCGGCATCCGGGCGATCTCGGATTTCGATTACGAGTTTCAGCTTGCCCTCATGAACCGGCGGCTCGAGCGCGAGGTGGAAACCGTTTTTTTGATGACCGGCTTCCGTTGGATCTTCATCAGTTCCAGCATCATCAAGGACGCGGCCCGGCATGGCGGCGACGTCGGCGGCCTGGTGCCCGACCACGTCTGCGAGGCCCTGCGCGACCGTTTCATGCGGCCGGAAAACGGCGAATAGGAAGAAAGCATGGGTGGTGCGGGGGAACAGAGCGGTACGCGACGGGGTTTTCTGAAGACCATGGTCGACTGGGCCAAGTGGCTCATCGCAGTACTCCTGCTCTACCCGTTGTTTCGTTTTCTCCGTCACTCGGTGCCCGAGCCGCCGCAGCTGGTCGAGCTGCACCTGCCCTTGAAGCCCGGCGGTTTCCTGCTGCACCAGGAGTTCGTGCTCTTCGAGGCCGAGGAAGGCCCCTGGGCCGTCTCCCGGATCTGTACCCACCTGGGCTGCCGCCTCAATTTCCAGCAAAACGACAACGAACTGCTCTGCCCCTGCCACGCCAGCCGCTTTTCGCCGGCCGGCAAGCGCCTGGCCGGGCCGGCCCAGCGCGACCTGCCGCTTTTCGCCGCCGAACGCATCATGGACGGCGACCGGATCAAGGGTTACCGGGTCACCCTGTGAGGAGGCAGGGGGCGGACCATGCAGGCACTTATTCAAAAAATCATCGGGGCCCGCTGGGGCGAGAAGAGCCTCATCGCCCTCTATCTCTCGGTGCTCTCCGGGCTTGCGGTTGCCTATCAGTACGACTACCGGAATCCCTACTTTTCCGCGGCCGCCCTCGACATCGTCCTGCCCTTCGGCGGCTTCCTGCGCTCCCTGCACTTCTACTCGAGCCAGCTCTTCTTTCTTTTCTCCCTGGTGCATCTGGTCGCCATCCTGGCCGACACCACCTACCGGCGGCTCTCCGCAGGCCGCTGGTTCATGCTGGCCGCCACCCTGCCGGCGGCCCTGCTGCTGCTCTTCACCGGCTATCTGTTGCGGGGCGACAGCACCGGCGAGGCGGCAGGCGCCATTGCCGAGAACATCCTGCTGGCCGTGCCGTACCTCGGAGAGCTTGCCAATTCCCTGCTCTTCTCCATCAGTGCCGACGGCCTGAAGCGGGTGTACGCCAACCACCTGATTGGTCTCGGTGTGCTCTGGGGCGTTTTTTCCTGGGACCATCTGCGGCGCTACCGGGTGAGCTGGACCGCCAACGGCTGGCTGCTGGTGCTGCTCGTCGGCTTCTGCATCGCGGTTCCCGCCCCCCTGGAGCCCGCCGTGTTGGGCACCTTCCACATTGTCGGGCCTTGGTTCTTTGTCGGGCTCCAGGAACTGTTGCGCTACATGCAGCCGTTCTGGGCCGGCATCGCCTTTCCCTTCGTGTTCCTGGCTGCCCTCACGATCCTGCCCCGTTACGGAGAGGGCGAGGCGCGGCTCGACCGGCGGATGCTGGCGCTTTGCGTTCTCTGGCTCCTGCTCTACACCGTGCTCACCGTGGTGGGTTGGAACCGTTGAAGGTTCGTGGTCAGCGCAGGGGCAGGGCGTAGGGAGCCCGGTCGTCGAGCAGGCGGGGCGGGTTGTAGATGGTCCAGGAGGTGACCAGATTGTCGCGGAAGGTGACCGAGCGGGTGAGGTACTCGCGGCTCATGTGATAGGGCCGCTCTTCATACCACCAGCGCCTGGCGGCCCGGTCGTAGATCGGTTCGGAACGGTAGCGGGTTTCGGTCTGCACCGTGGTGTAGATCCAGGTCTCCGAGGAGCCCTGGCGGTCTTCGCTCAGTGCTGTGTGGTAGGGCGAGCCCCAGGCCATGTAGACCTCCTGCTGGCTGAAGCCGCGCTGGATGACGCCCTGGCGGATGAGTTCCTGGTGGCGGGCCGGCAAAGTGTTGAAATAGTCGCCGTGGCGGGCGATCCGGTTGCCGGTGGTGTCGCAGCCGGCAAGTGCCAGGCAGAGGGCGGCGGCTCCTGCAACGAGAAGCGGTCGGCGGGAAATGGTCATGGCGCTGCTCCTTGACGGAAGTGAGGTTGCCCTTGAAGAAACGCCAGGCAACGAACAACGGACCGGCTGGACGTCTGCCACTACTATATCCCGAAGCCGGGGAAGGAAGGAAGATTTCGTTTGTGAAGCGCGGGAGGTTCCGCCGCAACCGGCAACTGCCCGGCACCCTATATCATTTTTTGACGAGACGCGAGGAAACCCAAGGTGACCCCTGAAGAACGCTATGCCCGGCTCGACCAGCCCGATGTCCTGAAAGTCCTTTTTCATCCCCGTGCGGAAGATGTGGCGCCGCCTGCCGGGGTACGGCGGGAGATGGTGGAGATCGCCGCCGGCGTGCAGGTCGAGTGCCGCCTTCATCTGGCCGGCCCCGCCTCGCCGGTCATCCTCTTTTTTCATGGCAACGGCGAGATTGCTGCCGACTACGACGATGATGGCCCCCGCTATATCGAGCGGGATCTTTCCTTCGTAGCGGTTGGCTACCGGGGTTATGGGGCCGGCTCGGGGCGTCCGACGGTGGCGGCGATGATGGCCGACGCCGTGGCCCTGCATGGCTGGCTGCTGGAGTTTCTGGCCCGGGAAGGGAGAACGGGCAAGATCTTCGTCATGGGCCGGAGCTTGGGCTCTGCTGTGGCCCTGGAGTTGGGCGCAGAACTGGGCGACGATCTTGCCGGCATCATCGTCGAGAGTGGTTTCGCCGACACCGTGCCGCTTTTGCAGTTTCTTGGGGTCGACGCACCGGCGCTTGGCATCAGTGAGAAGAATGGCTTCGGCAATGTCAAGAAGATCCAGACCATCAAGAGGCCCACTCTCCTTCTCCATGCCCAGAAGGACGAACTCATCCCCCTGGAGAACGCCGGCATCCTCCATTCCGAAAGCGGCGCCCGCAACAAGGAGTTCCAGGTGATCCCCGGGGCCAGGCACAACAACATCCTGCAGATTACCGGCCCTCTGTATTTCCAGGAGATACGCAGGTTCATCGACAAGGTCATCGGCACCCGGGGCCGGCGGCGGCGCTGAGCCTGGCCTCGGTGAGCAGGGCTGCGAGGATTTCCCGGCAGCGGTCGACGGGCAGGGAGATATGGCCGTCTCCTGCCGGGAAACTGGCCCGGCATTGGGGCAGGGCCGAGGCCAGCCACTGGCCGTGGGTTACCGGCACGATCTTGTCCTTTATGCCATGCCAGAGCAGCACCGGCACTCCGACATCTCCGGGCGCGTAGCCCCAGGAACTGGCGTAGAGTTGCAGTTCCTGTTGGAGCCCGTTGAGGCCTTGGCGGCTGGCCTCGGCAAAAGAGCGCTGGAAGACGGTTCGGATCTCGCTTCGTTCGAGCACGGCGCGGTCTGCGGCCGGCGCCCGCAGGGCCATGAGGGCGAGCAGAAAGGCTGGCTGGGCTGAAAAAAAGCGGAGAAGAAGCCGGCAGAGTGTGGGGCCTGGGAAGGGCCCGGCGGCCAGGCCGATTACCAGCCGCTGGTGGATCTGCAGCCGGCAGGGAGGCGGGCCCAGCGGTGCCACCAGGCCAATGGCGGGGAAGCGCTTCGGAGCCAGGGCGGAGCAGGCCAGGGCATAAGGGGCACCACCGGAAATGCCCAGCACCGGTAAGCAATGAATGTCCAGGTGGTCGGCCACGGTCAGGGCGTCCTGTGGCCAGTCGGCGATTCCCCGGTCGGCACGGGGAGAAGAGGTGCCGATGCCCGGCCGGTCGAGGGCGATCAAGCGGATGCCGAGGCGGTGGCAGGCGCCGGCGGCCAGGGCCGCTTCCAGGCGGGAGCCCGGGAAGCCGTGACAGTAGAGAAAAGGCAGGCCGTCCGCCGGGCCGAATTCGGCAAAACCAATGGCGCGGCCGTCAGCCGTTGTCAGCTTTCGCTCCCTGGCCTCTTCCATGCAGGAAACTTACTTCTCAGCGCTTGAAGAGAAAGACCTTGAGGCCGTGGAGCACCACCCCCAGGCCCCAACCCAGGAGCACCCAGCGGGACCATTGCCGTTCCGGCGAGAGCAGGTGATTTACGGCCAGGAGCACGAGGTTTACGGCAACGTAGAAAAAGATGTGGCTGTAGAAGCCGAGCCTGGCCTCGGTGGCGGCGCCGGCGCTCGGCGTGAATTTCGGTTCGTCCATGCTGGGCTCCAAAAAAAAGTATCAGATCACAATCCCCAGTTCCTTCAGCTCTTGTTCAACCAGGGCCGCCCAGCCCTGATTGGCCCGGGGATTGGCCGGGCTCGGGTGGCTGAGGGTGCCGATCCCGACGTCGCGGCCGGCCAGGGCTTCTGCGGCCCGGGCCGAGGCGAAGCGGCCGACGCCGAGAACGAGCCGCGGCCGAAGATGGTCGACGGTTTCCCGCAAGGCCTGGTCGCAGAGGGCGAACAGCGGGATTTTTTCGTCCCGTCGCAGGGTGTCCGGTGTGCGGTTGCGGCCGCTTTCTTCAAAGAAGATGAGCGGGCAGTAGTTGGCCACGAAGAAGCGCCGGAAAAAAACTTCAGGCCTCTCGAATCTTTCCCGGGCCCAGCCCCACAACCGTTTGCCGCTCACCTCGCTGCGCCGGCAGGAAAAGCCTTCCACCGGCCGCTTGGGGTGGAGCAATCCGGGCTGCGCCACCTCCGCCTCGATTTTCAGCCATTCCCGCACAAGCTGCACTTCGCCGAAGGGCACCCCGGTCTGGGCCATGCCCCAGGGGCCCGGGTTCATGCCGAGCAGCAGGATCTCCCTTCGTCCCGTGCCGTACCGTTCAAGATACTGGGCGTAAGGGCGGCGGGCGTAGTCGAGCGGGTTGTAGACGCAGTGCACCGGTGGCCGGAAGGAGAGGGGGCGCAGGGCCTCGCTCAGCCGGTCGGCCACGGCGAGCAGCGGCGGGGAGGAGGGTATTTTTCCTTGCGGCACAACGTTGACTCCCGGGCGTGGGGTGGTGGTGGGGCGGGACGGTTGCCGACAGTGTAGTGGTTCTTGTCGATTTTTTCCTGTTTTTTTCTTTCCATGCCCGCCGGTTGGCGAAACAGCGGGGCGGCTTTGCCTGGCTTCCGGGGGGGGCGCTGGAGAAGTGAGGGGTGTTGTCCAAAGATGGCTTATTCGTCTTGACAAATCGGACTGTTCTGTAATTTTATGGGGCGGATCACCGTTGACGGCCGGTTTCTGCCAGGCCCTTTTTTTATGCCAACTTCAGGGGAGAAGGGAAAATGAAAAAGAAAATCGTTGTGCCCGTGGTTCTTGCCATCCTTGGCCAGGCGGCCGGCGCTGGCGCCGCCGGCTTCGCCCTCATCGAGCAAAGCGTGTCCGGACTCGGCAATGCCTTTGCCGGCGGAGCGGCGGTGGCTGAAGACGCCTCCACCATCTTCTTCAATCCGGCAGGGCTCGCCCGGCTCGAAGGCCGACAGGTGCTCACCGGTGCCCACGTGGTGGTGCCCAAGGCCGAGTTCGACGACGGCGGTACCCTTCATGCCGGCACCGGCCTGCAGATTTCCGGCGGCAACGGCGGCGACGGCGGGGTCACCGGCCTGGTGCCCAACTTCTACTACGGCCAGAACCTCGGCAACGGCTGGTCCATCGGTCTCGGGGCGAGCGCTCCCTTTGGGCTGGCCACCGAATACGACCGTACCTGGGTGGGCCGCTACCACGCGGTGAACTCCGAACTGATGACCCTCAATCTCAACCCCACCGTGGCCTGGCAGGTGAACGACCGGCTCTCCTTAGGCCTCGGGGTGAGCGCCCAGTACCTCGATGCCGAGCTCTCCAGCGCCGTGGATTTCAGTGGCACCGGCAATGTCCTGGCCGACGGCCTGGTCACCCTGGAAGGCGATTCCTGGGGCTACGGAGTGAACGCCGGACTCCTCTACGAGATGAGCGATGCCACCCGCCTGGGCCTCGCCTACCGCTCCCGGGTCCATCACGACGTGGAGGGCACGGCCCGTTTTTCGGCGCCCTACACCTTCCTGAACACCGACGTCACCAGCAAGGTCTCGCTGCCGGACACCGCCTCGGCCAGCATTTTCCACCAACTGAACGAGCGCTGGGCGGTGATGGCGGACATCACCTGGACCAACTGGGATCTTTTCGAGGAACTGCGCTTCAAGTTCGAGAACGGCGCCCCCGACGGGGTGACCACCGAGGAGTGGGAATCGAGCTGGCGTTATTCCCTGGGCCTGGAGTACAGCCCCAGCGCCGACGTCACCCTGCGCACCGGACTGGCCTACGACCAGACTCCGGTGCCCGACGCCGAGCACCGCACGCCGCGCATACCCGACGAGGACCGGCTGTGGCTCGCCGTGGGCGTGGGCTACCGGATCAACCAGTCGTGGAGTCTCGACTTCGGCTACGTGCATATCTTTGTCGAGGACCCGGAGATCGACAAGAGCGGCCTGGCGCTTGCCGAGGACCTGGCCCGCGGCGGCCTGGTGGGCGAGTACGACGCGGCGGTGGATATCGCTTCCGTGCAGCTCCGTTTCGACTTCTAGAAGGATGCTGCGCCCCCCGCACCGAGAGTACCGCAGGCTCTGGGTCTATCACCTCGATCTGACCAGACTGCCCGCCATCGACCACCCCGACTATATAGGCGGCTGGCGGGAGGGCGATACGGTGGTGCTTTTCTTCCACAGTCCCCAGGAGGAACTGGTGGCCGGCCTCTGCGCCGGCCACCGCTGTTCCGTGGTCTACCGGGCCGATCTCGACTACCGGGACTGGGAGATGGGTTGCGCCATCGAGCCTTTCCGGGTCGGCCCGCTTTCTGTGGCGCCGGTCTGGTCCGGGGCCGGGGCCGACATCGAGCTCGACCCCAGCGTCGTCTTCGGCACCGGCTTTCACCCCACCACCCGCATGTGTCTCGAGGCACTGGTGGAACTCGCCGAAGGCCAGCCAGGGGAGCTCGGGCGGGTGCAGGACCTGGGCTGCGGCACCGGCCTTCTGGGCATCGCCGCCGCCCGCCTGGGTGCCGCTCAGGTGCTGGCTCTGGACGAGAACACCCTGGCCTGCCAGGTGGCCCGGCACAACGCGATCCGCAACGGAGTCGCCGACCGGGTGCAGGTGGTGCGTGGGGATCTCCTCCAGGAGCCGCCCGACACCGCCGGGGTGGATCTGGTGATGGCCAATCTCTTCCACGATCTTCTGGCCCGGCTCTTCGAAACCGACTCCTTCTGGCGGGCGCGCCGCTACATCATCTCGGGTTTTTTCAGCAATCGCGAGGATGTGCTGCTTGCCGCCCTGCCCCTGGCGCGCGGCCGGCTCCTGGCCCGGCGCCGCCGGGAAAAGTGGGGGTTGTGGGTGCTGGAAAACAAGGAGCGCTGAACCGGTCGCCCGGTCATCGGTTCCTTTCGCCCTTCTGCCAGCAGATGAGCAGGAAAACCATGGTGAGCAGGGGGATGAAGACAAGAAGCCAGTGGGCGGCCAGCTCCAGAAGGAGAACGATGAGGAGCAGGTAGGCGGCAAGCACCGCCGACTCCTGCCAGGCGATGGGCAGACCCCAGCCGAAGCCGGTTTTCTTGGCGCCAGACCACGCTGCTCCAGGCATGTTGCCCATTGGTCGCCGTCTGCCCGGGAAGGGGTTCCGAAAAAAATCCGCTCTCCGCTCTTGGTTCCGAATGGTGAACAGTTTTGGGGGTTTCTGTGGAATCTGCTTTCTGGTAAGGTACCACAAAGCTTGCAATCAGGAAAACGCCTTGACCGGGGGCTCCGGGCCGGGCGGTTTCCGCGGTCGTCGGTCATCCTGTCTTCTTCGAGGGGCGAGGTAATGGAAGCGGTCATCAGTCATCTGCGGCGCAGCAGCCTTTTTGCAGGGCTCGATCTCAATGATCTGGAGCTGCTGAGCGACCGCTTCCAGTCCTGCAGGTTCCAGGCGGGAGAGGTCATTTTCGGCGAGGGCGAAGCGGCGGACTGCATGTACCTCCTGGCCCAGGGCGCGGCCGTTGTCCTCAAACGCATGGGCAGCGGCCAGCGCGAGCTGCGGCGGCTTGCCGCCGGCGACTGCTTCGGCGAGCTCGCCCTTATCTCCCGGGAACCGCGCTACGCCACGGTGCAGGCGGAGAGCGACTCGGTCTGCCTGAAGATCCACGAGGCGGATTTTGCCGATCTTTTGCGCAGCAACGCTCATTTCGAGCGTGGCGTTCTCGAGCTGCTCTCCGGCCGCCTCAAGTATTCCGAGGACGCGGCCAGTGCCAGTCTGCTCAAGAGCTACCAGACCATGATCTTCGCCCTGGCCGATCTCGCCGAGTCGCGGGACCCGGAGACCGGCGCCCATCTCAACCGGGTGCGTGAGTACTGCCGGCTGCTCGCCCAACTGGTGGCGGACCGCCCCGCATATTCCACTCTTATCACCGTGCCCTTCATCGACGGTGTCTACCATTCCTCGCCGCTGCACGACATCGGCAAGGTGGGTATCCCGGATAATATCCTGCTCAAGCCCGGCCGCCTCACCGTCGAAGAATTCCGGATCATGCAGCGCCACACGGTGATCGGCGCCGAAACCGTGCACAAGGTGGTGCAGAGTTGCTCGCATCCTTTTTTTCTTCTTGCCTACAACCTGGTGCACTACCACCATGAACGTTTCGACGGCTCCGGCTACCCCACCGGCCTGGCCGGCGAGGCCATTCCGCTTGAGGCCCGGATCATGGCCCTGGCCGACGTCTACGATGCCCTGCTCTCGAAACGGAGCTACAAGGAGGCCTTCTCCTACCAGCGCTCCGCCGGCATCATCGAGGAGGGGGCGGGCAGCCATTTCGACCCCGTGCTGGCCCGCCTCATGCTCGACAATATCCATCGCTTCGAGGCCATCCACAAGAGCAACAGCGACTGAGCGCAGCTTCTTTTCAGGAGAGCCGGGCCGCCAGGGGACCGGCCTTTTTCTTCGCGCCCCTGACCAGCAGTTTCAGAAAAACCGAGCGCACCGATTCCGTCGCCATGGCTCGCTGGAAGGGCGGGCTTTTTTCCATCCAATGAAGCAGCCGGCCAAGGGCCCGGTGGCCGAGACGCTCCGGGTCGTCGCAGAGCATCTCCGCCAGCCGGCCACGCTCGAGGGCCATGGCCAGGCGTTGGTCGAAAACGCTCTCCGGCGCCAGCAGCCGCCGGGCCCGTGGGCGCATAAAGGCGGCATCCGAAGGGCACCGCGTGCTGCACACTCCGCAGCCCAGACAGAGTTTTTCGTTCACCACTGCCTTTTTCTTTTTTTCGCCCTCTTCACCAGGCTCCAGGCGGATCGCCTCGATGGGGCAGGCCCGCTGGCACTCGCCGCAGCCGCTGCAACGCTGCCGGTCGATGGCCGGCAGCCAGTTCGAGGAGACCACCCCTTTCGAAACCCCAAGGTTCCTGATGCCCCGCAGCATGTGGCAGCAACAGCCGCAGCAGTTACAGATGAAGCTCACCCGCCGCTGCACGTTGTCGCCGATCTGGATGAGGCCTGCCTCCTTGCTGCGGCAAAGGATGGCCATCGCTTCCGTTTTGTCGATAACACGGCTCATGCCGTTTCGCGAGAGGCTCTCGGCCGCGAAGTCGAAGGAGAGGCAGGCCTCCCGGGGGCGCTGGCAGGCCCGGCCCTGGTGCTCGGCGGTGTGGTGGCACTGGCAGCGGGCCACGGCGATCTGCTCGGCCGCCTCCACGATAAAGCTTGCCCGCTCCCAGTCGAGGACCTCGGAATGGTCCGCCAGTGGCAGCGATTCCTCGCGGACCAGGGCGCGGGCGAGCTGGGTCTCGCCCTGCCAGAGATTCCTTGCCAGGGCGGCGTCGTTTTCACTGAAGTACTCTTCGAAGAGCGCGGCAAGTTCCGCCATGGGCAGCTCGGGCCGGGCCCGCATGAAGACGAACTCGAAAAAGCCGATCACCACCGGCGGCAAAGTGACGTAACGGATGCCGCTCACCTCCATGTCGAAAACCACGCCGCGCCGGGCCATCTCGGTGAGGCGCCGGTCGAGCTCCGGCTCGGGCAGGCCGAGGCGGCGGGCAAGGAGAGGCACCGGGGTCAGGTTGTGCGGGAGTTTTTCAGCCAGGGCCGCGTCTTCCGGCGAGAAGAGCAGGCGGAGGATGGCCAGCAGGGTGGGGGATGTGGGGTTTGCCTGCAGCTTGCGGCTGATCTTTTCCTGCAGGCGCTGGTAGGGATCGGCGTCGTGGTGGATGTGGCCCATGGGCTTGCCTCAGATTGGAAGGAAGAGGCTGGATTTTTCAGGCGGCTCTGGCATAATGCGCCATGGTAGCAGGACCGCCCACCTTCATCAACCACAGCTTTTCAGGAGAGCCCCATGGCCGGCCCCTTCATGCTCGTTCAGGAAATCCGCACCCTCACCGCTCATCTCAACCGGGTTCTCCAGGAACAGGTGGGCTCAGCCCTCACCGAACAGGTGGAGCACATCCTCGATCTCGCCAAGGCCCGCCGGGCCGGCGATTTGAAGGCGGGCCGCGAGTTGGAGAAAATCGTCCCGCAACTCGATGAACGGCAGATCGGCGTGGTGCTCGGCGCCATCAGTTTGTTCTTCGATCTCATGAACATGGCCGAAGACCGGCACCGGGTGCGGATGCTGCGCGATCGTGAACGCCGAAGCGGCCGGCAGCCGCGGCCGGAATCCATCGGCGAGGCCCTTGCCCAGATGAACGCCAGGGGCTTTGCCGCCCCCCAGATCCAGGGTTTCCTCGACGAGTTGAGCATCGAGCCGGTGTTCACCGCCCACCCCACCGAGGCCAAACGCCGCACCGTGCGCGGCAAACTGAAGCGCATCCAGGCCTGTCTGGCCGCGGCCGACCGCCTCGACCTTTTGCCCAGGGAAGCGGACGGGCTGGACGAAACCATCCACTCCGAGATGGTGGCTCTCTGGCAGACCGATCCTCTCCGGTTGGAGCGGCCCACCGTGCTCGAAGAGGTGGAGCGCGCTCTTTTTTTCATGCGCACCCTCTGGGACGTGGTGCCGCGTCTCTACCGGGAGCTCGAGGAGGGGCTTGGCCGTTATTTCCCCGGCTCATCCTTTGCCGGGCCGCGTTTTCTGCATTTTGGCTCCTGGATCGGCGGCGACCGGGACGGCAACCCCTTCGTGACCAGCGAGGTCACCGCCCAGACCCTGACCATGCTGCGCCAGGCCGCCCTCGACGCCCACCTGGCCGAATGCCGGCACATGTACCAGAAGCTCTCCATGTCGAACCGGAGGGTGGCGGTGAGCCCGGAACTCGATGCGGCCCTTGCCGATACCCTGCGGCGCTGGCCCCAGATGCGCAGCCGGGTGGAGCGGGTTACCGGGCAGGAGACCTATCGCCGCTGGCTGCGGGCCATCGAGTGGCGGTTGCAGCAGAGCCGGGTGGCCACCCCCTTTGCCGAGCCGCCGGCCGGCGCCTACCTGCGGGCCGAAGAACTGCTGGGCGATATAGAGCTGATCCGGCAAAGCCTCGCAGCCCACGAGTCCGGCATCGTGGTGCAGTCCGGTGTGCGGGACTGGCTCTGCCGCATCCGGGCCTTCGGCTTCCACATGACCAGGCTCGACGTGCGTCAGGAAGGGCGGCATTACGAACAGGTGGTGGCCGAGCTTCTGGCCCGGCAGAACCTCTGCGTCGATTTCCTCTCCCTTGACGAAGCCGAGCGCCGTCGGGTGCTCTGCCGCACCATGGGAGCGTTGGAGCCGCTGGCCGACGACGACCTTTCCGACCAGACCCGGGAGACCCTGGCGCTTTTCCGGCTGCTCACCCGGGCGGTGCAGCTCTACGGGCCAGAGATCCTGGGCGGCCACGTGATCAGCATGACCCACCAGCCGAGCCACGTGCTGCTCGTGCTCTGGCTTCTGCGACGGGCGGCCTGCGAGGCCGGCGACGAGCGGCTGCTGGGGGTGGGGGCCGCCGGCATCGTGCCGCTTTTCGAGACCATCGACGACCTGCGGCGGGCCGCCGGCATCCTGGCACCACTGCTCGACGATCCGGTGTACGCCGAACGGTTGGCGGCCCAGGGCAACGTGCAGACCGTGATGATCGGCTACTCCGATTCCACCAAGGACGGCGGCTATCTGGCCGCCTGCTGGGCTCTCTACCACGGCCAGTCGGAGCTCCACGAACTCTGTGAGAGCCGCGGCGTGAAGCTCGTCTTCTTTCACGGCCGCGGCGGCTCGCTTGGCCGCGGCGGCGGTCCGGCGGCCCGCGGCATCATGAGCCTGCCGCCGCACACGGTGAGCGGCGCCATCCGCATGACCGAGCAGGGCGAGGTGCTGGCCGAGCGTTACGACGACCCGGAAATCGCCTTCCGGCACCTGGAACAGATCACCGCCGCCACCTTCCTGGTGGAGGCCGAGAGCGCCGAGCCGCCCAAACCCGAGTGGCTGGGCCACATGCAGCGGCTGGCCGGGCGCAGCCACAAGACCTACCGGCATCTGGTGGAACTGCCCGGTTTTGTCGAATTCTTCCGTCAGACCACCCCCATCGACGAGATCGAGCACCTGCCCATCGGTTCGCGTCCGAGCCGCAGGCAACGCCGGGAGCATACCCTGGAGTCGCTGCGGGCCATCCCCTGGGTTTTTGCCTGGACCCAGAGCCGGGTGATGATCCCGGCCTGGTACGGCATGGGCACGGCGTTTGCCGAGTTCGCCGCCGCCGACCAAGAGGGCTGGGAAAAGCTCAGGCTTATGTACCGGGACTGGGCCTTTTTCCGGGGCACGGTGGACAACGCCGAACTGGCCCTGGCCAAGGCATCCATGGGGATCGCCTGGCTCTACGCCCGGCTCATGGACGACCGCGAGGAGGGAAGGACGATCTGGAATCTCTTAAACGACGAATACGTGCGCTCCTGCCGGGCGGTGCTCCAGCTCACCGGTGGCGACGACCTGCTTGCCGCCACTCCCTGGCTGCGGCGCGCCATCGACGAGCGTGACCCTTACGTCGACCCCCTGAACTTTATCCAGATCGAGCTCATCCGCCGGGCCACCGTCGCCGTCGAACAGCAGGGCGAACTCTCGGAGAACCTGCGCACCCTGCTGCGCCAGAGCATCCAGGGCATCTCCGCCGGCATGCGGACCACCGGCTGATGGGGGCAGGGGGGTGGTCAAAGAGTTGCCTTCTTATGAAAAAGCAGAGAGTGTATTTTTGCACGGCTGAATGTTTTGATGGATTGAAAAAAATATGGAGCTGAGCGGAAAAAAACGGTAAGAGGTTATGGGTGTAGATATTGATAGGCATGTCCTTTCGCTCACCACCCGTCGGTCTGGTGCGGCGGGACCACATTCTGCTCGCCTTGCTTACCTTTTTCAGGGATCGTTACTGTGCTTCATTTGCCAGAAAAAATGGAAATGCAAAGGATGGCCGTCGGCCTCCTGTTCTGGTTGATGGCCATCGCTCTGGCCGGTTGCGCCACGATGACCATCGAGGGAGACGGCCAGAAGACCCCAGGGTCGAAAACCGGCACCCATACGGTGCACGGCTCATACTATACCTTTGTCTGGTCTGCACCACCGGTGGAGAAGTGCGACAACGGCCGGGGGCTCTACCGGGTGCGTTATCACACCAACGTTCTCTATGCCCTGGGGTCGCTTCTCTCTCTTGGCTTGTACGTGCCGCAAACCGCTGAATGGTGGTGTGACGGTGGACCGTCTCCGGAGGATGGAGACGAAGAACTGTACCAGCCTGCCTCGCCGTAGAGCCGTCCAGGAGGAACCTGCATGCCAGCGGTCAGGAATTTGGTCATCGGGTGCGACGGTACCTGGAACGACACCGATGGCACCAGCACCAACGTGGTGAAGCTGCTGGAAGCGTGTTCGGCACGCGACCAGGTGACGCACTATGAAGAGGGGGTGGGAACGGCGCACTGGGAGGCACTGCCCGGCGGCATCTACGGCAAGGGGTTGGACAGGCAGATCCTTGGCGCCTATCGCTTTTTGAGGAGGCGGTTTGCGGATGCCGGCACCGCAAGAGGGGACAACAGGGTGTTTATCTTCGGCTTCAGCCGGGGCGCCTACGCCGCCCGCCGGCTGGCCGGCCTTCTCTCCCATTGCGGTCTGCCGGTCAAGGCCGCCGATATCGATCTGGCCTGGCAGCTCTACCTGCGGCGCGACCAGGCCAGTGTGGGGAAATTGAAGGCGGATGGCCGACTCTTTGATATTCCGGTTGAAATGCTGGGAGTCTGGGACACGGTGAAGACGACCACCGATGAGGACTTCAACGACCTCGTGCTGCCTGCCTGCGTGGTCCGGGGCTATCACGCCATGGCCATTGACGAGAGGCGCAAATTTTTTCCGGTGCTGAAATGGGACGCCGAGGAACGGGTCAATCAGGTGTGGTTTCCCGGGGTTCATTCCGATGTCGGAGGCGGCTACGTGGAATGCGGGTTGTCGGACATTGCCCTGCAGTGGATGATCGACCGTGCCGTCTCTCCGTGCGGTCTGCGGGTCAAAGCGAGCGCCGTCAAACGCCTGGCCCCGAACCCGTGCGGGAATATGCACGATTCCTGTGACGGCATCTGGAAAACTTTCGGCACCAGTTTGCGGCCCATCGCCGATGACGAAAAGGTGCATGTTAAGGTGCGGGATCGCCAGCAGAAAATACCAGCCTACCGCCCCCCCAACCTGCCGCAACATCCTGTCTACGCCTCGTGAAAGTTGCGGCGGGAGATAACCGGTGCGGGCTCTTCTTGCCCTGCTGCCGCGTATTTGCAAACATGCTGTTATCCATGGTCTACCCCTCCCGTAGCGGGCTCTTCCGCTCGGCCTGAAGGGGCTGCCGCCTGTTCAACTCATGGGGAGGGGAGAGCGTGTCCAGAAGACTGAAGCTCATGGCCTTTGCAGCGGTTGGCCTTGCTCTTTTCTGGGGTTGGAGCCTGACCGGCACGTTGTCCAATGAGGATTTTTTTCAAAAACTGCGGAACACGAAACTGCCGGTTCGCCTGGTCGGTGGCGAGGAGCTAAAGCAGAGGCGGGAATATATCGCCAGCCACGGCTCTTTTGTTTTCCTCACTTTGGCCAAGCTGCTCGCATCGCCGGGCCTGAAGACCTCCTTCTCTAAAGGGCTGCTCAGCGGCCAGGCCGCTGGGGAGATCAGTGCGACCGCCGTCCGGGAAATGCCCGGGGAGGAAAAGGGCATTGTGCTCCTGGTCGATGGTCTGACCGTTGAGGTAACGCGTTTTCCTCACCCCGGTTTTGCCCAGGCAGTTGCCAGGATGCAGTCCGGGCTGCAGAAAATGGACTTCTCCAGTGGCCAATGCGACGATCCGAGGTATAAAAAACGAATGACCTGCTCGCGGCTCGAGTACATACCAAGGAAGAACTTTCTCATCGCCGTCAGCAACATCAAAAAACTGGTCGAAATCCGTGATGTTGATGGCTCCCTCCTGGCCCGCGACTATGAGCCGATGCCGGAGGAAAAATTCACTTTGGTTGTCACTATATTGCGAAAACTCTGAGGGATTGGAGGAAAAGCGTGGCCTGGGAAACGGGGGTGTCCCGCTTTTTTTCCCGCCGTCGCTTCCTGAAAAAAGTCCAGGCATAAAAAAAGCTCCCCGGTTCGCCGGGGAGCTTTTTGAGAGCGGAAAACCAGCACAGGGAGAGCCCCGTGCTCCGGTTCTCGCCAGAGGTGTTAGCAGCCTTCCACCGCCTTTTTCTTCTTGGCGATTTCCACCTTGTCGCCTGCGGCAACATTGCCGGCGTCGCCGCCGCAGTCCATGACCACCGTGGCGCCTTCCACCGACACCACCTTGCAGGACATGTCACCGGCTACTGCAGCGGAAACGCTTGCAAAAAAACCGACCAGACAACACAGCGCAATAATTTTCTTCATCTTTTTGTTCTCCATCGTTTTTTGTTTTGACTGCAGTTTGAAAATACCAGGAAAAAGAAAACCAAAATTCTGTTTACGACCTTTTCCAGGAAAAAGCATCGATTTTCGGTATTCCTTAAATGTTTTTTTATCTTGTTGTGTTTGCGAGCTAAATTTTTTCTTCTGGGGTACTTGCTTGTTGGGTGTTGTTGCCGGTTTTTTGACTTTTAATAAAGCGCAAGTGCAGGCAGGAACTCTTGATGTTTTGCTGCTGTAAAGGCTGTTTTTCTGTACTTTTTAAACCAAAAATCGATCCGGCAGAGTGTTTTTCTCCATTCCAAGGGAGCTGAAAACGTTTTACGGAAGCCACGACGAACATGTGGGCGTTCGGTGGGAAACCAACTCGTCACGAAATTGACAGGAATGGCTCTCTCGGCCCAAGAGTTCGAAGACCAGGCAGGCTTTGCCAAACGTTCCAGCATAATGACCGGAGCGGTCCAACCATTGGGGTCACTTGCCACGGGCACCACCTCCCCAGGAGGAGGGAGATTACTTGTTGCTTTTTGGGGGCCAAAAAATTAGATTGCAATTCGCATTTGTTGCGAGCGGCCTCCGGTGTTTCGGCCGTTTTTGTTTTTGTGTGAAATCGATAAGATATGGCTCTTTCGTGGCGCCCTGCGGGGTGTTTTTTTCGGCGAAACGGCCAGTGGACGGCGGCCGCAGACCTGGCGAAACAGGCCCGGTTACCCCTCTTGAAGGAGTTCGAGAAAAGATATGTGGGATTATACAGACAAGGTGAAGGACCATTTCCTCAACCCGCGCAATGTGGGAGAGGTTGAGAACGCCAGCGGCAAAGGTGAAGTGGGTTCCCTTGCCTGCGGAGATGCGCTGACCCTCACCTTTCGGCTGGACGACGCCGGCAGGATCACCGACGCCAAGTTCAAGACCTTCGGCTGTGCCTCGGCCATCGCTTCCTCTTCGGCACTCACCGAGATGATCAAGGGCCTTACCCTCGAAGAGGCGGCAAAGATCACCAACGAGGACATCGCCGAATTCCTGGGCGGGCTGCCCAAGGAGAAGATGCACTGCTCGGTCATGGGCCGCGAGGCCCTGGAAGCGGCCATCGCCAACTACCGGGGGGTGCCGCTGCCCATGGCCCAGGGCGAGGTGGTCTGCGAGTGTTTCGGGGTCACCGACCTCGAGGTCCGCAGGGCCATCCAGGAAAGCGGTTTGCGCTCCGTCGAAGAAGTCACCAACTTCACCAAGGCCGGCGGTGGCTGCGGCAAGTGCCATGACCGGATCACTGAACTGCTGCGCGAGGCCCGGGCCGGCGAGCGGCTCGACCTGCCCATGGCTGAAAAGCCCAAGCGGCTCACCAATATCCAGAAGATCAAGCTCATCGAGGAGGCCCTCGACCGCGAGATCCGGCCGGCGTTGCGCAAGGACGGCGGCGACATCGAGCTGGTGGACGTGGACGGCGACTTCGTGTTCGTCTCCCTGCGCGGCTCCTGCGTGAGCTGCGCCGCCTCCCAGACCACTCTCAAAGAGGTGGTCGAGAAGAAGCTCCGGGAGCAGGTTCTCGACACCCTGATCGTCGAGGAGGAGAAGCGATGAACAGTGTCGGGCCCGACCAGGTCGTCTATATGGACAACAACGCCACCACCCGGGTCGCCCCCGAGGTGCTGGAGGCGATGCTGCCCTATTATTCAGAATATTACGGCAACCCCTCGAGCATGCACCGCTTCGGCGGCCAGGTGGGAGCCAGGGTGCGGGAGGCCAGGGAGAAGGTGGCCGCCATCCTCGGCGCCTCGGCCGACGAGATCGTGTTCACCAGTTGCGGCACCGAAAGCGACTCCACCGCCATCCTTTCGGCGCTCCAGGCCTTTCCCGAAAAGCGCCACATCGTCACCACCCGGGTGGAGCACCCGGCGGTGAAGAACCTCTGCGAGTCGCTCGATAAGCTCACCGGCCACAAACACCGGGTCACCATGCTGCCGGTGAACGGTGATGGCACCCTCGACCTCAAGCTCTATGAGGAAAGCCTCTCCGACGACACCGCCATCGTCTCGGTGATGTGGGCCAACAACGAAACCGGGGTCATCTTTCCGGTGGCCGAGATGGCCCGCATCGCAAGAAGCCGCGGCATCCTCTTTCACACCGACGCGGTGCAGGCGATTGGAAAAATTCCCATCAATCTGAAAAAGGTCGAGGTCGACTTCCTGTCGCTTTCCGGCCACAAGCTGCATGCTCCGAAGGGAGTGGGGGTGCTCTACGTGCGGCGCGGTACACCCTACGTGCCGTTTCTGATCGGTGGCCACCAGGAAAAGGGCCGCAGGGGCGGCACCGAGAACGTGGCCGCCATCGTCGGCCTCGGCCGCGCCTGCGAGTTGGCCGCAACCCACCTCGAAACCGAGAACACCTACGTCCGCAGGCTGCGCGACAAGCTCGAGGAAGGGCTGCTTGCCACGATCCCCAACGCACTTTTGAACGGCCACAAGACCGAGCGGTTGCCCAACACCTGCAACATCTCCTTTGAATATGTCGAGGGCGAGGCCATTCTCCTGCATCTCGACCGTTTCAACATCTGCGCCTCGTCGGGCTCGGCCTGCACCTCCGGGTCGCTCGAGCCCTCCCATGTTTTGCGGGCCATGGGCGTGCCCTTCACCGCGGCCCACGGTTCGATCCGCTTCAGCCTGTCGGTTTACAACACCGAGGCGGAGGTGGATTTCGTGCTGGAGAAGCTGCCGCCGATCATCGAAAACCTGCGGGCCATGAGCCCGTTCTGGAAGGGGGCTCACCCCGGCGCCGTGGGCGGCGCCGGCTGCAAGTGCTCCTGTTCGTAACCTTATCTGTCGAAAAAGAGGGGGAACGCCGCATGCTGGTCATTGATCCTTCCTACGAAATCCAGGACGAGCTCGACTGGTGTGATCCCGTGGTGCGCATCGAGCACTGCGGCCGCATCTGCTACAAGTCCGAGGACCAGATCACGCCGGAATCCGCCGCTCCCTTCGTGCAGAAGATCATCAAGCACGGCCACAACTCGGTGACCGAGATGGCGGCCTGCACCCTGCGCCTTACCCTGGCCGAAGAGCTCGTCGCCGGTTTTTTTCGCAGCGAGCCGCGTTATCTGCAGATCGACCGCGAGCCCGGCGGCCTCCTGGTCACCGGCACGGTGAGGGCCTTTCGCGAGCAGTGCCTCTTTCACCCCGAAGAACCGGTGAGCCTGGCCATGGCCGCCTTTCTCCGCAGCCGCCAGCCCGTGCTTTACGCCGACCTGCCGGCGACCGGGGCAGGGCAGGAGGTCGGCGTTGCCAAGCTGGAGCTCGCCGAAGTCGAAAAGCTGCCGCCGGAGCGGCTGGCCCGCCACCGCTACCTGGGCGTCAAGTTCATCATCAACCGGGCGGTGACCCACGAGATCGTCCGTCACCGGCCCTGCTCCTTTCTGCAGGAGAGCCAGCGCTACTGCCGCTACAGCCAGGACAAGTTCTCGAACCAGGTGAGCTTCATCCGGCCCATGTTCTTCAAGGAGCACAGCGAAGAAATGGCGCTCTGGCGCCGGGCCATGGAGGAGACCGAGCAGATCTACCTCAAGCTTCTCGAAACCGTTTCCCCCCAGGCGGCCCGCACGGTGCTGCCCAACAGCTGCAAGACCGAGCTCATCGTCTACGCCAACCTGGTCGAGTGGCACCACATCTTTCGCCTCCGCACCACTCCCGCCGCCGAGCCTTCCATGCGCGAGGTGATGATCCCGCTCTGCCGTGATCTCCAGGGCCGGTACCCGGCGGTCTTCGGCGACATCGCCCTCGCTTGATCCCAGCCGCTTTTTTTTCGAATCAACGCCCGCACCGCGTATTGGTTTCTTGACAACCAGGTGTCAAACAGGGTACGACTACAAGGTTTGAACACAGATTGGAGGTTCTCTTCCTGCCTGGAAGATCCGTTAATGTCCTGCTATCCTTGTGTTTTTCTTGGAGCGGGCAAGGCCTCCAGGTATCCACGCGGTCGGCCACCGTTCGGCTCCGTTTTCCAACGCAGCCGGCGATCGAATTTGTCAGAAGAGTTGAAGTAGTTTTTTAAACAACGAATCAAAGCAAGGAGAGGTTTGTATGGTTCTGGACCCGACGAAACACAAGGATTGGGAAATCGCCGAGGAAGCAGAAACCCGCATGAAGACCGTGTACCAGCTCGCCGAAGAGCTCGGTCTCGAGCAGGAAGAGCTCCTGCCCCACGGTCACTACGTCGCCAAGCTCGACTACCGCAAGATCCTCGATCGCCTGAAGGACAAGCCGGACGGCAAGTACGTTGACGTGACCGCCATTTCGCCGACCCCGCTGGGCGAGGGCAAGTCCACCTGCTGCATGGGTCTGGTGCAGGGCCTCGGCAAGCGCAACAAGAGCGTCATCGGTGCCATCCGCCAGCCTTCCGGCGGCCCCACCATGAACATCAAGGGCTCGGCCGCCGGCGGCGGTCTCGCCCAGTGTATCCCGCTCACCCCGTTTTCGCTTGGCCTCACCGGTGACATCAACGCCATCATGAACGCCCACAACCTGGCCATGGTGGCGCTCACCAGCCGCATGCAGCACGAGTCGAACTACACCGACGAGCAGCTTGCCAAGCGTAACCTGCGCCGCCTCGACATCCATCCGAAAAAGGTGGAGATGGGCTGGATCATCGACTACTGCGCCCAGGCGCTGCGTAACATCACCATCGGCCTCGGCGGTAAGATGGACGGCTACACCATGCAGTCGAAGTTCGCCATCGCGGTGAGCTCCGAGGTCATGGCCATCCTGTCGGTGGCCACCGATCTCAAGGACATGCGCGAGCGCATGGGCAAGATCGTGGTGGGCTACGACAAGCAGGACCGTCCGGTCACCACCGAGGACCTCGACGTGGCCGGCGCCATGACCGCCTGGATGGTCGAGGCCCTGAACCCGAATCTGATGCAGACCATCGAAGGCCAGCCGGTGGTGGTTCATGCCGGCCCCTTTGCCAACATCGCCATCGGCCAGAGCTCGGTCATCGCCGACCGCGTTGCCCTCAAGCTCGCCGACTACAACGTCACCGAGAGCGGTTTCGGCGCCGACATCGGCTTCGAGAAGTTCTGGAACCTCAAGTGCCGCTTCTCCGGCCTCAAGCCCAACTGCGCGGTGGTCGTGGCCACCATCCGGGCCCTCAAGTGCCACGGCGGCGCCCCGATCCCGGTGCCAGGCAAGCCGATGCCCGAGGAATACCTCAAGGAGAACGTCGGTTGGGTCGAGGCTGGCTGCGGCAACCTGCTGCACCACATCGAGACCGTCAAGAAGGCCGGCATCAACCCGGTGGTCTGCATCAACGCCTTCTACACCGATACCAAGGACGAGATCAACGCCGTGCGCCGCCTCTGTGAAGCCGCCGGCGCCCGCGTCGCCCTTTCCGAGCACTGGCAGTACGGCGGCGACGGTGCCCTCGAGTTCGCCGATGCCGTGGTCGAGGCCTGCGAGGAGCCGAACGACTTCCGCTTCCTCTACGAACTCGACACCCCGCTCTCCAAGCGCATCGAGCTCATTGCCAAGGAAGTGTACGGCGCCGACGGCGTTTCCTACTCCGCCGATGCCCAGGCCAAGCTCAAGCGCATGGAGAACGATCCGGAACTCAAGCAGATGGGCACCTGCATGGTGAAGACCCACCTGTCGCTCTCCCACGATCCGCGCTTGAAGGGTGTGCCCAAGGGCTGGACCCTGCCGATCCAGGACATCCTCACCTACAAGGGTGCGGGTTTCGTGGTACCGGTGGCCGGCGCCATCAGCCTGATGCCGGGCACCGCCTCCGATCCGGCCTACCGCCGTATCGATGTCGACGTCGAGACCGGCAAGGTGAAGGGCGTTTTCTAAGCAAGGCCTTTTACTAAGAGAAAAAAACGGGCGGTGCGTTGCACCGCCCGTTTTTTTTTTGTAGACAAATTCCGACGCTTACGTGTTAGAATG
>JBFHWX010000004.1:0-54982 GCA_041599275.1 Desulfobulbales bacterium | reverse complement strand
CAGGCCGCCACCTCCACCGCCATGCCTTCTGTCTTGGAAACCGTGCGGTTCCATACCGTCAGGGTGTGCCCGCAGTCCAGCAACCTGCCGGCGATGGCCTTGCCGAGATGACCGAGCCCAATGAATCCCAGATGCATTGTCAACCACCTTTTTTCTTTTAAAAAAATCCGTTTCTAGCTTTTGCTTGCCATGGTCCGGATGATGTCGGTCTTGCCGATCACCCCGGCGAGCCTCCCTTCGGCGTTCAACACCGGCAGGGTGTGGACCTTCTTTGTAGCCATGATGGTCGCAACCTCGTCGAGCGGCGTGTCCTCGCCCACGGTGACCAGTTTCTTCGAACAGATGTCGCCGGCCACGGCGCCGCTCATCTTTTTGAGCTCCGTTTCGAACTTATTGGGATTTTCAAGATAGATCACCGAGTCGAGCACCGAGATCATGGTGGGGATGTGGATCTTCTTGTTCTGGTCGATGAGATCGCTCTCGGTGACCACGCCCACCAGGCGGCCGGTTTCGTCGAGCACCGGAGCACCGCCTATTTTCCTGGTCCACAGGGTTTCCGCCACTTCCCTTACCGGGGTGGAGGTCTGGACGGTGATCACCTCGCGGGTCATGATATCCTTGGCCTGCAGCATAGTGTTGGCTCCTTTGTTGTGTTTTGATTCCGTCGCCGCTAAGCGCAGACTCCGAGAAGTCCGATCTCCTGCGTCGTGGCGGGATCTCGGGTGCTCGACATACCGAGTGTATGCCTCCGCGCCCTCGACGCCCCCCCCTGTAGATCAATCTTTTCGCTTAGCCATCTTCAGCGGTACGATGGACTTTCTGCGAGCCCATCATCTTTTGGGGCAATTCAACTCTTTTCGTAGAGCAGATCTTTCAGAACATGGGGAATCTGCCGGGCCAGCTCCGAAGCGGTGTAACCAAAGGGTTTCCTCGCTGCCAGCCGGTCGCCGGCGGCACCGTGCAGGAAGACGCCAAGGCAGGCGGCCCGCCAGGGATCTGCTCCCTGGGCCAGGAAGCCGCCGATCAAACCGGTGAGCACATCCCCCATGCCGCCGGCGGCCATGCCCGGGTTGCCGGTGGGGTTGACGGCGGCATGGCCGCCCGGGGAAGCCACCACCGTGTCGCAACCCTTCAGGACCAGGTGAACGCCATGTTCCCTGGCAAAACTTTTTGCAACTGGCAGCCGGTCCGCCTGGATCTCCCTGCTGGCAAGACCGCTGAGTCTGGCCATCTCGCCGGGGTGCGGGGTGAGGATGCGGGGCCCGGCGGCGCGGCCGATCAGCTCCGGCTCGGAAGCCAGGATGGTGAGCGCGTCGGCATCCACCACCATGGGCAGTTCCACTTCCAGGTAGATTTTTTTAACCAGAGCCGCGGTATCCGGTTCGGTGCTGATGCCGGGCCCCAGGGCCAGGGCCTTCTTGCCGGCCAGATTGGCGAGCAGCACAGGGTAGTCGTTCGGGCCGTACCGGCCCCGGTCGCCGGCGAGGGGCACGGTCATCGGCTCGGAGAGCGCGCACTCGTAGAGATCGTTCAGGCCGCCTGGCGCCAGCAGGGTGACGAGGCCGGCGCCGGTCCGCAAAGCGCCCTGGCAGGCGAGAATCGCGGCCCCGGTCTTGCCGCGGCTGCCGGCCAGTACCAGGAGGTGGCCAAAGGTGCCCTTGTGGCCGCTTTGAGGGCGGGCCGGCAGCCAGGCGACGATCTGCTTCTGATCGAGCAGTTCGGTGGAAACAGAGGCCGCCGCTTCCGGCGGGATGCCGATATCGGCCACCACCAGTTGTCCAGCCCATTCCTTTCCAGGTTCAGTGACAAGACCCGGTTTCGGGCAGGCAAAGGTGACGGTGAGTTCGGCCCGAACCGCTTCACCCAGCACCAGGCCGGTGTCGGCGTGGAGCCCCGAGGGGATGTCCACCGCAAGTCTGGGGCAGGGCAGGGCGTTCATGAGCCGCACGGCGGCGGCGAAAAGTCCGGTCAGCTCGCGGCTCAGGCCGGTGCCGAACAGAGCGTCCACCGCCAGCCAGGAGAAAGCGAGCAGGGGCAGGTGGCCCTGGAGCTCCTCTTCGCTCCGCAGGAAATGGACGGGAATGGGCAAGCGGCGGACAACGGCCAGGTTGATTGCGGCATCGCCGCCCAGGGAATCGGGATCGGTGAGGAAGAAAAGTTGGGGCAGAGCGCCACGCTGGTGCAGATGACGGGCGATCACCAGGCCGTCACCGCCGTTGTTGCCGGGCCCGGCAAAGATGGCGATCCGGCGGCCGGCCGGATCGCCGAAGCGGCGAGCCAGCTCTTCCACCGAACAGCGGCCGGCGTTCTCCATCAGCACGATGGACGGTATGCCGTAGGTTTCGATGGCCGTGGCGTCGAGCTGCCGCATCTCGGCGGCCGAAGGCAGTTTCATCGCTCCATTCCCTTACTCTTTAGAATTTATACCAAAACTTCACACTACTACGATTACCCAACCACCGCCCAACTTGCAACCGCAAAGAAACGGATTGCGCATCGATGCGCCCGGCACTATTTTTTCTGTGTTGTCACGGCCCCGTGCCCGCCTGGAACTTTACCATCTCTGCCGCCCTTGCCGAAACCGCACACTGCCTTTATGAACTCACCCTGGGACATGGTTCTGTCCACCGATTTTCTGCGCACCGTACCCGAGTCCCCCGGCGTCTACCTCATGAAGGACAGCCGCGACACGGTGCTCTACGTCGGCAAGGCCAAGGAACTCCGGAAAAGGCTCACCTCCTACCGGCGCACCGAAGCCGGCGGCGGCAGCAAGACCGCGGCCCTGCTCGCGCGGGTGGGCCGGATCGAGACCATCCTCACCTCCACCGAAAAGGAGGCCCTCATCCTCGAGGCCTCTCTGATCAAAAAACACCGACCCCGCTACAACGTCATCCTGCGGGACGACAAAAATTACCCGCTCATCAAGGTCACCGTGCAGGAGAAGTGGCCGCGGCTGGCCATGACCCGCACCAGGAAGGAGGACGGCAGCCGCTACTTCGGGCCCTACAGTTCGCCGGCCGCCATGTGGGAGACCCTGGGTTATCTGCACAAACTCTTTCCGCTGCGGCGCTGCAGGGGAAAGCTGAAGCCCCGGCAGCGCCCCTGCCTGAACCACCAGATGGGCCACTGTCTGGCCCCCTGCGCCGGCCTGGTGGAGCGCGGCCCCTATCTCGAGATGGTGGAAAAGGTTCTTCTCGTCCTCGAGGGCCGGAACCGCGAGCTCCTTCGCTCCATGGAGGGGGAAATGCTCCGGGCCTCGGAAGAGCAGCGCTACGAGGAGGCCGCTCTCTGGCGCGACCGCATCCGTGCCTTCACCCACACCCTCGAAAAGCAGGTGATGGTCTCGGTCCATGGCCGCGACCAGGACGTTTTCGGCTTTGCCCGCCAAGGGCAGGCGGTGGCGGTAGCCCTTCTCCAGGTGCGGCAGGGCGCGGTGAGCGGCCACCGCGGCTTTTATCTTGCCGAGCCACTGGGGGATGACCCCGAGGTGCTGGCCGAGGTGCTGCGCCGCTACTACGGCGAGGGCCACCAACCGGCGGCGGAGGTTCTGCTGCCCTTTGCGGTGGACGGCCAGGAGGCCCTGGGCGAGTGGCTCGAGGAGCAGAAGGCCGGTGGCAGGCCCCAGACGGTGAAGATGCTGACGCCCCGGCGCGGCGAACGGGCGGACCTGCTGCGGATGGCAGGCGACAACGCGGCCAAGATCCATGCCGACCGCGAGCAGGCAGGCCGCAGCTGGCAACGGCTCTCCGAAAACATAGGGAAACTGTTGCGCCTCGAGCAACCGCCGCAGCGGATCTGTTGCCTCGACATCTCCAACACCGGTGGCGAGCTGGCGGTGGGCTCGCTGGTCTCCTTCCTGCACGGCGAAAAGGAGCCAGCCGGATACCGCCACTACCGGATAAAAGAAGTGCAGGGCCCCGACGATTATGGCATGATGGCCGAGGTGTTGGGCCGTTTTTTCGCAAAAGCCGAAGAACAGAGAGCTTTTCCCGATCTGCTGCTGCTCGACGGCGGCAAGGGCCAGTTGAACGTGGCCCTGCGGGTACTGGCCGACCTCGGTCTCGAAGACGGTGTGGAACTGGCCGGAATCGCCAAGGAACGAAAGGAAGAAGGCGAAAAACTCTACCGCCCCGGCCGCTCCAACCCGATCCGGGCGCCTCGCCACAACGACGCGCTGCTCTTTCTCATGCGGGTGCGGGACGAAGCGCACCGGTTCGGCGTCACTTTCCACCGGAAACTGCGCTCCAAAGACACCCTGCGCTCGCGGCTCGACCTCATAGCCGGGGTGGGACCGGTGCGGCGCCAAAAGCTCCTGGCCCACTTCGGTTCGGTGGAGCGGCTCCGCCAGGCCGAGGCCGGGGAAATCGCCAAAGCGGGCAAGCTGCCAGAAGAGCTCGCCCGCCGCATCCTCCACGAACTTGCGGCTCCCTCCAGCGACGTGGGAGCCATGGAATCCACAGCATGACCAAGCAGTCCTCTGCCCAGAAAATCGTCGTCTTCGAGCAGCAGGGCAGCGGCCAGCAGAAGATCGCCGGCATCCGCGCCCATGGCCGCGGTATCGAGATCACGGCGGTATACGATATCGACTTGCCGCTGCCTGCCTTCATCGACGAGCCCGCCGACTATCTCCCCGCCGATTTCGAGGCCGATCTGGTGCTTGATTTTTTAAAGCACCCGGATCTTTCCGAATACCTTGCCGGACTCTGCGCCGCGAAAAAAATACCGGTGATCGCCTCGGGCAAGAAAACCGCCGGGGCCATCACGCCGTTTACCTGCTGCGGTCTCGGCAGGTTGGCTGAGGCCGGCCCCTACGGCGAGCAGTTCGGTTTGCCCGAATTCGAAGTCGACCAGCAAAACGGAGTGATCACCTCCATCCGGGTGCGGCGCGGCGCCCCCTGCAGCGCCACCTGGGAGGTGCTGCAGCGGATCGTCGGCCTTTCCGTCGAAGAAGCGCTGCCCACCCTGGCCCGGGAGGTCCAGTACATCTGCAAGGCCGACCCCAGCCGCTTCGACCCGGTGTCCGGCAAGAGTCCCCTGCACTACGCCGGCAAGGTCCACATCGCGGCGCTCCGCAAGGCCCTGGGCCAGGAATCTGAATAGTTTTCCGGAATGAAAGATTTCATCATCAAAAAAACCCGCCTGATGCACGTCTCGCCGTGGTTGCTGGCTGCGGCCATCGGGCTTCTCACCCTGATCATCGTGGCCCAGGCGGCCAACAATTTCCAACGGGAGAAGCGGCTGCTGGCCGAAAGCCTCTTCCGCAAGGGCCAGTCCATCAGTTCTTTTGTCGAAGCCTCCATGCGGGCTTCCATGGTAAGTGGCATGATGAGCCGGATGATGGGGCTTTCCGCCACCGACCCGTCCATCTACCAAACCCAGCACCTGCTTGAGCAGGCCGCCAAGGACCCGGACATTCTCTACATCACGGTGATCGACGGTGCCGGCACCATCGTCACCTCCAGCGACCCGGACGGCATGGGCCGCAAGATAAGCCGTGACATCAACCTCTACCGGGATGCCGGCTCCACCGGCAAATACCATATCGTTACCCAGGATGGGCGCTCGCCGCGCAAGGTCTTCGAGGTGGTGAGCGATTTCTTGCCCTTTGCCGACCAGGGCGGCACCCTGCTGCGCCGCTGGCGCAACCGTTTTCTGCAACAAAACCCGCTGCCGCCCCACGGCGAGCTCAAATTCGCCCATCCGCCCACGGTCCACGACGAGATCCACGGCGTGCCGACGACCATGTACATCCTGGTCGGTCTCGACATGACCGAGCTCGAACTGGCAGTCCGCCAGTACGGCATCCAGATCGCCTCCATCTCCCTCGTCCTCCTGCTGGTGGGACTGGGCGGCTGGCTGTCGCTTATCGCCATCCAGAGCTACAACATCTCCCAGAAGGCCCTGACCCGCATCCAGGCCTTCACCGGCATGCTCATCTCCAACCTGCCGGTGGGGATCATCGCCACCGACCAGGCCTCCACCATCCAGACCTTCAACCAGGCCGCCGGCCATATGCTCGACCTGGAGCACAACCGGGTGGTCGGCAAGCTGCCCACCGATGTGCTTCCCGCCGAGATAGCGCCCTTTTTCGACAACCAGGGCGGAGACGAGGTGCTGCGGGAAGGGGAGACCTCCTTCACCGGCAAGAACGGCCAGCGCCTTACACTGCACCTCAACGCGCTGCCGGTCTACAACCAGGCAAGCCGATCGATCATGGGCCGGGTGCTGCTCATGTACGATCTCTCCGACATAAAGCGCCTCGAAAAGGAAATGCAGCGCCACGACCGGCTGGTGGCGCTGGGCAAGATGGCAGCAGGCGTCGCCCACGAAGTGCGCAACCCGCTCAGTTCGATCAAAGGCTTCGCCACTCTGCTTGGCCGTAAGTTCGAAAAAGACACCGAAGAGCAGAAAGCGGCCCAACTCCTGGTCCAGGAAGCCGAGCGCCTCAACCGCAGCATCACCGAACTGCTCAACTACGCCCGCCCGACACCGCTTAACCGCCAGCCCGTGGCCCTCGAGGAATTCATCGAAAACACCGTGCAACTGGTCAGCTCTGACTCAGCCGCCCTCGGCATCAGCCTGGAGATCGCCTGCGACCCGGAACTGCCGCCGGTCTCCGCCGACCCAGACCGCCTCAACCAAGTGCTGCTCAATCTCTACCTCAATGGCCTGCAGGCCATGGAAAAGGAAGGAGGTACCCTGCGGGTCGAGGCGCACCGGGCCCAGGATCCGGCCTACGTCGAGATCTCGGTGACCGACACCGGCTGCGGCATTCCCGAAGAGTTCCTGGAACGCATCCTCGACCCCTATTTCACCACCAAACCAGGCGGCACCGGCCTGGGCCTGGCCATGGCTTACAAAATCATCGACGAGCACGGCGGCACCATCCGCTTTACCAGCGGGGAAGGGGAGGGGACAACAGTCTTTGTTGTGCTGCCCATCGTGGCATAAAAAAAGCCCCCGCCAAAGCGGGGGCTTTTTTTTGTGCGGTACGGAAAAAGAGCTTAGCAGCCTTCCGGCGCCTTTCTCTTGACCGGAGCGGGCATGGCCTCTTCGGCGGCGGCCTTCAGGTCGGTGACCGCCTCGGCGGCCTTCTCTTCCACGGCCTGCGCGGCGTCCTGGCCCATCTCCTTGGCAGCCTCGACGGCCTCCTGGCCAAGGGTGGTGGCCGGGGCAGCCTCTTCGGCGGCCGGAGCAGCTTCTTCCACGGCCTGGACGGCCTGCTCAGCTGCCGGAGCGGCCTCTTCCTGAACCGCCGGCGCAGCCTGTTCCGTCACCTGAGCGGGAGCGGTCGTCGGAGCCGCCGGAGCGTGCTCGGCCTCCTCGGGCTTGCTGCAGGCGGTGAACAGAAACAGCGTAAGGGCCGAAGCCAGTACCAACAGGTGCATCTTCCGGTTCATTATTTATCCTCCTCTTCGTTTTTTCGGGAAATCGCCCCGCACACAACCGGTGTGTGGAGGCAGAACTCTCGCCGGCAGAAACAGCCGGGACCCCTCCCGGCTTGTACTCAATCGATTGCCCTGCAAGAAGCTCTTTTATCTACTGCCATTCACTCCATTTGGCAATTAGAAAATTTTCCAGACGGTTTTGCCGTCCTTGCCTTGTGCCGCTTGGTATCCTATATAATAGGCGGTCACGGATATCCCCCCAAGAGACTCAGCCACCATGCACATCGAACTTCCCTGCTTGCAGGACACCGAAAAACTGGGCTTTCATCTCGGCAGCCAATGCCGGGCAGGAGAGATCATCACCCTGGATGGCTCCCTGGGTGCCGGCAAGACCACCCTCACCCAGGCCATCGGCAGGGGATTGGGCGTTCCGCCCTCTTCCCCGGTGAAAAGCCCCACCTTCAGCCTGCTGCACATCCATCCCGACGGCAGGCTTCCCCTCTATCACCTCGATCTCTACCGCCTTGGCGGCGAGGAAGAGATCGAAGAACTTGGCTTTCTCGATTATCTCTACGGCTCGGGCCTTTCGGTGATCGAATGGCCCGACCGGCTGGGCAGCCTCATGCCCCATGAACGGTTGCATCTGGAACTGCACGGTGCCGGCGAAGGGCCCCGCTTTGTGGAAGTCACCGATTACGGAGAAAGGTGGCGTCAAAGGCTGGCCGGGTATCTTCCCTGAATGGCCGGCATGGGGATGTTGTCGCTTCCGCCAGAAAAAGCTGGCGAAAATGGCACGGTTGGGGTAAATGCTCAACTCTGAACCCGCAATCAATGCCACAATGTAGCACAGAACGGCAAGGCGAAACAGCTTGTTGCATAAGCCGGGGAACTCCAGGCGGTAAGCGCCCGGGGCCCCTCGAAGTGTCCACCACGAAAACGACAGAGTATTTGATTCATTCGCAGGGGGTGTTATGGAAAAGAGGCCGATCAGACTGAACGACAGCTACAAGACCTACACCTACGACCAGGACAAGGTCATCTCGCCGGTGGAAACGGTTGAACGCTTTCAGAAAAAACTTGCCCAGGTGAACCTCGACATCCTGAAGGAAGTCAAGCGGATCGACAATGGCCGTCTGGACATCCCGATCTATTTCTCGGTCACCGGCAAGGATGCCCGGCGGATCATCGGCAACAAGAAACAGATGGGCAAGGGCAGCACCCCGGAGCAGTCCCGGGCCTCGGCGTGCATGGAGCTTGCCGAGCGCTTCAGCTTCTTCTCCTTTGTCAAGAATCCCGACAATTTCGTCACCGACACCTATAACAACCTGTTGGCTGCCGGCTACCCGCTCCTGCCCCTCGAACGGCTGCTGCAGTCGGTGCACGACGAGACCACCGACCTCGCGCTCTTCGAGAAGCTCTTCGGAGATCTTTCCATCCAGTGGACCTGGGCCACCCATCTCAACAGGGAAGAAGAGGTGTTGGTGCCCTTTTCCTGGTTCTACGCGATCAACGAATTCAACGGTCCGTCCGCCGGCAACACTTACGAAGAGGCGATCTGCCAGGGCATCTGCGAGATCGTCGAGCGCCACGTCTGCGCCGTGGTGAGCCACGACCGGCTGCGGGTGCCGCTGATCGATCTCGAGACCGCCAAGGACCCGGTTTCCCTGATGCTCCTCGAAAAATTCCGGAAAAACGGCATCGAGCTCTATCTCAACGATTTCAGTCTCGACACCGGCATCCCCACGGTGGGGGCGGTGGCCATCGACCGTTCGACCTTCCCCGCCTCCAGCGAGATCGTCTACACCGCCGGCACCACGCCGGACCCGGAAAAGGCCCTGATCCGTGCCCTCACCGAGGTGGCGCAGTTGGCCGGCGACTTCAACACCAAGGCCAACTATGTGGCCAGCGGCCTGCCCAAGCCCCTGTCCATAGAGGAAGTGGACTATCTTACCCACCCCGGCAAGACCATCGATCTCCACGATATGCCGAGCTGCGGCTCCGACAACATCAAGGACGAGGTGCGCAACTGCATGGCCGCCCTCGAAAAGCTCGACATGCAGGTCTATATCGTCAACACCATGCACCCCGAGCTGCAGATGTCGACCATCTACACCATCATCCCCGGCGCCCATTTCCGGGAGCGGTCCCGCAGCCAGAACGCCTGCCTGTTCGCCGCCAAGCTGGTGGCGGAACTGGTCAAGGATCCCTACGAGTCCAACGCCCAGCTCGAAAAGTTCCAGGAACTGCTGCCCGACGCCTACTACCTCGAATTTTACCGGGGCCGCAACCTGATGGCACTGGGCGAGTACCAGGAGGCCCTCGCGCACCTGCGCCGGGCCCTCACCCTGAACCCGGCCGAGGAGGACATTCCCTACCTCTACTCTTACCTCGGCCACTGCCTGAAGGACATGGAGGAGTACCAGGAGGCGATCGCCGTGCTCGAAAAGGGCACCGAGTTCGACAACGAACGGCCCGATCTCTACAACCTCCTCGGTTTCTGCCACTTCAAGCTCGGCGAATACGAAACCGCGGTGTCCCACTTTAGCCGCACCGTGGAGCTGAACCCGGCCTCGGCCATCGACTACGCCAATCTCGGGGTCAACTACCAGCGCTTGAACAACAAAGACGAGGCCATCAAGTACTTCCAGCTCGCCCTGGCTCTTGATCCCTCCATCGAGTTCGCCCGCAACAATCTGGACCAGCTCACCGCTGAAACGGCCTGAGGCCAGACACCACCCGGAAGCTTCCACGGCTGCTCTTTGCTTGCAAGGGCAGCCGTGTTCTTTTATGCTCTCGGAGCGGACCGATATTGCCGCACCGGGTCAGATTTGCCGGCCTTGCCCCTTTTTCAGAGCCCACACGAAAGACGCACATGCCAGGAAAACCAGCCGTTTTTCTCGATCGCGACGGTACTCTCAACGAAGAAAAGGGGTATATCAACCACCTGTCTCGCTTTGAACTGCTGCCCGGAGCGGCTGCGGCCATCGGCCTCCTCAACCGCTGCGGGGTCCCTGCGGTGCTGGTCACCAACCAGGCAGGTGCGGCCCGCGGTCATTTTCCCGAGTCCCTGATCGGCGAAGTCCACCAACTGATGTGCGGCCTCCTGGCGCAACAAGGCGCCCGCCTCGACGGCCTCTATCTCTGCACCCACCACCCGGAAGACGGCTGCGGCTGCCGCAAGCCCCAGGCCGACCTGCTGCGGCGGGCCGCCGCCGAACTCAATCTCGATCTCGGACGCTCGTACATGGTGGGCGACCGCTGGTCTGACCTGGAGGCCGCCGCCGGCTGCGGCGCTACCCCCGTGCTGGTGCTCACCGGCTACGGCCGCGGCGAGCTCGCGCATACCGCTCCCCGCCGCCAGGTGCAACCCCGTCATGTGGCGGCGGACATCGAGGCCGCCGTCACCTGGATCCTCCGCGATCTCGGGCTCCGCCTGCCATGAAGCCGCTTGCCATCGCAGCCTTTTTCGACGGCCGGGCCGGCCATGAAAAACAGACCCGGGGCATCCTCCTGGAGCTTGGCAAGCTCGCGCCGGTGGAAGTGCTATCCGTTACCGTTTCTCGCCAGGGGCTCGGCGGCAGGCTCTGGGACGTTTTGTCCCTGTTCAGCGGCCGGGAGGCGAGCCTGCCCGCCGCTGCCCGCTTTGAGCAGCAGGCCGACCTGGTGATCGGTACCGGCAGCAGTCTGCATGCCCCCATGCTGCTTTTCAAGAAAATGCAGAGCCGTCGCGGCCTGACCGCCCCCCGGCTGGTGACCTGCATGACCCCGTCTTTCCCCTTTTCGAGCCGGGACTTCGACCTCTGCTTCGTGCCCCTGCACGACCTGACCACCGCAACTGCCCATGTTTTCGAAACCGTGGGGGCACCTTGTGCCGCCGCGCCGAGCGGCGAACATCTCACGGACAAGGGTCTCATCCTGGTGGGCGGGATCGACGCCAAGAGCCACACCTGGAGCACCGAGCGGCTCCTTGCCCAGGTGGCCAAGGTGGTGGCCCGCTCGCCAAAGGAGATGCAGTGGACGGTGACCTCCTCGCCCCGCACCCCGGCGGCGACCACCGAGGAGCTTGAGCGCTTCGCCGGCGGCCAAGCCAAAGTCGCCTTTTTTCCCTTCGACCGCACCGGCCCGGGCTGGCTCGAGAAGCGCTACGCCGAGAGCGGTACCGCCTGGGTGACGGCGGACTCCGTCTCCATGGTCTACGAGGCTCTGAGCGCCGGCTGTGCCGTGGGCGTGCTGCCGGTGAACTGGTTGAAAAAGAACAATAAGTTCCAGCGCGGCCTCGATCAGCTCTTCGAGCGCGGCCTGGCAACCGACTACGACAGCTGGCGCACCGGCTTCACAATGCTGAGGCCGCCGGCCGCTCCGCTCAACGAGGCGCACCGCTGCGCCATGGAGATCCTCAGCAGATGGTGGCCGGAAAGATTACCGTAGTGCAGATGCTGCCGGACCAGGGGAGCGGCGCCTGGCTACCCTTCACGTAGATCCCACTTACTGGGGTCAGTCCATGGACCTGATCCGGCGGGGAAATTCCGCTTATGATCATACAATGTGACTGACGGAATTTTCTGAAAGCTTCCCAATCTTTCCCTTTCAAAGCCCAGATTCCATCCCGAAGGAAAGTTTCCAACGGAATCCTTTGCGGTTCCAGCTGAAGGGGTAAATCTGTTGCACCCACCAATGAACTGCGTTAATTATGTGGCCTTTCTAACAACAAACAGTTTTTTTCTACGAGAAAAAGGCGCCCAACGAAACTCGCCGGGCTCTGAGAGGAAAAGAGAATAAAATGATAGCTATTGTCGGTACCGGTTACTGGGGAAAGAACCTCGTCCGTAATTTTCATTCACTTGGCGCCCTTCACACGATATGCGACACGAATATTGACACATTACAGAGATTTACCGAGAAATACCCCGATGTGCACACGGCGACATCCTTCTCGGAAGTTCTGGCTCATCCCGATATCAGGGGCGTGGTTATCGCCACACCCGCCGAAACCCATGCCTCCTTGGCGCAAGAGGCACTCCTCGCAGGCAAGGATGTCTTTGTCGAAAAACCTCTTTGCCTTGACGAAAGAGAAGGGGGCGAGCTTAATTCCCTTGCCAGCAAGAAGGGACGAATCCTCATGGTCGGCCATCTGCTCTGGTATCACCCGGTGGTCCTGAAGCTTAAAGAAATGATCGACCAAGGCGAGCTGGGGCGTATCCAGTACATATATTCAAATCGACTCAACCTGGGAAAATTACGTAGAGAAGAAAATGTTCTCTGGTCCTTTGCTCCCCATGACATTTCGGTCATTATCGGGCTCATCAACGAGATGCCAACCTCCATCCGTGCCCAGGGCGGAAATTTTCTGCACCAGAAAATCGCCGACACGACGATGACCTTGCTCAATTTCGCAAGCGGCATCCGGGCGCACATTTTCGTCTCCTGGCTCCACCCCTTCAAAGAACAGAAACTGGTGGTGGTGGGCGACCGCAAGATGGCTGTTTTCGACGACACCGTCGCCTGGGAGGAAAAGCTCAAGATCTATCCTCATTCCATCGAATGGAACAAGAACATTCCGGTGGCCCATAAGGCCGAAGGGCAGAATGTAGAGGTGGAGCAGGACGAACCGCTGCGGGCCGAATGCGCGCATTTCCTCCACTGCATCGCAACCCGCCAGCCACCACGCACCGATGGCAACGAAGGATTACGGGTTTTGCGGCTGCTCAACTGCTCCCAGCAATCACTGGAGCAAGAGCGAAAGGTTTCCCTTGCCGACTCGCCCCGCAATGAGCAAAATTATTTTCTTCATGAAACCGCGGTGGTCGATGACAATGTCGAGATAGGAGAAGGCTCGAAAATCTGGCATTTTTCACACATACTCTCCGGTAGCATCATCGGCCGGACATGCAACATTGGCCAAAACGTCGTTGTGGGACCGAAGGTCCGTATCGGCAACGGTTGCAAGATCCAGAACAATGTTTCCGTGTATGAAGGAGTTACCTTGGAGGATGATGTTTTCTGCGGTCCCAGCATGGTGTTTACCAACGTAATAAATCCACGGGCCTCGATCTCCAGGAAACACGAGTATGCACTGACCATCGTCCGCAAGGGGGCAACCCTGGGCGCCAACTGCACCATCGTGGGCGATGTGGTGATCGGAGAATATGCCTTTATCGGCGCTGGTGCCGTGGTTGTTCGAGATGTTCCTGCTTATGCCCTCATGGTCGGCAACCCGGCACGGCAAATCGGTTGGATGAGCAGGTTCGGCAATCGCTTGGATCTGCCCCTTTCCGGCGACGCACTGTGCAGCTGCCCAGACACCGGAGACCGGTATGAACTGCGTGAAGGGGTCTGTTACTGCACGGAGGGAGGAAACCTCGCATGATTCCGTTTATCGACCTGAAAACACAGTATGCCCGCATCAAAGATGAGGTTTTGGCCGGCGTGGGAGCCGTTCTGGAACACGGTCAGTACATAATGGGGCCGGAAGTGAAAGAACTGGAGAAATGTTTGGCTGATTTTACCGGGGCAAAGCAGGTCATCTCCTGCGCCAGCGGGACCGACGCCTTGCTCATGCCCCTCCTGGCCAAGGGAATCGGTCCCGGGGACGTCGTGCTCACCACGCCGTTTACTTTCATCGCCACCGCGGAAGTGATCTCGCTGCTGGGAGCCACTCCGGTTTTCGTCGATATCGACCCTGATACCTTTAATATCGATCCTGCCAAACTCGAGCTGACTCTCCAGGCAATCAGAGCAAATGATCCCCAATTGGCGCCACTTCCACGAAATCTGATGCCAGGGGCAGCGGCCAAAGGAGTCATTCCGGTCGATCTCTTTGGGCTACCAGCCGATTTCGATCGTATAAACCGCATCGCCGCCCGGGAAGGCCTCTTTGTGCTTGAGGATGCGGCCCAGGGCTTTGGGGGTGTCTACAAGGGACGCATGGCCGGCAGCCTCGGCCATGCGGGTGCCGTCAGCTTTTTTCCAGCCAAGCCTCTCGGTTGTTATGGCGACGGTGGAGCGATTGTTACCGATGACCTGGAATTGGCCGACGTACTCCGCTCGATTCGGGTGCACGGGCAGGGAAGTGAAAAATATGAAAACGTGCGGATAGGTCTCAATGCCCGGCTGGACACCATCCAAGCCGCCATCCTGTTGCCGAAAGTAAAAATATTTCCCCACGAACTTGCTGAGCGGCAGAGGGTTGCGGAGCGCTATACCGAATTGCTGCAGAAAACGACCCCGCTCATCACCACACCCCATATCCCGGACGGAACCCAAAGCGCTTGGGCACAGTATTCCATCCTTTGCGAGAACAGAGACGCATTGAGCTCTGCCTTGAAGGGCAAAGGCATTCCAACCATGGTGTACTACCCTCGCCCGCTCCACCTGCAGAAAGCATACAGTGGGCTCGGTTACAGGGAGGGCGATTTCCCGACCGCGGAAAAAATCTGCCGCTCCATCCTCAGCCTTCCCATGCATCCTTACCTGCAGGACGACCAGATCCAACTGATTGCCAAAGCCGTGCTCGATTTTTCCCTTTCCTGACAGCCCGTCTCCCAAGCACCATTTTCTTGGGAGACGGCACCTCAGGCCAACCGGCCTTGACGCCTCTTTTCGGCAAGAAGCCTGTCGTAGACCCCGAGCGTTTTCGCAACCATCGTCTTGAGCGTATACTCAGGGTTCAGGCCGGCGCGGATATTTTTGAATCTCCTGGTCCGGGCGAGCCTGATTTTGGCTGCGAGATCCACGGGGTTTTGCGTTTCAATGATGAAACCGTTCTCGCCGTCCTGCACAAGGTTGGCAAGCCCCCTGTAGGTCGTGGCAAGGGCGGGTTTGTCCATGGCGAGGGACTCGACAACCGTTCGCCCCACATTTCCCATGGTCAGCGAAGCGTTGACCGTCAGGTCACTTAACCCATAGATTTCCGGCATCCTGGTCTGGCTGCCAACGAAAAATATCTTTTCCGTCACACCCAGATCCGCTGCCATCTTTTTGAGACTCTGCAGGTAGTTGACTTTGTCAGGAGTCGTACCGCCGACGATAACTCCTCTTATCTCAGGAATATCCTTCTCAACCAAGGCAATGGATTTGATAAAGGATTCATAATCTTTCAGGTAGGTGATTCTTCCAATACTTGTAACCACGTATTTGTCCCAGAGACCAAAATCCGTTTTGAATTTGTTGACGAATCCATGATCTATCCTCTCTGGATCGAAATAGTCGAGATCTGCACCGCGTTGGATAACGGTTATTTTTCTTGGATCAGTCCCATAATTTTTTTCAATATGTTCCTTCAATACCTCACTTATGCAAATGACTGCATCACCTTGCGTCATTATGCGACTATATGGGTTGACACTGTAAATACCATGTACCGTGGTCACGAATGGAAGGTGAAACTTCGAATTGGCAAAATAGGCCAACCAGGCCGGGACTCTACTCCTGGCGTGAATGATATCAGGTTGCAATTGCCTCAAAATGTTTCTTAGTCTTACAATCCTCAACGGTGCCGTGGTTAGGTTCTTGCTGCAAAGATCAAAGGATACATGTCTCCCCCCGTCGGTGGAGATCTTTTGGGCCAGTGGACCGCCATTGCTCATCACAATGCTTTCATGACCAGACTTGACGAATTCTCTGTTGAGCTCGACGGTCCCCCTTTCCACGCCCCCCTCATGGAGCTCAGGGAGCAGTTGTATAATTTTCATGCATTATCACCAAACGGCAAAATACCCTGTAAGGCATACGCCAACGAAGTGGGGGTAAAAGAGAAACCGCTTTCACGGGAAGAGGGAAACGAACATTAGCCCGCCGGGTTCTCCCACAACTTTCGGACCCAGGAGGTAGGGCGGACGTAATGATGAATTTTCTTTCCACGGTAGCCGTAAGCTGCTTCATCCGGGTCTGGGCGGCCATGGAAGACAACAATGCGTGCCTCCGGTGGTTTGCGGGCCTCCATGATATAGTTGAGGGGAAAAACAGGCCGGCACTGCTCTTTGAAGCTCACCACCCACTCCCCGGGCCAGAAGGCCATGCGGGGACGGATGCAATGGGTGAGATAGGACTGTGGAGGGCGAAAAGTAGCAAGGGCCCATTCCCGTTCCCCGAGAAACTGTTCGTACACGAAAGTCGCCTGGTTGGCTGTGAAACGGAACACCGACGAATTACCGACCGGCGGCCCCTTGGGAAACAGTCTGCGCCCCAGGGCGACCCAGTCGCGGATAATGGGGATCTTGTCGGGCTCGAAGGAAAAAAAGGGGTCGAGGCTGCCGGTGATCAGGATATCAAGGTCAAGGAAGAGACAGGGCCCGTCGATGGGCAGGCCTTTCTTGAACAGGCAGAGTTTGCGCCAGCCGGTATAAAGCGCTGGAGGTTCGATGTCCACCTCCGGAATGGGGAAGGACTCGACGCCCTCCTCCAAACCGCTCGGGTCGTCGGTGAAGCAGACGAAACGAAAGGGCAGGGAAAGGTGACGGCGCACAGCGGCAAAGAGCTTGTTTACGTATACCGAGCCATAGCGGGCGCCCCATTTCAAGGTGACGATGTTGACGGGTTGAAGTTCTGCCTGATGAGTATCCATAGAGAAAATTCATGTCAAATTAAAGTGGTGGTCGTTGAGGACCAGTCAACCGACAGAGAGCGGCATCGGCTTGCGGGGCGAGGCAGTACAGTCCTTCATTCGAAGTCCCCCTTCGGATTTCGGGGAACAATGGCGGCCAGACGGAATTTCCTGTGAAATGCTCGCCGCTGAAAGATAACCAGCTGGCGTTAAAAAGGCAAACAGCACAAGAGACGCCGTGCCATCAGTCCCTGAGAGTCCAAGAGGGCGGCAGATCAGCCATGGAGCGGGAGATCACCAGATCAGTGTGAAAATCGGCCCGATGAAATTGACCGGCCAAATCCTCCCAGCTCGTCAACCTTCTCAATTCACGTTTGCGTTTGGTGGTGTTGAAAACCAAAAAATTTTTCTGCAGTTGTTCATATACCTGGCGGCCGGGTGTTCCCGCTTTTTCAAGCATCTCGGAGGAGAACTCCAATATGCCGGCAACACGTTGAAAATTGGTGAGTGTCGAAAAGCCCCGAAGCAGAATGCCTTCGTAACCCTCGATGTCAACCTTCAGCACCAAACTGTCCGAAGTGACAACGGACAACTCCTCGAGAATGCCGTCCAGGCTGTCAGTTGCGACCTCGGTGCATACGTGCCCGATCTTTCGCAGAGAACCCACCGCCGAGCCCCCTCCGGTCCAGGCCGGATCGAAGTAGAATGGTTGCGCTTTTCCTTTCACATCGGAAACCAAACGATTGACCAATATGATGTTGTCGCGGGCAGGGTGAGCGGACCGGGTTTTTTCGAGAAAGGGCATCAAAGTCGGATTGGCCTCGATAGCCACCACCTTGGAGCCGGGCGGGTAATTGCAGGCAGAAAAACATTCACCATAATTGGCTCCAACATCCAGAGCGAGGTGAGGTTGTAAATGAGCAACGGCATCACGCCAAAACACCATAGGGATGGAAACCCGATTACGTGCGGAATCATAGACCAGTTTCTTAAGTGCTCGCCCATCGTTCGGATTGAACGCTACCGGCGATGGCGAACCTGGAGGGATTACCGAGCAGGGGCGAGAGGTGCCGAAACGCATCCATGAAAGGATATCGAGAAGGGCTGATTTCATACTGGTAGGAGGCATCAGGTAGCGTCTCCAAAGATGCGTTGAGGTTGTGAATAGGAAGGATCGTTTTTGTTCACTGCTCTTTCCTGTCCGGTAACCGCAATACCACCGTCGCTATTTTTGCGGCGTCGGTCTCGGCGTACAGGTAGGGGTGTTCGAAGCTGTGCACGGGGTAGGCATCCAAGTCGATACCGTAGACTTTTTTCACGAAACCGGGGAGTGAGGCGGGCATCTGCGGGGAACGGTCCGCCTTCCAGACCACGGCAAGGGAGGAGCCGTTTCCCGTTTTGGCCAAAGTTTCGAACCGGTAGCCGGGGATGATGGCGCTGCTTTCGGGAAACTGAAAGTGTAAATTTCCGGCCAGGAAACGGTCGTCGCTGACGATGAGCCCGCCGTCAAAGCCGGCTTTCCGCAGGGAGGCGGCGATGGCGGCGATGGGATAGTTGACCCGACTGTAACTGTGGAGAAACGAAGCGCCGGCCACCCTGACCGTGCTGGCGACATAGACGGCTGTGGCCGCAACCCCGGCCACAGCGACAAGGGACCGGAACCGCTTGGTTTCGAGGGCGCCGGGCCCGAGCCTCGAAAAGAAGAAGAGCGGCGCCACGAAGAGCAGCGGCTGCAGCCAGCGGTCCTTGACGTAGGTGACCTTGAGGAGCAGGACCACCATGAGAAGCAAGGGAAGGAGAACCAGCAGGTAGCGGGAGACGAGTCTGGTTGCCGGGCCGGTTTCATCGTCGTGGCGAGGGCAAAAGCCGCCGGGGAAGAGGATGAGCCAGACGAGCCACAACGGCGTTAGAAAGAGAAAAATCTTGGTGAGGAGATCGGTGGGTCCCTTCAGCCAATAGGCCTCAAGCCCTCTCTTGAACTTGCCGCTGGTGGAAAAGAGGATGTCCTGGTTGTCGGCGACCCACTGCAGGTAGACGCCTGCCATGGCCGCCGCGATCAGGATGCTGGCCAAAAAATTCCACCTGAAAACGACCCTGCGGCCCTCGGCGAGGGAGAGAAGGGCGGCGAAGAGGGCGGCCACGAACAGCAGAAAATTCGATTTGGCGAGAACGCCCGTGCCAAGAAGGATTCCGAGCAGGATATAGTCGAGCAGGCTTTGGCGCCGCAGGAGCCGCAAGGCTATCAAGAGCACGCCGGCGGCGGCGAACACCACCAGAGTGGTGTGGGTCATGTCCCGCTGGGACTCCCAGCCGATTTGCGGAATGAGCAGCAGGGAGAGGCTGGAAGCGACAGCGGCGCGGCTGTTTTGGAAAATTTCACGGCCGCTCAGAAAAACCGCCCAGTAGGTCAGAAGAAGCAGGCCGTTTTTTAATAAACTGATGGCAAAAACGTTCTTTCCGAAAAGAGCGAAGAGCAGATACTGCATCCAGGTATAAAGCGGCGGCTGTTCCGTGTAGCCGGGCCGCAGCCACTGGCCGAGCAGTGCCTGTTCGGCCTCGTCATAGTCGAGGGAAGGGGAGAGCAGGACCCGGAGCAGGATGTGCAGGCCGAAATAGAGGAAGAGGGCCAGCAGAAAATTGCGTTCCAGCCTCCTGTCGAAACCGGCGGAGGTCATTGTCTTTCCCCCGGCAGGGCCCGGTGCCGCGCCCAGAGCACGATGTTGCGGATATACACGGTGAAGCCGAAAAGTTGGCCCACGAAGAGCACCGGGTCCCGGCGGATCACGGCGTAACTCAGAACCATCAACGAACCGGTGATGGAGAAGATCCAGAAGCCGATGGGCAGCACCGATTCTTTTTTCTTCTCGACAGAGAGCCACTGGACCACGAACCGAAAGGTGAAGATGAACTGCCCGGCAAGCCCCCAGATCAGCAGCAGCAGGGGTATGTCCTCGTTGGTCAGCAGACTCTCGAAGCTGTAGCGCTCGCCTACCAGCAGAGAAACGATGGCGAGAACAGGGAAGGCGATGAAGAGCCCCCGCATGGCAGCGGGAATCTTTGCCCAAAACCCGAGGTAGTGCAGATTGCGGATATAGATGCCGTAGGTGATGGCCTGGCCGAAGAGGATGGCCAGGTCGTGGCGCAGAATGCCATAGACGATCATCAGAAACGAGGCCAGAATGCTCAACTGCCAGAACAGCAGGGGCGCCAGGACCCGGCCGGCCTTCTCCGAGGAGATCCACTGCACCAGAAACCGCGCGGAGAACAATATCTGGGCGAGAAAGCCCACCGAAAACACCACCGCCTTGTTCATCACGAACGTCCGGCCACGGAATAGCGGATGTTGCGCTTGCGCATCCAACGGAAGGCGAGGGTGTCGAAAAAAGGCCCGACCAGCCGGTTCCACAGGTGGTATTTGCTGGTGCCGGCCTGGCGGGGAAAGTGGCGGATGGGAACCTGCTTGACCCGGCCGCCCTGGAGTTGGATCAGGGCCGGCATGAAGCGGTGCATGCCGTTGAAGAAGGGCATCTTCCGGGCGAATGAGGTTTTCATGATCTTCAACGGGCAGCAGGTGTCCTGGATATTGTCGTTTATCATGAACCGCCTATATTTATTGGCAAATTTCGAAGACAAACGTTTCACCAGGGTATCCTGCCGGTTCTGCCGCACCCCGTTGACCATGTCGAATTCCGGGAAAAATTGGAAATAACCCAGAAAATCCATGGGACTGGTCTGCAGGTCGGCATCGATATAGCCCACCAGCGGGGTCAGGCAGTGGTCGATTCCAGCCTTGATGGCGGCGCTCAAACCGTAGTTACGGTCGAAGGTCAGAAAACCGAAGGCCGGCTGCACGGTGCATTTTTCCTCGAGCATCTTCAGGCTGTTGTCAGTCGAGCCGTCGTCGACGAAGAGAACCCGGGTGGGGAACGGGGCTTGTGCGAGAAGTTTTTCCATTTCCAGAAAGAAGGCAGGCAGGCTCTCTTCCTCGTTATACACCGGCACGATAACGGTAAATTCTTCTTTCATATCCAGAACACCAAAATAAAAAAACGGCCGCCTTTGGTCAGCCCTTCTCAGGAACGGGAATGAGTGGTCTCGTAGGCCGGATGCGTCGGTCGCCAGGAACCGTCGAAACGGTTGTGGGTGAAGAGCCCTGCGCCCTGGCCGATCCTGAAATGCTGGCTGCGCCACCAGCGGCAGTTGAGGGAGCGCTCCGGCGACTGGTAACCATTACTGGTGCGGCTCGATGGGTGCGCGTCGACGTAAGGCATCAGAGTGTCGGTAAAAAAAGTGCGGCGACAGAGAACCGACTGGTTGGTCCAATCCATGCAACTCGAATCCCCGATCCAGATGCCGTCTTCAGTTTTTTCGATAACATCGGGAAAGAGTGTCTCAGGGTACTTCTCGACATAGATGCCGCGGCCTTTCATGCGGTACAGATTGTAGGGCTTGAAGGTGCGCCGCAGCCAGCGCAACCAGGCGGGGACTTCCAGGCCCTTGACATCGACCGCCGGTTCCGGGGCCACGGCCTTATAGTAGCGAAGGTATTTTTCAGGGCCTAAAAACCCCTGGCCAGGAAACAGGCGGGAACGAAGCCGCATGACGTGGATCCGCCCGCATTCCAGATAATCAAGGGCCAGACGCAATTCCGCTTCGATTTCCTGCCTTGAAGCGATGACCGGGCAGTCGTTTTCCAGAAAAAGGACATAATCGGTGCCCAGATGGGTGGCACCGTTTCGCATGCCCTCGGCGATACCGCAATTGGGCCCGCCGATATAGGGCAGGTGGTATTTTTCGGCGATCTCGACATCCCGCTCGCAAAGATCCTGAAAGAAGAGAACCGTCTTGTCGACGCAGTCAAAAAGACCGGCGGCCCGATAGGAGGCAAGGGTCTTCTCAAGGGTGGTCCATGAGCGCCAGCTGACGATGCTGATTCCGATGCTGGGCCGAGAGGAAACGTCTGTTGGCAGCCCTGTCATCTCCTTCTTCACGCTCCATTGTGTCTTTGCCGCGGTCTTTCGCCTTTTCGCACGGCAGTCGCCGGTGCGCTAGGGATACCACGCTCTTTTCTATATTTCAACTGCTATGAATGAGTATGAAAGGGGGGAAGAAAGGGCCCGCTTGGGGTCAAGCAGGCGACGGAGCGCTGGACGGTCCAGGGCCCTGCTGCCGGATCGCCTCGTAGAGCACGATGCCGGCGGCCACCGACAGGTTGAGGCTGCGGATGTTGGGGTTGGACATGGGGATGGAGTAACAGCGTTCCGGGTAAAGGTCGAGAACATCCTCGGGCAACCCCTTGGTTTCCTTTCCGAACACGAGGTAATCCCCAGGACGGAAGGAGGCCCTGGTGTAAGGCCGATCCACCTTCTTGCTGAGAAAGAAGCAGCGGTCCGTAGGGACGCCGAAAAGAAAATCTGAAAAACTCTCCCAGTAGACGATCTGGACGAACTTCCAGTAATCGAGCCCGGCCCGCTTCAGGTGCCGGTCGTCGGTCTTGAAACCCAGGGGTTTGACCAGATGCAGAACCGAGTCGGTGGCCCCGCAAAGTCTTGCCACAGTCCCGGTGTTGGGCGGGATCTCGGGCTCCACCAGGACGACGTGGAAAGGAAGGAGGGACATTCCTTACAGAAAGGCGACCGGATTCTCCTCGGTCAAAGTGACGGCCTCCACCTCGACAATCTTGAGCTGCCCTTCGCCCTTGACCATGTTCGCCAGCGAACCGGTGGACTCCTGAAAACGGGCGAGTTCGGCGCCGGAGAGGATGGTGCGGGGTTTGAACTTCCGGGAAAAGGGATTGACGAACTGGCCGCTCACCGAGAGACGGTAGTCGAGATGCGGGCCGGTGGAGAGACCGGTGGAGCCGACGTAGCCGATGATGTCCTTCTGCTTTACCCGGGAGCCGGTCTTCAGGCCCTTCTTGAAACCGTTGAGATGGCCGTAGTAGGTCTTCATGTTGCCGGCGTGCTCGATCACAATGTGGTTGCCATAACCGCCCTTGCGCCCAAGGAAAGCGATCTTGCCGTCGCCCACCGCCATGATCGGCGTGCCGGTGGGGGCGGCGAGATCGATGCCGAGGTGGGGCCGGGTGATGCCGAGAACCGGATGCTTGCGCTTGTGGGTGAAGCCCGAGGTTACCCGGCCGAAGGGGATGGGCGAGCGCAGAAAGGCATTGCCGAGTTCTTCGCCGTTGGCCGCGAAATAGCCCCCGGAGCTGGCGGTTTCAAAGTAGAAACCGTTATATTCGGCATCCTCCTGCTGGTAACGGGCGGCGATGATCGTGCCGTAGCCGACGAAGGTCTCGTCCTTGTAATATTTCTCGACCACCAGGCTGAACCTGTCGCCGACCCGGCTCTCGGTGTTGAAGTCGAGACGGGAGGCGAAGATATCGGCAAAGGCATGTACGAGCTTGGGCTCCTCGCCGAGCTCCTGAAAAGAGGAGAACAGCGAACTGTTCAGGGTGCCGGAGAGCAACTCGGTGCGGCGCTCGAGCTGGATCGGTTCGCGGCTGGCGGCAAAGCCGTCTTCGGTCCGGCAGACGTTGTAGATGGCCAGTGGTCCGGAAATGTACTGGGTGCTGAGAAGGTTCCCCTCTTCGTCGAGGGCCACGGCAAAGCGGTCGCCCACCCGCAGCTTCCGGAAATCGAGACACTGGGAAAGGGCGTTGATGATGTCGAGCCGGATCGGGGCGCTGACATTGAGCCTCTTCAGGGAAGTGTCCAGGCTTTCACCGGGCAGCAACTCACCTTCGATGGTGGTGGTGAGGACTTCCGGCTCGGCCTCGATGGCGGGTTCGGCCTCGGCGAGGGTAACCTGAGACGCTTCATTTTCCGCATTGAACTGCTGGTCCTGGACAAAATTCTGTTCAGACGCCGGGCGGTTGGAAGAAAAAACAAGATAGAAGAAAAGACAGACAAAGGCGAGGGCGCCCAAAGTGGACCACTGCCGGGAGGATCGAGAATTCACGGGATACCTCATCGTAGGGGAGTTTCACAGAGACTGAAGCCTGAAAAGCCAGGCCTGATGCGACAAAGCAGGAATGTGCCCCATAATATTCCAGCAAACCGAGATACTCTTACCATTAATAAACCGGTCTGACAAGCTGCTTTTAGCAAACTGTCCAAATCCATGCCAGGCCAATAACCATGCGGGTTCAAGCCTGACCGCCCGTCTTTACCGAAGCGCCGGAATACCTCGCAGCAGGTTGGGGTCGCCTCGCCTCTTCGGTGTGCGCCATTTTTTGTCTGGCCACAGGAATGGAGTTTCCTTCCCCGTGGCCATGTGGTATCATAGCCGTTTTATCCTGAATCAGGAGTTCTTCGTTAAATCCCAACACACTAACTTCGGAGTTTCAAAAGACAGCGATGGCGCTCATAGTACAGAAATTCGGCGGCACTTCGGTGGCCAACCCCGAAAAAATAAAAGCCGTGGCCGAGCGGGTGCTGCGGGTCAAGCGGCAGGGCAATCAGATGGTGGTGGTGCTGTCGGCCATGGCCGGCGAAACCAACAAGCTGGTGGCCCTGGCCAACGCCATGCAGGCGCTGCCCGACCAGCGAGAGATGGATGTGCTGCTCTCCTCGGGCGAGCAGGTGACCGTGGCCCTCTTTGCCATGGCTGTGAAAGAAGCAGGCGACGACTGCGTATCGCTCCTGGGCGATCAGGTGAAGATCGTCACCGACGCCATGCACACCAAGGCGCGGATCAAACAGATAGACACCGAGAGCATCGAACGGCAGCTTGCCGCCGGCAAGGTGGTGGTGGTGGCCGGCTTCCAGGGCGTGACCGAAAAAGGCGACATCACCACCCTCGGCCGCGGCGGCTCGGACACCACCGCCGTCGCCCTGGCGGCCGCCATCAAGGCCGATTCCTGCGAGATCTTTACCGATGTCGACGGGGTCTATACCACGGACCCGAACATTTGCCAGAAGGCACGGAAAATCGACCGGATCAGTTACGACGAGATGCTCGAGCTCGCCTCCCTCGGGGCCAAGGTGCTCGATATCCGTTCGGTCAGTTTTGCCAAACGCTACAAAGTACCGCTGCACGTGCGATCAACTTTTACCGACACAGAAGGAACCTGGGTAGTCGAGGAGGATAAGAACATGGAGTCCATGCTGGTTTCCGGCGTCACCTACAGCAAGAACGAGGCCCGCATCACCATCGCCAAAATCGAGGACAAGCCGGGCATCGCCTCGAAGATCTTCGTGCCCGTCTCCGACGCCGGCATCGTGGTGGACATGATCATCCAGAACACCCGGGCCGGCGAACTCACCGACATGACCTTCACCGTGCCCCGCACCGACTACAAGCGGGCCATGGGCATCGTCACCAAAATCGGCTCCGAGATCGGCGCCGAGAGCGTCACCGGCGCCGACGACATCGCCAAGGTGAGCATCGTCGGGGTCGGCATGCGCAACCATTCGGGTATCGCCTCCACCATGTTCCAGATCCTCGCCAAGGAGGGAATCAACATTCTCATGATCAGCACCTCGGAGATCAAGGTTTCCTGTGTGATCGAGGAGAAGTACACTGAACTTGCGGTGCGTGCCCTGCACGACGCCTTTGCCCTGGACAAGGACAACGAACCCGTCGCCGAATGATTTTTCGCACTCCTTCGGCGAGCCATTTTTGAGGATGACCGCCATGAACAAACGGCTCGAGATATACGACACCACCCTGCGGGACGGCACCCAGGCAGAAAACTTCAACCTTTCGGTGGAAGACAAGATCCGGGTCTGCCTGAAACTCGACGAGTTCGGCATCGACTTCATAGAAGGTGGCTGGCCGGCGGCCAACCCCAGCGCCGCCGCCTTCTTCAAGGAGATGCGCAACTACGACCTACGCCACGCGAAACTCACCGCCTTCGGCTCCACCCGCCTGTTCAGCAACCCGGCGACGGAGGACGCCAACCTGCGCGGTCTTGTCGAGGCTGAAACCCCTGGCATCACCATCTTCGGAAAAACCTGGGATATCCACGTCACCGACGCCCTGCGCATCCGCCTGGAGGACAATCTCGAGATCATCGAGGATTCGCTGCGCTTTTTGCGCCCCCACGTCGATCACCTGTTCTACGACGCCGAGCATTTCTTCGACGGCTTCAAGAAAAACGAGGCTTATGCGCTGCAGACCCTGGAGCGGGCCATCGCCGGCGGCGCCGACTGCCTGGTGCTCTGCGACACCAACGGCGGCACTCTGCCCCACGAGGTAGCCGGTATCATGGACCGGGTGCTGGTGTTTCTCGACCAGGGCGGCCACGCCATCAACCTCGGCGTTCATGCCCACAACGACTCCGAGACCGCGGTGGCCAACTCGCTGATGGCCATCGCCAAGGGCGCCATCCAGGTCCAGGGTACCATAAACGGTTACGGCGAACGCTGCGGCAACGCCAATCTGACTTCGATCATCCCGGCCCTGGCCCTCAAGATGGGGCTCCAGTTCGAATCCGCCAAGCGCCTCGACAAGCTTGCCGAGACCAGCCGCTTCGTCAACGAACTGGCCAACCTGCCCCACAACAAATACCAGCCCTACGTGGGCCGTTCGGCCTTTGCCCACAAGGGGGGCATCCACGTCAGCGCCGTGCGCCGCAACCCGCTGACCTACGAGCACATCACCCCGGAGGAGGTGGGCAATGTACGGCGGATCCTGATCTCCGACCAGGCCGGTAAAAGCAACGTGCTGTTCAAGGCCCAGAAGTTCGGGCTCAACCTCGACGGCCAGGATCCGGTGGTGAACGCCATCGTCAAAGAGCTCAAGGAACTCGAAAACCGCGGTTTCCAGTACGAAGGAGCGGAAGCATCCTTCGAGCTCCTGATGCGTAAGGCCCTGGGCACCCTGGACCCGGAGCGCCGCTACTTCGAGCTGAAGGGCTTTCGGGTGATCAGTCAGAAAACCACCCTTGGCGAACCGCCCCAGGACGAGGCAACCATCCGCATCGATGTGGGCGGCGAGACCGTGCATACCGCCGCCCTGGGCGAAGGGCCGGTAAACGCGCTGGACCGGGCGCTGCGCAAGGCGCTCACCCGTTTCTATCCGAACCTCAAGGATATGGAGCTCCGGGACTACAAGGTGCGGGTGCTCTCCGGCGAGCACGGCACCGGAGCCAAGGTGCGGGTGCTCATCCAGTCCAGGGACGGCCGCAACGAATGGGGCACGGTGGGTGTGTCCCACGACATCATCGAGGCGAGCTGGCAGGCCCTTGTTGACTCCATCACCTACAAGCTGATGAAAGATGAACAGCACCGGTTGGAGCATCCCCCGCAGTAACGGAGGAGAAGAGGACGGCAGGCCGCGGGCCCTGCTCGTCCTCGCCCTCGGGCTCTTCTGCTGGCTGCTCGCCCGGCAGGCGGCGCACAGCCTGCCGGACGCATCCACAACTGCCGGAACCCGTTCCCAAACAACGAATGCCATCGTCTGGCTGGAAGGTATCCCGGAGCCGGGGCTCTACCTGGTGAGAGTGGGCAAGGGGGAGGCCGCAAGCGGCCGAACTGGCCACATCCCGGGCGCCGGCCAGCAAGGACGGACAGTTTCATTGGACTTGAATCCGTTTCTGAAGACCAACGAAGCTGGTTTCCTGCTGGGCGGCATCGGCTTCGTCCCCGGCGGCGCCACCCCCTTGCCGGTTCCGCTGCCGGCAGACCTGGCACCACTTTTTTTCGCCCCCCTGCGGATCAATCAGGCGAACAGCGCGTCGCTCAGCCTGCTGCCCGGCATCGGCCCACGGCTTGCCGCCCGCATCGTGAGCGAGCGGGAAAGGCGGGGCGGCTTCCGCCAAGCAGAAGACCTTCTGCAGGTTAAGGGAATTGGCGAACAGAAGCTCCGTGCCCTCAAGCCGCTGATCACCCTAAACTGAAGGAAACGGTGGCCGGTCGCGGTCCGTCGCCAGGCAAGGAGGTCGCTCTCCTGCTTTCTTTCTCTTTTGAAACGTATCCGTAACCTTTTCATTCCGTCACCCCCATGGCTCGACTCTTTTCCCTTGTGGCTTTGCTCTTCTGCCTCGTCGCCCCGGCTCCAGGCACCGCCGGCCAACTGCGCTATGTCGTCACTTTGCACCCGGTCGCTGAAATCCTCAGGGCACTCGTCCAGGGACGGGCCGAGGTCGGAGAGCTCCTGCCGGCGGGCAGCTCACCCCACACCTTCGAGCCCCGTCCTTCAACAATGAAGGAGCTTGCCGGCAGCCGCATCTTCTTCTTCGTCGGCCCCGGGCTCGACAAGGAATGGGCCGGTCGGCTGCCAGCTCCGGTTACGGTGGAAATCCTCTCCCTTCTTCCCCCTGACCGGCTTCTCGAAATGCCGGAACATGGTGAGGAACACGCCGAGGCGGTGGGACACGACCACGACCATGGGGTGGTGGATCCCCACTTCTGGACCGATCCCCTTGCCGTGCAGGCCATGATCCCGGCCCTGATCGGCGTGCTGGCAACCCACGACCCCGACGGCCGAGAGACCTATGAACGCAACGGGGAGCGGTTCCACTTGGAACTCACCGCGCTTCATCTCGAACTCCAGAAAATCCTGGAAAGCATGCAGGATGTGCCGCTCTTTCTCTTTCACCCATCGTTCAACTACATGGCCAAGAGATATGGCCTTCGCCTGGCGGGCTTTCTGCAACCCTACGCCGGGCGGGAATCGTCTCCCAGGGAGCTGGCCCAAACCGTAGCCGCCATCCGGGCCAGCGGCGCCCGGGCCATCTTCAGCGAGCCGCAGCTTCCCAAACGAACCGCTCAAGTCCTTGCCGAGGCGGCCGGGGTGGAAGTCCATGAGCTCGACCCCCTTGGTGGTTTCGCGGAACGCCATTCCCTGGCCGACATCCTGAGATACAACGCCCGCACCATCCGGGACGCCTTCCGGCGGTGAAAAGGGAAACCTGAAACACAATGGTCACCTCGGAGTTGCAACCACTCCTCGTCCTGGTGGGTCCCACCGGCATCGGCAAAACCGAACTCTCACTGCAGATCGCCGAGCATTTCGCTTGTGAAATCGTCGGGGTAGACTCCATGCAGGTCTACCGGCAGATGGACATCGGCACTGCCAAACCGACTGCCGAAGAACGGTTGCGGGTGCCGCACCATCTCATCGATTACGTGGACCCGGCCGAGGAGTACACGGCGGGCCGTTTTGCCAGGGACGCCGAAAAGGCTATCGACTCGATAGCCGCACAGGGCAGGCTGCCACTCCTGGTGGGCGGCACCGGCCTCTACCTGCGGGCCCTGCTCGACGGCATTTTCGACGAGGAAGAAGGGGAGGGCGGTGACCATTCAGACCGGGCCGAGATACGGACCGGTCTGCGGCAAAGACTGGCAAATGAGGGAAGGGAAGTGCTGTTCCGCGAGCTCCAGGAGACAGATCCAGCCACCGCCCAGCGCTTGCATCCCAACGACAGCCAGAGGTTGCTGCGAGCCCTCGAGATACTTCTTGCCACGGGCATTCCCTGGTCCGAGCACCTTCGCCGGCAGCAGCAGCGTGAGGAGCAGGCAGGCCGTGACCGCCGCCGCTACAACGTCCTCACGCTCGGCCTGCACCGGCCGCGGCCAGAGCTTTACGAACGCATCGACCGCAGGGTGGCGGAGATGGTCGAGCAGGGGCTGCTGGACGAGGTCCGCCACCTCCTGGCCAGGGGCTATGATGGCGGGCTGAAGGCCATGCAATCCATCGGCTACCGCCACATGGTTTATTTCCTCGAAGGCACGTGGTCCTGGCAGGAAACGTTGGAGCTCCTGGCCCGGGACACCAGGCGCTACGCCAAGCGCCAGCTCACCTGGTTCGGCCGCGACAAGACCATCGAATGGTTCCACCCCGAGCGGGAGAGAGACACCGTGCTGCAACGGATCGGGGCTTTTCTGAAGGAGCCGGCAGGAACGAAGAGACCATGAACATTCCCAACGCGCTCACTCTGTTTCGGATTCTCCTGGTGCCGCTGCTGGTCATCCTGCTGCTGGAGGGCCAGGACCAGGCCGCCTTTTTCTGTTTCCTGGCGGCAGGGGTCAGCGATGGCCTGGACGGTTTTCTGGCCCGGGTCCTCAAACAGAAGACCAGGCTTGGCGCCTTTCTCGACCCCATTGCCGACAAGCTGCTGCTCACCACCTCTTTCGTCACCCTGGCCGTGCTCGGCAATATGCCTTCCTGGCTTGCCGTGCTGGTGGTGAGCCGCGACGTCATCATCGTCGGCGGCATCGGTGTGCTGCTGCTCAACGACCGCCCCCTGGAGATACACCCGACCATGCTCGGCAAGACCACCACCTTTCTGCAGCTCCTGGCCCTGGCCTTTGTCCTCGGTCGGGCCAGCCTCGCGGATCTTTTGTTCTTCGAAAAACATCTCTTTGCTCTGACCGCGGTCTTCACGACGCTTTCCGGTTTCAGCTACCTCAACATCGGCTTTCGGATTTTGGGAAGAGGGGAGAGGGAGGAGATTTCGTGACTCTCTCAGTGGACCAAAACAGGGAAAATTTGCGGCGCGGCCTGATCACCGGCAAGTTCTGGCGTTTCAGATCCATGGCCGATCCGGCCCGTTGCCGGAATCTGGCGGCAGAGCTCAACCTGCCCGCACCGCTGGTCACCCTCCTTCTGCAGCGTGGGCTCCAAACCCAGGAGGAAATCCACTCGTTCCTGCACCCGTCCCTTCATCACATACCGGCTCCTGGTCTGCTGAAAGGCATGGACGAGGCCGTGGGACTTCTTGCCCCAGGCATTCTCGCTGGACGCCCGATCGCCGTCTATGGAGACTACGATGCCGATGGAGTGTGCAGCACCGCACTTCTCGTCTCATTTTTCCGGGACATCGGCCTCGCCCCCAGTTTTTTCCTGCCGCATCGCTTGCGCGACGGCTATGGGCTGGGCCGGAGAGGGCTTGAACAACTGGCCCGGGAAAACAACCGGAAAAATGGGGAAAGCGGTTTCTTGATCACGGTGGACTGCGGCATCAGCAATCACGAAGAAATCGGTTACGCAAAAGAGCTCGGATTTACCGTGGTGCTCACCGACCACCACCGACCCCCGGTCAAACTGCCGGCAGCCGATGTGGTGATCAACCCCCACCAGGCCGGCTGTCGCTTTCCCTGCAAGGAGATGGCCGGGGTGGGGGTGGCCTTCTACCTTCTGGTCGGCCTGCGCATGGCACTGCGGGAACACTTTTTCTGGCGGGAACCGGATTCATCGCCAAACCTCAGGGAATACTTGGATTTGGTAGCTCTAGGCTCCATTGCCGACGTGGTTTCCCTCACCGGTGTCAACCGTATTCTGGTCAAGGCCGGCCTCGAGGTCATGACCGAGAAACTCTACGGCACTCCCCGCCGGCCGGGCATTGCCTCTTTGCTGCGCAGATCCCGGCCAGGCAATGGAAGGCAAGCGGTGCAGGCCGAAGACATCTCTTTCCGGCTGGCGCCACGGATCAATGCCGCCGGCCGCATCGACGACCCCGCCAAAGCCTTGGCACTGCTTCTTGAAACCGATGCCGAAAAAGCTGAAAAACTGGCTGTGGAACTCGATGAACTGAACAGCGAACGCCGGCGGTTGGAAAACCTGCAAACAACCGAAGCGCTGGTGAACGTCGAGCAAAAGCTACTGCACAAGAACGCGGCGAGTCTCGTCCTGGCCAACGACGGATGGCACCAGGGGCTGATCGGCATCACCGCGGCACGGCTTACCGACCACTATCATCTGCCGAGCATCGTCCTCGCCCTCGACGCAGGGAGCAAGATGAAGCCTGAGCCGGAAAAAATCATGAAGGGCTCCGGCAGGTCGGTGCCGGGGCTCGATCTGCACCGGCTCCTTGAGCAGTGCGCCGATCTTCTCAAAGGATACGGAGGGCACGAGTGCGCAGCCGGCCTCAGTCTGCGGGCTGACAAACTTCACGAATTTCGCGACCGCTTCGACTCCCTGGTCGCCCGTGAAGCGGCAGACTCGGCACTGGTTCCAATGCTCTGGATCGATGCCCCAGCATCCCTGGAGAATCTGTTTGAGGAAAAGTTCCTGCTGTATTATGAATTGCTGGCGCCGTTCGGCCAGGGCAATCAGGAGCCGCTTTTTGCAGTGACGGGAACCAGGATCGAAAGGGCGCGCGTGGTGGGCGAGCGGCACCTGCGGTTTTCCCTGCGGCACGGCAAAAAAGATTCGTACCGCGACGGCATCGGCTTCAACCTGGCCGGCCACGTTGGCTTTCTCCAGGAGAGAGACGCAGACAGCCCCTTGGTGCTCTCGTTGCGCAACAACTCATTCCGGGGGAGCAGCACCTGGGAGCTTCAACTTCTCGACGCCAGCGAGACATGAACGGTATATCGCTGATTAGCCATATCTATATTTAATTTTACATAATATACATTATGCGACATTGTCTTTCGGGAGACAGATTCCGCCACTATCCACCGCAACAGAAAAACGGAGAATTACCATGAACCGTGAGGTCTACCAGGAACCCCTGGTGAGCCGGTATACCAGCCGGGAGATGCAGGAGCTTTTTTCAGAAAAAACCAAGTTCACCACCTGGCGCCGCTGCTGGATCGCCCTGGCCGAGGCCCAGCATGAGCTCGGGCTCGGACATCTGGTCAGCCGCGAAATGATCGCCGAGCTCAAAGAGCACGCCGACGATGTCAATTACGAGGTAGCGGCCCAAAAGGAAAAAGAAATCCGCCACGACGTCATGGCTCATGTTTTTGCTTACGGCCAGCAATGCCCCAAGGCCGAAGGCATCATCCACCTGGGCGCCACCTCCCAGTTCGTGGTCTGCAACACCGACCTCATCGTCCAGCGTCGCGCCCTGGCCCTGTTGAAGAAAGCCCTGGTCAACGTCATCGCCAACCTGGCCCGCTTCGCCAGGCAACACAAGGACCTCGCCACCCTGGGCTACACCCATTACCAGCCGGCCCAACCAACCACCGTGGGCAAGCGCAACACCCTCTACATCCAGGACCTGATCCTTGACCTCGACTACCTGGAGACCCTCGAAGGCCAGATCAAAGCCCGGGGCGCCAAGGGCACGGTGGGCACCCAGGCCACCTTTCTCGAGCTGTTCAACGGCGACCACGGCAAAGTTAGACAGCTCGACACGCTGGTGTCCAAAAAGCTCGGATTTGACACGGTTTTCGATGTAACTGGTCAGACTTATACTAGAAAACTCGACATGAAAACCGTCGAGACCCTGGCTGGTATCGGTGCCACAGCCCATAAATTCGCCGTGGACATGCGGCTTCTGTCCAACCTCAAGGTCCAGGAGGAACCCTTTGCCAAGAATCAGGTGGGCAGTTCGGCCATGGCTTACAAGCGCAACCCCATGCGCTCCGAACGGATGACCGGCCTTGCCCGCAAACTCATGGGGTTGCCCATCAACTGCGCTTCCACCTATGCCAACCAGTGGTTCGAGCGCACCCTTGATGATTCCGCCATCCGCCGTATGGACCTGCCCCAGGCCTTTCTGCTCACCGACGCCATTCTCAAGCTTTTTATCAACATAACGAGCGATATGGTTGTTTATCCGAAACAGATCGAACGCCAACTACGCATGGAACTGCCCTTCATGGCCACTGAAAAGATCCTCATGGAGGCAGTCGAACGTGGCAAGAGCCGGCAGGAGATGCACGAAGTGGTGAAAGTCCACTCGGTGGCCGCCGGTTTGGTGGTGAAGGAAGAAGGTGGCGACAACGATCTTCTCGAGCGGCTGGCCGCTGACGAACGCATCCCCTTCAGCCGTGAGGAACTGGAGTCCCTGGTCGGTGACTTCCAGCAGTTCACCGGCCGGGCAGCGGCCCAGACCACGGACTATCTCGACGAGGTGGTGGCCCCCCTGCTGGCCAGGCACGCTGATCTTTTGGGCGGAGTGGACGGCACCGTCTCGGTCTGATCCCCCGCCCGCCCTGCCCTTTCCCGCTGGTTTCCCTTCAGATCCAGCGGGAAAGGGATGAAGTTCCAGCCGATTTATGCTATATGAAAAAGTTTGCCGAAATGCGATGTGACGAGCTGCGGCTGCAGATCAGCCCAGACCGCATCTATTTTCTGAAATTCATCCTCGAGGCCTACGACAACCTGGGGCTGCTTTCCACCATAGACCAACAGTCCGGCACCGTGCTGGTCCGCTACCCGAGCTGCCTCGCCGGAGAAATAAAGGAGTTGCTGGCCAGCCTCGCCCAGCAGCTGCAGACCCCCAGGCCTTTTTCCGACCCGGTCTGACCGGTCAATTTTTCGAGATGTCATGAAGCAACAACTCGCCTATATCGAAACCTTCGGCTGCCAGATGAACGAGCGCGACTCGGAGATCATGGCCCAACTCCTGGCCGGAGCCGGCTACCAGCCGGCCGCCGGCATCGACGACGCCGACCTCGTTTTGCTGAATACCTGCTCGATCCGCGCCAAGGCCGAACAGAAAGTTTACAGCCTGCTCGGCCGGTTGCAGCGCAACAAGCGGCGCAAGCCCGACCTCATTGTCACCGTGGCCGGCTGCGTGGCCCAACAGGAAGGCGCCAAGCTTTCCGAACGCCAGCCCCTGGTCGATATCGTCATCGGTACCCAGAACATTTACCGGCTTCCCGAACTGGTGGCCCGGGTCAAGGACCGGCTCGGCCCCCAAGTGGCGGTGGAGCTGGCCAACGATTTCGCCATTCCCCGCTATCGCGGCGAGCACGGCGCCGCCGGAAGCGCCCCCAAGAAACGGCCGGTCTTCAAAAAATTCGTGACCATCATGCAGGGCTGCAACAACTTCTGCACCTATTGCGTGGTCCCCCATACCCGGGGGCGGGAGACGAGCCGGGAGCCCGAGGACATCCTTGGCGAAATCAGCAGCCTTGTGGAACAGGGAATCCGGGAAGTCACCCTGCTCGGCCAGAACGTCAACTCCTACGGCCTCACCTTCCCCGCCACCGCCCCCCACGGCCGGGTCCGTTTTCCGGACCTGCTCCGCATGGTGGCCGCGGTGGAAGGCCTGCAGCGCATCCGTTTCACCACCTCACACCCCAAGGACCTGTCCGACGAGCTCATGGGCTGCTTTGCCGAGATAGACAAACTCTGCCCCCATTTTCACCTGCCGGTGCAGGCCGGCTCCGACCGGGTGCTGGCCCGCATGAACCGCAAGTACACGGTGGGCGAGTACCTGGCCAAGGTGGAAAAGCTGAGGCTGCTGCGCCCGGACATCGCCCTGACCACCGATCTCATCGTCGGCTTCCCCGGGGAAACTGAAGAGGATTTCGAGGCGACCATGGCCCTGCTCGAAGCGGTGCGCTACCATGGCGCCTTTTCTTTCAAGTATTCGGACCGCCCCCTGGCCCGCTCCACGGGTTTTGCCGACAAGGTGAGCGAGCAGGAGAAATCCAGGCGGCTCACCGTGTTGCAGGCCCGGCAGAACGAAATAACCCGGGAGCGAAACCGGGAATACGAAGGAAGCGTCGTCGAGGTGATGGTGGAAGGCCGCAGCAGCCGCAGCGGCACCGGCCAGATGAGCGGCCGGACAGGCAGTAACCACACGGTGAATTTCGAGGCCAGGGGCTTGCAGCCGGGCTCCCTGGTAAAGGTGAACATAGAGGAAGGACTGATGAATTCTCTGCGGGGCGTTCTGGTCTGAGCACCCTGCGCCCCGCAACGACACGGGCCCCAGCGGCCGGGAGAAGAAAATGATCGACCTGCACACCCATTCCCTGTTCAGCGACGGCGAGCTGGTGCCGGCGGAGCACCTGCGCAGGGTTGAAGTCCTGGGCTACCAGGCGGTGGCCATCACCGACCACGCCGACAGCTCCAACCTCGACTTCATCATCCCGCGCATCGTCCGGGCCGCCGAGGATCTCAACCGCCACAGCTCGACGAAACTGCTCCCTGGCATCGAGCTGACCCACGTGCCGCCGGAAATGTTCCGGGAGCTCACCGCCCGGGCCCGGCAACTGGGCGCTCTCATCGTGGTGGGTCACGGCGAAACGGTGGCGGAGCCGGTGCGGCCGGGCACCAACCGGGCAGCCCTCGAGGCCGGGGTGGACATCCTCGCCCACCCTGGTTTTCTGACCCCGGAAGACGCTGCGCTCGCCGCCCGGCTCGATATCCTCCTCGAGCTCTCGGGCCGCAAAGGCCACTCCCTCACCAACGGTCATGTGGCCCGCACCGCGCTGGCCGCCGGCGCCAAGCTGGCGGTGAACGCCGATGCCCACGGCCCCGGAGATTTCCTCACCGCCGCCGCCGCCCGCACCGTAGCCCTCGGTGCCGGGCTCGATGAAACCCAATATGAAAAACTGCGGGCTGACATGGCCGCGCTGGTGGTCCGGGCCGGCGGCTCTTAGGCCTTCCCTCGATTGTGTCGAGCTTTTTGCAACCCAGCGAGGAGCGGTGAGGGCTAAGAAAATTGTGTGACGGGATGATCAGAAAACAGGCCCCCCCCTGCCCTACTGCGCTTCGCTCCGGTGGGCTTCGTCGTTCACCAGCAGCCAGAAACGCACCGCCATCCTGCCGCTTTCCTTTTCCCAGGCGCTCACCGCCACCCGATTGAGGCGGCGGCTGAGCTGGCCACCGGCCACGGAAACCCGGTCGCCCTCCACTTTTGCCGGCTTCCAACCCAGTTCACTGACATAGACGCCGAAGGAGCCCGGCTGGTAGCGTTCTGGGTCCGCGACCCTGACCGCGAACTCCGCCGGACTGAGGTCCGCGAGATTGCCAGGCGGCGGGGTCATGCCGGCAAACGGCAGGTCGACCCTGTTGAGTACTTTCTTGAAATGCTCCAGGCTCGACCATTCGTTGCCGAGAATGGCTTCCCTCGGGATCGCATAGGGATCGGTGGCGCTCGACACCGCCCCCGGGTCTTGGCGCAGCACCGCCTCAAAGCCGAGCCGCCTGGCTTCTTCGGTCACCGCCTGGTTGTACTCTCCGTACGGAACCGCGAAAACCGTTGGCATCCGCCCCAGCTTCTCGGCAAGCACCAGCCGGCTCCGTTCCATGTCCTTGCGCAGCCAGTCGCGGTATGCCGCGTCATCCATGCCCGCCGGGCGATGGGCCATGCGGTGGTGACTGAAGGAGTGGTCCTGGAAGTCAACACCGGCCGCCTGCATCTCTTGGATCTGTCCCCAACCCAGATAGTTGGGGTTGCCGGCTTCATGCTGGGCAGTATAGAGAAAAACGGTGAACGGATAGCCGTACCGTTTGAGCACCGGCCAGGCCTTGTCGTAGACAGACCGGTAACCGTCATCCACGGTGAGGACCACGGTGCGGTCCTCGAAGGGCAGGCGGTCTCGCAGGCGGCGCACCATCTCGGCAAGGGAAATGACCCGATAGCCGGAGTCCCGGAGATAGGCCATCTGCTCTTCAAAGCGCTCCAGGGAAACGTTGGTGGAGGGATAACGGCTTTCCCCGAAACGGTGGTAGATGAGCACCGTGACCCGCGGCGTCGAGCCGCTGCCCTCAAGGCCTGAACCAATGGCCGGGCCAGGAAAAACGATGAGCTGCAGCAGAAGCTGCAGCCCGAGAAAGAGCAGGACGATGGATTGACACACCTTCAGATAGGGCATGGCGAACGCGCTCCGGCGGAGAAGGAAGAGTGGTTTGATAAGAAGGTAAGGAAACGGGAATCCCAGTGTGCCTGTGCGGTTAATCGCGACCGGGAATTGTTGAGACATCGTGGCGCATCGCGAGGCACAGAAGTGAAGGCATAGCAGCGTTATGTCGAACTTTTCGCAACACAGCGAGGGGGCGCGAGGACCAACAATTGTGTGACGGTATTAACCAAACAGGGGCATTAGGGCAGCATGCTTTCCGAGGAGGCCAGGCGATCGCCGAGCTGCAGGTTGTCGTAACGTTGCAGGGAGTTGTAGCTGATCATCTGCTGCACGTCCGCGATGTACTCTTGACCCCGTTCCGAGTAGAACTCCAGCCCCTCGGCCAGGGTCAGGGGGTTGCGGGTCTGTTCGCGCAGGGTGCGCAGCTGCTCGTAGGCCTGCAGCCTGTTGAGGGTAAGGACGTAGCTTCGCATGGAATCCACCAGGGAGTCGTAGACCCGCAAGCGGTGGCTCTTGCCGTCTTCACGCCCGGCGGGGACAATGCCCTCGTCTCCCCAGGTGTACATACCGAAGATGTTGTTGCCGAGCCGGGCAAAACGCGAACCGCCCCAAGAGGACTCGAGAGCGGCCTGGGCCAGCATCAGGCTGACCGGCACCGGCTGCACCCGGCGCAGCAGCCGCTCGGTGTCCATGGTCCGGTATTTATCGGTGAGATAAGAGAGAAACTCTATTTCGGCAGGGGTCAAGTCTTCCTGCCAGGAGTCGCTGGAGAGTACTGAAGTGGTTTCGGTCGACTCGAGAAAACGGGGCATGCCTTCGAGCTTGCCGAGGATCGACAGCAGAAACTCCCGCTCCTGTTCTACTTCCTTGTTGGCCACCAGGGCGGCGGGAAGCAGGGTGTTGAAAAAAATCTTCTTCTTGAGGGAGACGTCCTCCACCAGGTTCATGTTGACCGGGAAGGAGCCGAAGGTGACGGAGGGCACAGTGGCCCCGGGTTTGACATCCCAGAGCTGAAGGCGCTTGAGGATGGTGACGTGCTCCTGGAGACGCTCCCTGATTGCCGCCTTGGGTGGCGCTTCGAGGAGAAGGGGAGCAGGAGCCGGTATGGCGGCCACCTCCAGGCCCGGAACAGCCTGCCGCCCGGAATTGGCCTGCTCCGTCGGGCGCTCCATCTTTTCGAAGGACATGCCACACAACACAGCAAGTCCAAGGCAGATGGCAAGGGCTCCGCCGGCAATCAGCCTGCTGTCGATCTTCCTGGTGCCGAAAACAAAAATGCCGCTCTGGCTTGCGGCATTCGGCTCAAGGCTCTGGTCTAATCCGCGCGAGTCTCGATTCATGGTGGAGGTTTATACACGAATCGGAACAAAAAATCAAGCAGATGGCTCGTTCTTCGTCTTTCCTTCGAAAAGTCCAGGAATTACGGAAGATTCCCCGGCGGGTTCGGCGGTGGCGGATTCCATCTCGACGAATTTCCGCACCACCCGGCTGGCCAGCTTCTTGCCGATGGCGCTGGTGCCCTTTACCAAGAAATCGTCGAAGAGGATGTTGGTGTAATGCTTCTTGGCCCTGGCAAGGGGCACGAAATAGACCCGGAGCCCAACCCCCTGGCCGGTATTCAGAAACTGGACAACGGAATTCTTGTGTTCCTTGAAGAGCCGGTACTCCTTGCCGAGGATGAATTTCGGGGTGACGAACCGCTTGACAAAGGAATGGTTGGTGGCCCCGTCGCGGTAGAGCATGTTGAAGGTGAGCTCCTGGTCGCCGAGTTTGTCGGCCCACAGCAGGTCATGGCCGACGAACACCTTGTCCGGCACGTTGATCACCTTGTAGGTGCCGCAGGAAGAAATGAGCAGCAGCTTGTCGTACTCCGAGCAGGCGATTGCGCAATCCTCCGAGGGCTTCACCTGGTGGCCGAGAAGCCCCGACTCCCGGTCGTAGCCGACGGTGAGATTGGAGAGCGCCACCTTGCGGACTTCCACCTCGTCGAAGGAGGTCAGGGTGGTGCGGCGCGGATAGTGGTGACCGTATCGCGCCAGCAGGTCCTCGAGGTAGCCGATGGTAAAGCCTACCATGTCCTTCAGGCTCTTCCTGATCTTACGAATCGCCCGTTCGAGTTCCTGGATCTCGCGGCGCTGCCGGTCGATGTCGTAGCGCGAGATGCGCTTGATGCGGATCTCAAGAAGCCGCTCGATGTCTTCCCGGACCACCGGCCGCAGCAACCGCTCGGCAAAAGGCGCAAGCCCCTGGGCCACGGTGTCTACCACCAGCTCGTAGCTCGTACATTCCTCGATTTCTTTATAGATCCGTTCCTCGATAAAGATCTGCTCGAGGGTGCGGGCGTGCAGCTTGTCCTGCAGCCTGCCGAGCTCTATCTCCAGCTCTTTTTCGAGGTCCCCGGTGAGCTTTGCCGTGTTGTAGCGCAGCACCTCGTCGACCTCCATCACCCGGGGCCTGCCCTCCATGATCAGGGTCAGGCTGGGGGAGATGGACACCTCGCAGTCGGAGAAGGCATAGAGCGCCTGGATCGTGTCCTCGGCGTAAATGCCGCGGGAGAGCTTGATCTCTATCTCGACCTGCTCGGCGGTGTAGTCGTTGATCGACTGGATCTTCAGCTTGCCGGCCCGCACCGCCCGCTCGATGGACTCGATGAGGCTTTCGGTGGTGGTGGAGAATGGAATTTCGGTGATGACAATGGTCTTGTCGTTGCGTTCCTCGATCTTCGCCCGGCAACGCAGGCGGCCGTTGCCCTTGGCATAGTTGCTGGCGTCGAGCATCCCGCCCTTCTGGAAATCGGGCAGTATTTCGAAAGGCTCGTTGCGCAGGATGGAAATCTGGGCCCGCAGCAGCTCGCAGAAATTATGGGGCATGATCTTCGTTGCCATGCCCACGGCGATACCCTCGGCGCCCAGCAGGAGAAGAAGCGGGATCTTGGCCGGCAGGGTGACGGGCTCCTGCATCCGGCCGTCGTAGGAATCGACGAATTCGGTGAGGTCCTTGTTGAACAGGGTCTCGCGGGCCAGCGGCGAGAGCCGGCTCTCGATATAACGGGCCGCCGAGGCCTGGTCGCCGGTGAAGATGTTGCCGAAGTTGCCCTGGCGGTCGACCAGGTAATCCTTGTTGGCCAGGTTCACCAGCGCCGCGAAGATCGACTGGTCGCCGTGGGGGTGAAGCTTCATGGTCTCGCCCACCACGTTGGCCACCTTCTGGAAACGCCCGTCATCCATATTGAAGAGCGTCTGCATGATGCGGCGCTGCACCGGCTTCAAGCCATCGTTGATGTCGGGTATGGCCCGCTCTTTGATGACGTAGGAGGTGTACTCGATGAAATTGGTGTCGAAAAGCCGGTGCAGTTTGCCCGGTTGGCTGGCTGGCTGCTCCATCACACGAGGTGCTCCATGATGTAGTTTTTGCGTTCCGGCGTGTTCTTGCCCATATAGAACCGGAGGATCTTCGAAACCTCGCTCAGGCTGTCTATGGTCACCTTCTGCAGCCGCATGTCGGCGCCGATGAACTGCTTGAACTCGGCGGGAGAGATCTCACCGAGGCCCTTGAAGCGGGTGATCTCCACCCGCCGGTCACCGCGCCCGGCAAGTTTTTTCGAAGCCGCTTCCTTCTCGCTTTCCGAATAGCAGTAGATCGTCTCGCTCTTGTTGCGGACCCGGAAGATGGGAGTTTCCAGAATGTAGATATGGCCCATCTTGACCAGGGCCTCGAAATAATGGAGGAAGAAAGTGAGGAGCAGGTTGCGGATGTGCAGGCCGTCGACGTCGGCGTCGGTGGCAAGGATGATCCGGTCATAGCGCAGGTTGCCCACCGAATCCTCGATGTTCAGAGCGCACATGATGTTGTAGAGTTCGTCGTTCTTGTAGAGCAGAGGCAGGCTCTGACCGAGCACGTTCATCGGCTTGCCCTTCAGGGAAAACACCGCCTGGGTCATGGGATCCCGGGAGGAGACGATGGACCCGGCGGCCGACTGGCCCTCGGTGACGAAAATCATGTTCTCGCGGCCCGGCGACGAGGGTTTTTCTCTTGTCGGATGGTATTTGCAGTCGCGCAGCTGGGGCACCTTGATGGCCACCTTCTTGGCCTTGGCCTTGGCCTCTTTCTGCACATGCTGCAGTTCCTTGCGGACTTTTTCGTTCTGCTGGATCTTGGAGAGCAGGACCTCGGCGAGATCGGTGTGCTTGTAAAGATAGGCACTGAGAAAATCCTTTACCTCGCTGACGATCCAACTGCGGATCTCGGTGTTGCCGAGCTTGTTCTTGGTCTGGCTCTCGAACACCGGGTCCTTGATCTTCACCGCCAATGTCCCGACCACGCCGTCGCGCACGTCCTGGCCGTTGAATTTCTTGTTGGAGAATTCATTGACCCCCTTGAGGATGCCCTCCCGGAAGGCGGAGAGATGGGTGCCGCCCTCGTTGGTGAAGGTGCCGTTGACGAAGGAAAAATAGTTTTCGCCGTAGGAATCGGTGTGGCAGAAGGCGAATTCCAGGGTCGGGGTCTTGAAGTAGATCGGCTCGTAGAGCTGGTTGCCATCGATTTCAACGGCCAGAAGATCCTGCAGGCCGTTGGCCGAATAGAAGCGCTCCCGGTCGAAATAGAGCTTGAGGCCGGCGTTGAGATAGGCGTAACGCCAGAGACGGGTGCGGACGAAGTCGGGATCGTAGGAAAAGGACGGAAACATCTCACCGTCGGGCAGGAACTCGACCAGAGTGCCGTTCTTCTCCCCGGTCTCGCCCTTTTCCTCGCCCACCAGCACGCCACGCTCGAAAGAGGCCGAGGCAAACTGCCCGTCCCGGTAGCTCGTTACCCGGAACCATTCGGAAAGGGCGTTCACCGCCTTGGTGCCGACGCCGTTGAGGCCGACGGAGAACTGGAAGACATCGGTGTTGTACTTGGCGCCGGTGTTGATGGTCGACACGCAGTCGACGATCTTGCCCAGGGGGATGCCACGGCCGAAATCCCTTACCCGCACCTCCCCTGCGGCGCTGATGGCGACGTCGATCCGCTTGCCCGCCCCCATGATGAACTCGTCCACCGCGTTGTCGAGCACTTCTTTTAAAAGAATGTAGATGCCGTCGTCGGGGTTGGAACCGTTGCCGAGCCGCCCGATGTACATGCCCGGCCGCAGCCGGATATGCTTGAGAGAGGAGAGGGTCTTGATCTTGCTCTCGTCGTACACCTGCGCCATCTGGTTCATATCCCGTTCTTTCTCCAATCTTCTCGGCTCCGCCCGGCTCGCTCCCCAGGAAGACAGAGCGGGAACGCCGGCCGGAAACACAACATATTGTCACGCATCCGGTTATATACACAAGATGGTGTGGTGCGACAACAGTTAAATCTCCACCTCATCACTTCCCGAAACCACTGGTCGCTCATTGCGCCTTCCCGCAATTACGGCTATCCTGCCTTCTGCCAAACAGATTTGCGGAAAGAGACGGCAACAGAAAAAATCGCCCCTCACCTACTTCCTCCTGTCCAGAACGATGCCCCCCACAGACCATTCGATTCCCCCCTTCTCCATGGCCCTCACCATTGCCGGCTCCGATCCCAGCGGCGGGGCCGGTATCCAGGCCGACATAAAGACCTTCACTCTCTTCGGCGTTGCCTGCGGGGCGGCGGTGTCCTGCCTCACCGCCCAGAATTCCCTGGGAGTGAGCGGAGTGGTGCCGGTTTCCCCGGAATTCGTGGCCGAGCAGATTGGCAGGGTGCTCGACGACCTGCCCGTCACTCACATCAAAATAGGCATGGTGGGCGAACCCCGGGTGGCGGAGGCCATCGCCGCAGCCCTTGCCGGCTTTGCCGGCCAGATCGTCTACGACCCGGTGCTCCGGGCCTCCACCGGAGACGCCCTGGCGGTTGCCGGTCTGCCGGCGACTCTGCGCACCGGGCTCCTGAAGTTGGCAACGGTCCTCACCCCGAACCGCCACGAGTTGGAAGTGCTGGCAGGCCACCCAGTCACCAACCGCCAGGAGGCCCTGGAGGCAGCCGCACACCTGCTCGAAAACCACCTGAATCTCGAAGCACTGGTCGTCAAGGGGGGACATCTGGAAGAAACCGAAGCCAGCGTCGAGGACACCCTGCTCGTCAGACAGCGGGCGGATGGAACGCTACTGAAGGTTTCCCGAACCCATCCGCGCCGCACGACCAGAAACACCCACGGCACCGGCTGCACCTTCGCCTCGGCCTACACCGCCTGCCACCTTCTCTACGGTTGCCACGAAAAGGCCTTTGCGGGAGCGGTGGACTTCCTCGACCGGTTGCTCGAAAAAAGTGCCCGTCATGCCGCAGGCGCTGGCAACCTCCCGTTGCTCCATCATCTAATGGTTGCGGACTGCCGGAAAACTACATCATCCTGATCTGCCCGCAATCGGGGCAGATCCAGGTGGGACCGTTGCTCATGCCCCATTTGTTCTCCTGGAAACAAGGGTCGCAGATCTGGAAACCGCAGGGGCAGCTCCAGCAGAATGGTGGTTTGGCGCCGCAGCAATGGCACTGGAATTCCTTTTTGGGCCGCCGCCTGCCGCTGCGCTTGCCGTTTTCGGGCTGGCTGCTCATTCCGTTTCTCCCCCTTCAAGCTCCGCCGCCATCCAGTCGAGGTAGGCCCGGTTGCCGGCCATAACGGCAAAGGAAAGAATTTCCGGAACATCGTATGGATGCTGGGCGGCCAGGGCGGCGCGGAGCCGCTCCTGGAGACCGGCGGAACTCTTCAAGACAACCATGAACTCCTCGGCGCTTTCCACCTTGCCCTGCCAGTGATAGGTGCTGCTGACCGGCCCGAGAACCTGGGCGCAGGCAGCAAGCCGCGCCTCCACCGCCAGCCTGGCCAGACGATCGGCATCCTGCCGCGTTGAAACGGTGGTTACAACCTGAACGAAATCTGTCATTTTTCATCAACCTCCTTGATGACAAGCCAACTTGAGGCACCGTCCCGCAGATCCGGAGCAACGCAAACGGCAGGCTAGCAAAATACTGAACCGCACCTTCTCCGGCAAGGGAAAAGCAGGAGAGAGACGGCCAATTTATGCTTGACAAAAGGCCTGGCTTGTTCGAATGTAGGAAACATTCTGGGGGTCCGGGGCAACCATTGTGAAATAAAGAAAAAATAGCCAATGTTCAGGATGAGGGCTGTTTTCCCCAGCCCACTTTCTCTTTCCCCGAGCAGCCCCCCCGTTTTCGGCAAAGCCCAGCCATCATCAAACAGGAAGCGTCGGCAGACTCTGTGGTGACTTCAGCACGAAACATTCAGGCAAGGCTTCTGCGGCTGTTCTTCATCCTGGCCGCCCTGTCTTTTACCTGCGTCTGCACTCCGCGCTCTGCCCAGTCCGAGACCATCGGTTTCTTTTTTTTCAACCCCGATTCCTCCCAGAGCAACCCCATTCGGCTCAAGCGGGAGATGGACAGCACTCTTTCCCTGCTCGAATTTCCCGTCTCCTTTCAATCGTTCACTCATCTGAACGATTTCCAGAAGCAGTTCACCGAGAGCAAGCCGGGCCTGCTGTTCGTGCCGGACTGGTTTCTCCAGCGCCACCAGCAGCAACACAACCTGCAGCCATTGCTGCGCCCCGTCCATCGCGGTTCCGACACCTACCGGAAAGTGCTGCTCACAGCCCAGGAGCAGAGCGGTGATACGGCAACGACCAACGGCAAATCCCTGGCCATGACCCCTTTGGGGCCCGCCGAAGTCGAACTGCTCAATGAAATCCTGTTTGCCGAAAACGGCCAGACTGCCAACGGCCTGAACATCATCCACGTTCCCAAGGATTCCGACGCCCTGTTCGCCCTTGCCCTGCAGCAGGTCGACTTCGCTCTTGTTTCGCGCACCAACCTGGAGGCGATGACCATCCAGAATCCGAACCTGGTCAAGCTGGTCAGGCCGCTGGCAGAAACCGCCCCGATCCCCAACCCTGTCCTCTGCTACGTCAAAGACAAAATTTCCGCCGACCAGTTGCGGGCCGCCAAGAATCTCTTTCTGAGCATTCCCCAGAAGGCTCCCGGCAATAACGTACTTGAGATGCTTCACATCGATGACTGGAAAGATATTTCGAAATAAACGCTTTGTTCCCCTCCTCGCCTGTCTCCTGCTGCTGGCCCTGGTGGGGCCGTCCATGGCGCAGACGCCTTCGGTGGCCATACTCCTGAGTGACCGCGAAGAGGCCTACCAAAGGCCCACCAGGTATTTTCAGGATGAGTTCGGTGGTGCCACCTCCACCTTCAACCTGGAAGGGGATATCGGCAACGCCCCGGTGGTGATGACAGCGGTTCTCGCCTCCCAACCCTCGGTCATCTTCGCCCTGGGCGCCAAAGCCGCCTATGCGGCCAAACTCTGGACCGCTGACCGCCAGGATATCCCGGTTATCTTTTCCATGGTGCTCAACTGGGAAAAATACGTCGTTCCCGGCGAGCAGAAAAATATTGCCGGCATCGACGCCAACGTCGACCCCGGCACCCAGCTTGCCAACCTCCTCATGGTCTCCCCGGAGGTCAAGCGCATCGGCCTGGTGTACAGCTCAGAATATTCCCAGCAGATTGTCCTCAAGATAAAAAATGCCGCCCGAATCCTCGGCGTCGAGATCGACGACAGGACCGTGGGAACCCCCAGAGAATTCCGCCGGACCTACAAGGAACTCTCCGAAAAAATCGACGGGTTCTGGATACTCAACGACCCGGTGTTCTACACCATCGACAACATTTCCTGGCTCGAGGACAGGTGCATAAAGGACCAGATCGTCTGCATCGGCCACTCGGAAAACATCGCCAAGCTCGGCATCCTGCTTTCGGTGGAGCCTGATCCCGCCAACATCGGCCTGCAGGCGGCGGCCCTGGCCAAAGGGTTTCTCGACCAGCGGCAGACCCCTGCCCGGGTCGGCGTCATGCCCCCCCTTGGCACCCGGTTGTTCCTCAACACCACGACAGCCAGCAAGATCGGGCTGCATCTGAGCGACACCGCTCTTGAGATGGCCAGCGAAATCGTCGAATGACCCCTCCGCCCTCGACCACCAACACGCAGCCTCCCACCGATACGGACAGAGGACCGTCAACAAACACGGAATTGTCCGCCGCCAGGAAATCCGGCCCTTCTCTTCTCAAATGGCGGCCGTCCATCCTGGCCTACTTCATCTGCATGAATTTCGTGCTGCTGTTCCTGCTGTTTCCGGCGATCAGCATTCTCTTTCTGAACGAAGGAAAAAATTTCCAGGATCTGCAGCTCAACCGCACCATCAACCAGATGCGGGAAGGACTGGAAACCCGCAGCGCTTCCCTGGTGCGCTCCATTGCCCTCAGCGCCAACCAGGCCATCGCCGGCTTCAACTTTTCCTTTCTCGCCCTGCTGGCCACCCAGGTTGCGGACAATGACCCGGAAATCGCCTACTGCATCATCATGGACACCAACGGCATTGCCGTGGCCCACTCCAATCCCGTGAAAAACGGGCTGAAACTCGACGGTCCCGTCGACATCCAGGCCATCTCCCTGCTGCCCTCCTTTCCTCAACTCATCCTCGAGACCGACACCGCCTTCGAATGCCGTTTCCTCGAGGTTCCTGCCCAAGACTCCGGGGAGCCGGCGGTGATGGAAGCGGTGACGCCACTCTACAACGGCGCCAAGCTCTGGGGAGTACTGCGCTGCGGTTACTCCCTCACCAGATACCACCGGCAGATCGAGACCACCCGCACCGAATGGGCTGGAAAACTCAAGCAGTTCAAGATTTACCTGGCTTCCATGACCTTCGTCTTTCTCTCCCTGGGAACCCTCATCGCGTTTTTCTTCACCCGCGGCTTTCTGCGCCCCATGGCAGTCATCGGTGACGGAGTGAGGCGGGTGGCCAGGGAAGATCTGGAAAGCAGCATCCAGCACGAGGGCCTGGTTTGCTACGAATTTTACGAACTTTCCGAGGCTTTCAACAAGATGACTTCACGCCTCAGAGAATCCCGCGATCTGCTCGAGCAAAAAGTCGACGAGCGGACCAGGGAATTGCGGGAAGCCCAGGAAAAGCTGCTGCAACAGGCTCACGAAGCGGGCATGGCCGAAATGGCGGTGGGCATCCTGCACAACATCGGCAACGCCATCACTCCTGCCAAGGTGGGCAACACCCTGCTGGCCAAGCGTTTGAGGGAGAGCCCGGTTCGCCGTCATATCACCCGGATAATGACCCAGATCAACGGTATTCTCTCGGGCACCACCCCCCCGAACGATGAGGAGAAGACCAAGTTGCTGCGGGTCGTCGAACTCCTGCCCCGCAGCATCGAAGAAGAATACACCTGGTTCGTCAGCGAAACCGAGCGTATCGCCGACAAGCACGAGCACATCGAAAGCATCATCCACCTGCAGATGCGCTATGCCCGCCTGGCGGGCAGCCAGGAAACGGTGGCGGTCAACGAAATCATCCGCGACGCCCTCGAACTCCTGGAGGACGCCCTGGGCAAAAGGGAGATTGAGGTGACCACCCACCTCGGCGAGGTCCCCTCGGTGCGAATCGAGAAACCGAAGCTCATGCAGATTCTGGTGAACCTCATCAAGAACGCCTATGAATCCATGGAACAGAGCGACAGGGAGCTCAAGCAGCTGACCATTGTCTCGCGGCTCGAAGAGCCCCCCCAGAACGAGGTCGTCGTTGTTGTAAGGGATACCGGCATAGGCTTCAGCGCAGAAGCCAGCGAAAAGCTCTTCAACTTCGGTTTCACCACCAAGACCCGCGGTTCCGGCTTCGGGCTGCACTCCTCGGCCAACTACCTGATCGCCAACAACGGCAGGCTCACCGCCCGCAGTGAAGGGCCTGGTTTGGGCGCCGAATTCACCGTGCATCTGCCGGCAGCCCCTCAAACCGACCCTGCACAACAGCCGTAACTTGTCGATATGACTACAAAATACAGAAGATGTCGCTCTTTTTCCACCCTCCCCCTGGTACTACCACAGCGTGACACTGATCAGGAAAAATTATCTTCTTGCAATCTTCCCTTTTTTTCATTACATATCGCTTGAGTACTGATCACAATGGAAAGGGTGATCAACGAAAAAACCGATTTTTTCACCAACCAGCAGAGCAACCTCAACTTCCTGACCGTTCGGTCGGCCGTGCCCACAGCAGACTGAAGCTTCCGAAGGAGGCCTCGGTGCGCACGGCAAACGGCATTCGGGAGAGTGCGGCTTGCCGAGGCCGGCCCAATACATCTGCCACCAAAGAGGGCCGTGCGGTTTTACTTGCTAGATGGGCATGGACAACAAACGTCTTCTCGTCATTGACGACGACAAAAGCATCTGGAAGGTCTACAGCGACGTGCTGGCCCCTGGATCCATCCCCCAGGGCGTCTCGACCCGGGAGTTGGCCTCCATTCTGCAAAACGGTGCTGAAGAAATCGAGGAGCAGACGGACTACGAGTTGCACTTCGCCTCCCAGGGCCAAGCCGGTTTTCAGCTCGTCGAGCAGGCACTGGCAGCTAACACCCCCTTCTCCGTAGTCTTCATCGACATCCGGATGCCGCCCGGCTGGGACGGCATGGAAACCGCCACCCGCATCAGGGCCATCGACCCTGATCTCGAAGTCGTCATCGTCACCGCCTATACCGACCGGAGCCGGTCGGAAATCGTGCGTTCTGTGGGGGCGCCGGAAAAGCTTCTTTATCTGAAAAAGCCCTTCGACCCCGAGGAACTGACCCAGGTCGCCCTCTCCCTGTCGGTCAAATGGCAACTGGGCCGGCAGGAAAAAAAACAGCGCCGCGAACTGCAGACCGTCCTTCGGACGACGCCCGCCGCCATCTTCACGGTGGACGAGGCCAGAACCATCACCTCCTGGAACCCCGCTGCCGAGAGGATCACCGGCTTCGGGGCCGACGAGGTGGTCGGCAAGAGCTGCATCATGGAGCGCCTTGCTCCCTCCGCCTGTCCCCATTGCTATTCCGGTGAGGAAACCTTCCCCCTGCCCTGCCCCCAGGCCACCGACTACAAGCTGCGGATAACCTGTCGCGACGGCCGCCAGCGCACCATCGTCAAGAGCGCCAGCCCGGTCTACGACGACAAGGGCAATTTCCAACAGTGCGTGGAGAGCTTCTGGGACATCACCACCATCGAAGAGACCGAAGCCGCCCTTCATGCCTCGGAAACCCGTTTCCGCGGACTCATCGAAACCACCAGCGACTGGGTCTGGGAGATGGATGCCGAAGGCCGGCTTACCTATTGTTCGCCGATCTGCGAGGTCATCTACGGATTCACCCCCGAGGAACTGCTCGGCCGCGATATCTACAGCACCATTCTCCACCCCGGCGACACCGCCGCTTACCGGGCCATCATCGATGAATGCATCGAAAAGGGCCGCGACTACCAGGGCGTGGAGCGGCGCTCGATGCGAAAAGACGGCACCAGCGGCTTTGTCGAATCGAGCGGCGTGCCGGTTTTAGGCGAAAACGGCAAGGTAAGGGGTTTTCGCGGCATCGACCGCGATATCAGCGACCGCAAGGCCCAGGAGGAAGAAAAAAAGCGCCTCGAAAGCCAGTATCTGCAGAGCCAGAAGATGGAGGCCCTGGGTACCCTGGCCGGCGGCATCGCCCATGACCTCAACAACATTCTGACCCCGATCATGGGCTACACCCAGCTCTGCCTGGCCCGCCAAAACGACAGCAAGGCGGTGACCGACGGCCTGCGGATCATTGAGAAAAGCGGCGCCAAGGCGGCGGAGCTCATCCGGCAGATCCTCGCCTTCAGCCGCAAGCAGGTGATGGTCACCACCAACCTCAACCTGAACGGACTCATCGACAATTTCACCAAGATGCTCAAACGGCTGATCCGCGAAAACGTCGAACTGCGTCTCGACCTGGCCAACGACCTCTGGCTGATCGACGGCGACACCGGCCAGGTGGAGCAGATTCTCGTTAACCTGGTGGTCAATGCCCGGGACGCCATCAGCGACTCCGGCACCATCCTGGTGGCCACCGGCAACCAAACGGTGGGAGACGGACCCATCTATGACGTGGACCAGAACCCCGTCCGCAGCGGTGACTTTGTGGTCATGAGTGTAACCGACAACGGCTGCGGCATAAGCCAGGAAAAGTTGCAGAAGATCTTCGAACCTTTTTTCACCACCAAGGAGGCAGGCAAGGGCACCGGTATCGGCCTGTCCACGGTGTATGGCATCGCCCGGCAGCACGGCGCCCAGATCGTGGTGGAGAGTGGCGAAGGCAGGGGAACGACATTTTTCATCTATTTTCCCAGGGCGACCAGTTTCCGCAAGGAACTGCCCAAGGCCACAGAGCCTGAAGTCGTAGAGGGCGGCAACGAAATTCTGCTGCTGGTGGAAGACAACGATGAGGTACGGCTTATAACTAAATTTTCCCTTGAGCATTACGGGTATACAGTTATAGACGCGACTGGCGGGGAAGAGGCTCTGGCCCTTTTCAAAGAGCAGCAAGAGAACATCGATCTTCTGCTTACAGACGTGGTGATGCCCGGCTTCGGTGGCCGGGAGCTGGCCGCTGCCCTCCGCAAGCTCAGACCCGGCCTTCCACTTCTTTTCATGAGCGGCCATACCTTTGACATCGACCTCGAGAAACTGCTGCCCGACGAACTTGCGGATTTTATCCAGAAACCCTTCAATCCCGGCGATATTGCCCGAAAGATCCGCAAAATTCTGAACACCGCGCAGCGCCAACCACAGTGAGGATCCCATGAACCGCCTGCTTGCCGCCACCGGCCTGCCCCTGCTCGCCAGCCTCGCCTTCTGCCCGCGGGCCAACGCGCAGAGTGAGGTCGACAAGATGCAGAGCATGAAGGAAATGTTCGATTCGGAGTACTCGGAAGAGATGGTCTACCGGGCCGACCGGCTGCTGCTCACCGCCACCGGCAGCCTGTTGCCGATCCACAAGGCACCGGCGGTGGCCAGCATCATCACCGCCGCCGACATCGAGCGGATGGGGGCGGCAAGTCTCGACGAGGTGCTCGAGACCGTGCCCGGCCTGCACGTTGCCCCCTCGCCGATCAATCGCCTGAACAGCATCTATTCCATCCGCGGCATCCACACCGGGGTAAACCCCCAGGTGCTCTTCATGTTGAACGGCATTCCGGTACGCGAGGTATACAGCGGCGCCAAGCTCAACGCCTTCCGCTTTCCGGTGAAGAGCATCTCCCGCATCGAGATCATCCGCGGCCCCGGCTCGGCGGTGCACGGCGCCGATGCCTTTGCCGGCACGGTGAACGTGATCACCAAGGACGGCATCGAGATCGACGGCACCGAGTTCGGCGGTCGGCTCGGTTCCTTTTCCGCTTACGACGGCTGGGCCCAGCACGGCTCCACCTACCACGGTTGGGACCTGGCCCTGGGCCTCGAGTTCCAAACCAGCGACGGCGACCGTGACCGGGTGATCGACACTGATCTGCAGACTTTTCTCGATGCAGTGATCAACACCCCCCTCGCAGAGCCCGCAGCCTCACTGGCACCGGGCAGCCTCGACACCTCCTACGAAATACTCAACGCCAACCTGGGCCTGTCCAAGGACAACTGGACCCTGCGCTTCTGGGGCTGGCTGCAGAACGACGCCGGCATGGGCGACGGGGTGACCAACGTGCTGGCGCCCCGCAACAGCTTCGACGGCGGCTACTTCCTGGGCGACGTCAACTATCTCAAAAAGGACCTCGTCGCCGACGATCTCGACCTCAACCTGCGGTGGAGCTACAGCTGGGCCAGCGACGATTCCTTTCTGCACCTCTACCCCGCCGGCCACATCCTGGCCCTGGGTGCCGCTGGCGGACCACCCTACATCCAGTTCACCGACGGCATGCTGGGCAACCCCAGCGGTGTCGAACAGACCTACAACTTCGACACCACTCTCTTCTACGCTGGCCTTGCCAAGCACCGGCTACGGCTTGGCGCCGGCATCTCCTACGTTGACGAGCAGACCGAAGAGGCGAAGAACTACACCCTGGCCAACCTGTTCGCCAACCCAGTAGCCCCCGGGTTCTTCCTGGTGGACGGAACTCTCATCGACGTCACCGGCAGCCCGGATGTCTTCATGGATGACCAGACCAGGACCATCTGGCACTTCTCCCTGCAGGACGAGTGGTCCCTGGCCCGCAACTGGGAATTCACCGCCGGCATGCGCTACGACCATTATTCCGACTTCGGCTCCACCATCAATCCGCGGCTGGCACTGGTCTGGGAGACCCGTTACGATCTCACCACCAAGCTTCTCTACGGCCGGGCCTTCCGCCCGCCTTCCTTCTCCGAGCTCTTCCTGCAGAACAACCCCTCTGCCCAGGGCAATCCCAATCTCGAGCCGGAGACCATCCAGACCCTGGAGCTTGCCTTCGACTACCAGCCGACCACCGCCTTCCGTTCCATCCTCAACCTGTTCGGCTACGACATCGACGGTCTCATCGACTACGAGCCCGACAACCCGGCCGACCCCAGCAGCAGCCGTACCGCCCAGAACTCCAAGGACCAGAAAGGCTACGGCTTCGAGCTCGAAACCCAGTGGGATCCTGTGAGCTCCCTGCGGCTGCAGGCCAACATGGCCTACCAGCAGTCCCGGGACGAAGAGCTCGAGACCACCATCGCCGACGCACCGCAACTGCAGTTCTACGCCTCGGCCCAGTGGAAGTTCCTGCCCGACTGGCAACTCGCGCCCCAATACTTCTGGATCGGCAACCGCAGCCGAGCCGCCGGCGACACCAGGGAAGAGATCGACGACTACCAGCTGGTCAATCTCGTTTTGAAGCGGGATAACCTCTTTCGCTACTGGGACGCCACTCTGGCTGTGAACAACCTGTTCGACAGCGAGGCGCGGACACCCTCCACGGCCCGTTCGTACATCATCGACGACTACCCGTTGCCGGGGCGCAGCATCTCGCTTGCCCTGCGCTGCCGGTTCTGAGGCGTGGAAAGGAGACGCATGGGACGCGGACTGCGCGAAGAGAAACGAACCGACAGCAACTTTACGAAACGGACGACAACCCGGATCTGGCAGGAAGTGCCTGCCCCGGGAAACCCCTATCTTGCCGCCGGCTGCCGCTGCCACGGTTATGATCTCCTGGAGATCCTGGCCTCGAGAGAGTACTCGTTCACCGACGTGGTTTTTCTGCTCTTCAAGGGCGAGCTGCCAACGAGACCGCAGAGCGAACTGCTGCAGGCCCTGTTCATTGCTTTCATCAATCCCGGTCCCCGTCATCCTGCCACCCGTGCCGCCATGAACGCCGGCATCGGCAAAACCGAGACCTGTCACATTCTGCCCATCGGCCTCACCGTGCTGGGCGGCAGCCACGGTGGCGGCCGGGAGGTAGAGGATTCCATGCGCTTTATCCGCAAGAACAGGAAATCCTCCCCTGCCGATCTTCTCGCTGCCCTGCCCGGCGTGACCGCCGACCCCGTCAACGGCGACCGCTGGTTCGGTGCCGGTTTCGGCAGCCGATTTGGCGGCATCGACCCACTGCCCAACCGCATTGCCGACTTTCTGATCACCCGGGAAGGCAGTGGTGAGCATCTTCGTTGGGGTGGTTCGGCCGCCACTTTACTTAAAGTCCATAATATGGGCTGGCTCACCGCTGGAGTGGTGGCGGCCACCCTCTGTGACCTCGGTTTTCATCCCCGCAACGGCGCTGGAATCTACCAGCTTCTGGCCGCACCGGGACTCCTGGCCCATGGCCTCGAAATGGCCAACAAGCCGATCACCGCCATGCCCTTCGTGGATGGGGAAAATTATGTCATCGCCGAAGAAGCGAAGTGCCGTAGAGACTGATACTACTTATTGGGAGCAGCTAAGAGGGAAAATTTTCTCCCGCAAGGGCGGCTGGGTGATCGGTGAAGCGGTGCACAGCCATGGGTATTCGCTGCTTGAGGATCTGGCCGGCAAGAAATCCTTCTTTCAGGTTCTTCTCCTCAATGCCACCGGGCGTCTTCCCCCTCCCGAGCTCACCCAATGGGTCGAAGCCGTCTACATCTGCATGAGTTGGCCAGATCACCGGATATGGTGCAATCAGATCGGCAGCCTGGCCGGCACCATGGGGTGTACCTGCGTGGCTGGGGTCAGTGCCGGAATCCTTGCAACCGACTCCAGGATGTACGGGGTAGGCCCCCTTTATGACGGAGTCGCCTTTATTGTCACTGCATTGCAGCGCCGTAACGCCGGCATGTCGATAGAAGAAATCATCATCGCTCATCACAGGGAAAACATCGGCACTCCTTCGATTACGGGCTATGCCAGGCCAATCGCCAAGGGGGATGAACGGGTCAACGTGATGAAAGATATCACCGCTGGGCTTGGCTTCAAAACTGGCCCGCATCTCTCCCTCGCCTATGAAATTGAAGACTTCATGATCGAGAACCATTCTGAATGTCTCAATATAAATGGATTCAGCTCAGCCTTTCTCTCTGACCAGGGTTTTTCCAGCGAGGAAATATATCGGCTCTCGACCACGGTGGTCCACGCAGGTGTTCACGCCTGCTACGCCGAAACCGCCGATGCCCCGCCGGAATCTTTCTTCCCGCTGCGGTGCGAGGATATTAACTACCAGGGTGCAGAACAACGTCCTTTACCAAAGACCTCAACAGAGAGCATTTAATGCTCGTTAAACATCAACTTAACCAACAAATCCCCAAAAAACATGAGATTAAAAGACAAAGTTG
>JBFHWX010000003.1:0-58756 GCA_041599275.1 Desulfobulbales bacterium | reverse complement strand
TGCCGCCCGGGCCGCCGCCGGCACCTGGGAGACCGAACCGGACTCGAAAAGAGTGGACACCGAGCGGGCCACGTCCGCCGCCGCCGCGTGGGTGAGGCCGATGGTCACCAGCTCGTCGCCCACCGCCGGCACGTCGATCTGCTTGATGATCTGCAAAATGCGCCGGATGTTGCTCCAGACATCGGTGACGATCAGCATGCCGGTAGCGGGATAGGAGATGACCACGGCGGTCTTCGAGACCAGCGGTGCGAACACCTTCTTGAGCTGCTCGGGATCGGCATACTGCAGGGGGATGATCTGGGTCACCACCTTGTCGCCGGAGGCGCCGATCTCTTCGCCAAACCCGGTGGCCACGCTCTTCGAGCGCGCCTCCACCGCCGGCACGATCTTGATGATGGAACCCGCCGGCACCGTGGTGAAGCCGTTCACCTCGAGCACCGACTCGAACACCCGGTACGCTTCGTCTTCGGTGATCTTGGTGGGAGAGATCACCGTGACGTTGCCCCGCACCTGCTTGTCGATGATGAAGTTCTTGCCGGTCAGCTCGGCGATGTACTTGATGAAGAGATTGACGTCGACGTTGTCGAAATCGATGGTGACGTAGCGCTGCTTGCCGTCAGCCGAGCGAGGTGGCAGCCCGGTTTCGGGGGCCGCCGGCTGGCGCTCCACCCGGGGCAGGGAACGGGGCAGGGAGCGGTGACTGCCGCCATCGCCGGCCGGCATCACCTCGTCGAGGCCGGGCATCATTTCCACCGGCCCACCCTGCTCCACCGGGATCTCCGGCAGAATGGCGTCTGCTTCCGGCATCGCCTCCAGCCCGGACTGTTCAACGGCCTCCGGCGGCAGCGGCGGTTGCACCGCCCGGACGATCGAGCCGGAAAACAGCAACGCCAGGAAAACCGCCGTGATGCAGAACAGCCCCGCCGCCAGACCGCGCCGCCGTGCGGGCCGCTTTCTCACCATGCCCAGTGGCCGCCCTTCCGCCGGCAACCTTTCCGCCACGAGCCGGAAGCGAAAAAACCCTTCCCCCGGCCGCCTGTTCGTTTCATATTCTTCACGGTGCATGACCCTACCTGATGGTGTAGTTGAGTGTTTCTTCCCTGCCCTGCCGTAACAGGCCAATATCGAGCTGGTCCCCGGCCTGCAGCCCTTCGACCAGGGCCATTATTTCGTCGGGTCCGGCAACCGGCACGCCGTTCACCGACTGGAGCACGTCACCGTTGCGCAGCCCGATATTGGCAAAGATCGAGCCGCGACGGATCTGGCTGACGATGACTCCCTGCACCTCGCCGTTTCTGAAGTAGGGCCTGAGGCGCACCTGGGAGAGCACGTCCCCCATGTTGCCCACCGCCTGGTCGATCTCGGTCCGGCTCATTCCCTGGGGGCCAGCCGTCGGCGCGTGAACCGAAGGCGGCGCCACAATGTCCGGCCGCGGCCTAAGCGGCGCCGGAGAGGCGGACGAGGGCTTCTCGCTCATCTCCAGGACCTCGTCCCGGCCGTCCACCCGCAACACCACCTTGCCGCGCAGGATTTCGCGGATCTCGGCCTCCTGCACCTTCTCCCCCACCCGGTAAAGGGCCTGACTGCGCTGGGATTCGTCGAGAATGATGGCCCGGCCGCTGTTATCCTGGTCGGCGATGGTGCCAAGCAGGGCCAGGCGCAGCTTAGTGGGTTCGAGTTTTTCCACCTCCACCAACGGCTCGCCGTTCTCCACCGGGGCAGGCTGGCTGCCGAAGAGATTGCGGGCCACCACCGCCTGACGCAGGGCCTGCTTGCCGGCAGAGGCCGTTGCCTGTTCCGGCGAAAGAGAATCGGCAGCCGGGGGCGGCGCTTCCTGGGCGGCCCGCTCTTCGCTCCCGGAGCCCAGGCCGAGAACCCGGACAAAGAGGTCCGTCCCCGCCAAAACGAGCAAGGCGGCGGCGACAAGGGTCAGCAGAAGAGTCACGGTTCTTGGCATGGTTCTCACGAAATCCGGGTACGGTCTCCACGGCGCGGCAACGAACACCGGCTTCTTTCAAGCCCCCTGGTCGAGGAAAGTAAGCACCTGCACCACCACCTCGAGGCCACCGCTTCCCTCCTTCATGGTCTGGATGGAGATGCGCTTCACCGCCACCACCTCGGCGGGACTCTCGATGTGCTCGAGGTAGCGGGCAAGCTGCTCGAGGCTGATCCGCTCGAGTTTTACCTCCACCACCGACTCGGTGAGCTTGCCCTGGCCGAGGCTGGTGGAGGGTTTCATGTACTTGATGTTGGCCTTCACCCCGGCGGCGCCCGCCGCCTGTTCGAGAAAGCTGAACAGAGAAAAACCGGGCGCGCGGCGGGCCAACCGCTCCTCGATGCCCTGGGAGCTCTGGCGGCGGGCCAGGTAGTCGGCACTTAATTGCCGGAGTTCCAGCACCGATTGCTCTTTGGCGGCGATAGCCCGCCGCAGACCGGCACGCGACTCCAGCAGAGGGAAAACGCCGAAATGCAGAAGGGCCGCTGCGCCGACGACGAGCACGGCGAGCAGTATGCCTTTTTTCTCCCTGGGCGCAAGCTTCATCCGGTTCTTTTCCTCTCTTCCCTCAACGGCCCAATGGCAAGCGCAACTCGAACTGCACCTGGCGGCCGTCCCGGTCGAGATTGGCCGAAGTTATCAGCACATCCCGGAAGACACCGGCCGTCTCCAGCCCCTTTTTCAGGCTGTCCACCGTGTTGAAGGTATCGGTGGTGCCCCTGACCAGGACCCCGTCCTGGTCGATTACCATGCGGCTCACCTCCACCTGAAGAGACGGTGGCACAGCGCTGGAGATGGCGGCCAGCAGGTCGAGGACCTTGCGGTCCTCACGAAAGCCGGGAAGACTGACCGCCGACTTGGACAGTTCGTCGATCTTGCCCCGCATCTGCCGCACCGGGTCCACCACCCGGGTGACCTCCGGAAAAGTTCGGGAAAAAATGGAGGCAAGCTGCTGGTCGAGGGCCACATTGCGGCGCACCAGGCCGTAGTGGCCTATCCCGAAATCGACCAGCCCCACCACCCCGGCCGCCAGCAGCAGCAGGGCGGCGAGCCGCAGCCGGCGGTCGAAACGCCACAGCCGCGAGGCCGGCTCGAACTCCTCCCGCAAAAAATCGAAACCGCTGTCAGCGCGGACGGCCCGCAGGGCCAGGGCCAGGCAGCCATCGAAGAGCCGCGGCTGCCAGCCTTGAAGCTTGGCGGCCAGACGCCCTTTGGCGCAACGCTCAAGAAGATTGAGGGACTCGCAGGCGATGCCGAGCTCCGCCTCCAGGCGGCGGGCAATGCCGGGCAGCAGGGCGCCGCAGCCGGTGAGAAACAACCTGCCGGGCTGGTAATCGGCAACCCCGGAGGCGGCAAAACCGTTGACCGTGAGCCGGATTTCGCGGGCCAGGCGCCCCAGGGCCCGACTCTGCTCTTCGCCGCTGACGGCCTCGAGGCCGATTCCGTCCGGCGCCGTGTCCAGCAGACGGCCAAGGCCGCCTTCGCCAATAAGTACCGAACGCACCAGTGCCACCTTGCCCCGATGCCACAGCACGAGGGTGGCGCGGCGCAGGCCCAGATCGAGGCAAAGGCCATCGGCCGGTGCCTCTTCCTCCCGCAGCAGAGCCGAGGCCAGCGGCAGGGACCGCAGTTCCATGACCTGCGGCTGCAAGCCGCTGGCCGTGAAGGTCTCGAGCATGCCGGCCAGATGACTGCGTTCCACCGCCGCGGCCAGCACCCGGGTGCCGGTATCGCCGGAGGCCACCGGCAAAAAATCGACGACCAGTTTCTCCACCGCCTGGGCGGCCAGGGGCTCGAGCTCGAAGGGCAGGGTCTGACGGATTTTTTTGAGGTCGCTGAAAGGCAGGGAAAGGGTGCGGAAAGAGACGGCGGCGGGATCGAGCATGGCCACTACCTGGGCGTTTTTCATGTCCAGTTGGCCCCGCAAGCGATCGAGAGCCGCCTGCGGGCCCTCTTCGTTTACCAGGACAGCGGCGGCGGACTCCACCTCGAACCCCTGCAGATTCCGCTGCAGGGCCACGGCGGCGACCAGCTCGTCGGCGATGTCGATGGCAACAATTTTTCCCAGCATGATTTCTTCAATCCACCATGATCCCGGCGTTCGGCACCGGCCTCAACCCTTCGGCATGTGAGGAAAAACTCAAACACTGCGTCCTTCTACCAACCATCGCCGGTCACATCCGGTGGCAATGAGCGTTTGCGGCCTTTCTCGAAAAACGGCGAAACATCCCCACAATACCTTGATATCGCCACGAAATGCTACATTATTTTCCAGGAAAGCAGCTCCGTCCGGCGGTCCGTCCGGCGGCCGAGCAGAGCCACGGCCCGGCGCACCGCCGAACCGAGGCGGGCCTCCACCTCCACCTCGAAGAACACGCTCTGCACCGACAGCACCTCGGCGGGCAGCACCAGCTCCGCCGGCAGCGAGGCGACGTTGCGATACCATTCGGCACTGCCCAGATCGCTTTTCTCCTCGCCGCGGTAGGCTATCATGTCGGCTACCATGTCGTCGTCGAGCTCGCCGGCCAGGGCGAGAAGCACCCCGTCCGGTGCCGTGTTGATATTGATCCTGCCGTCGGCACCATGGGCCGTGACGTACCTGGCAATCCCCTCGCGCTCCCCGGAACCGTACAACAATTCCCGGCTGAAGCCACGCACCAGGAGCAGCTCCTCGACAAAGGCAAGGGGGCCGTTGCGGCAACCGTGAGGCTCCGCTTTCCCCTGGTAGAAACTCTCCTCGGCGCCGTCGAAACCGGTCACCTCGTCGTCTCCATCGAGCCAATCCTTGAGGGCGTCGAGCACCCCCTCCGCCTCCTCGCCCTCAAGCCCTATGCGTTGGGAGGTGAGCAGGCGCAGAAACATCGCCTTCTGCACCTCGTTGTACTGGCCGTCCGGGCCGATCAGGGCGTTGAGCTGCAGGCGGCCGGAAAGATCGCTCACCACCACCCGCAACTCACCCTCTTCGAAAAGGTCTCCGAGAAACTCGTAGGTTTCCGGCCGGGCCCAGTCATCCCGCAGAGAATCGTGGTCATTCTCCTCGCCGGCACCATCGAGCACGGCCCGGGCCGCGCTGAGGGCGGAACGGGCCGCATGGCCGAGCTGCACGGAATGGCGCAGGCCGGCGGCCCCCAGCAGTTCGCTCTGCATCCTGCGGTTGAACTCGAGAACCGCAACCACCAGCAGGGCAAGCACCGTCATCGTAACCAGCAGGGCCATGCCCCGCTGGTTACGGAGCAGGGAAGGACCCATGGGCACGCTCCACCACCAGAAGGACGGAAGTCCGGAAGATCCTGGGCGGCTCCTCGGGCGCCGCCGGATTGTAAAGGCCGAGGCGGATCGCCACCCGCCTCGGCAGGGGCCAGGCACCCGGCTCACCGTCGGTGGGATCCCAGCCGGCCTGTTCGTCGCCCTCGCTGTCGAAATAGCTGAAATCGAGGGTAGCGACGTCGCGGCAGACCACCAGTTCCGTGCGTTCTTCATCTTCCTCGAAAAAAGGCGAGGACTGGCTCCGCAGCAGAACGAACCGCCCCTCCTCCGCCGCCTGCAGCCGGTAGCCGATGGTGCTGAGCCCAACGTCGTCGTGCATCCCACCCAGGTCCAGATGGGAGCGGGTTAGAAAGCGGAGACGGTCGGCATCGCGGCCGTCGATGGTCTCGTCTTCCCCCAGAAAATCGGCTTGCCGCTCGCCGGGACCGTCAACGGCTGGCAGCGGTATGCCATAGGCCGACTCCAGATCTTCACCGAGCCGTTCCAGGGCCACCCGGGCCCGCTGCGACAGGGCCACCTGCCCCTCGGTGGCCTCGATCACCCGGAAAGTGCCGGTGAACGAAGAGTAAAGAATGACGGCGAGCACCGCGAAGATGGCCACGGCGATGACGATCTCGAGCAAAGTGAAGCCCGCCTCCCTGCTCCCGGGGTGGGTCGTCATGCGCCCTCCTTTTCCAGCAGAAGGTAGGTGCGGAGAGAAAAGCGAAACTGGTCGCGGCTGCCCCCCAGCACCTCGAGCTCTATACGTTTGAGACGCCCGGCGGCAACTCCCGCCTCATCCGAACCGGCCTCGCTCACCTCGGCGCGCCAGCGAAAACCTGGAAAATCCTCTCCGAAATCACCCTGATCGCCGCCACCGAGCTGGTCTGCGGCAGCGGCCAGTTCCGCCATCTTGTCCTGGGCCAGCAGGGCGGCAAGGGCGTTGAAGCGCGCCTCGTTGGCCAGGGAGACAGATTGGGACTGGGAGGCGAGGACCGCCACCAGACCGATGGCGATCATCGCCAGGGCCACCATGACCTCGAGCAGGGTGAAGCCGCCAGGTCCCCGCACGACCTGCCGTCGCGGTCTTTTCTCAGCGCTCATAACCCAGATAGCCCTCGTGCAGCTCCACCGTGCCGAGGAAGGGCATGAGTTCCAGGCTGTACCGCCGGCCGCCCTCATCCTCGAGGTGAATGATCGCTTGCTCCACATAGCCCTTCGGGAAAAAGAGAAGAGTTGCCTCGCCCGCCGAAACCGTGCCGGCCCTGCGGCTCCAGAGGTCGAGGAGCCGCACTCCTTCACCGGGCTGGTACTCGGAAACGGCCTGGGGGCCATCGGCGGTCTCCGCCCCCTGGCCCTCGACCCACACCCGGTTGGCCGCGAAATCGAAGCGCAGCCGCATGACCTGCTGCCCCCCCATCGCCTGCTCGCGCACCGACCGCACCAGGCCGACGAGTTCCCGGCAGGTGGCGTGCAACTCGTCACCGGCGAGCATTCTCCGGAACCTGGGCATGCCGACCAGGAGCAGAATGGAGACCACCACGATGACGATGACCAGTTCGACCAGGGTATATCCCGACCGGCGGCTTTGCATAGGGGAAATCCCGGGACCTACTCGACGTCGTGGTTGCTGAGGTCGGCGTCCTTGCCCTCGCCGCCGGGCTGGCCATCGGCTCCGTAGGAGAGCAGATCGAAGTCCCCCTGCTCGCCGGGACTGATGTAGATATAGTCGTTGCCCCAGGGGTCCCTGGGCACCTGACCCTTTTCCAGGTAGCCACCCTCGCGCCAGGAGCGCGGCAGGATGCCGGCGGCGGGCGGCGCCACCAGGGCCTCGAGCCCTTGTTCGGTGGACGGGTACTGGCCGTTGTCGAGATTGTAGAGCCGGAGCGCCGTTTCAAAAGTCTGGATATCTATCCGCGCCCGCACCCGCCGGGCCTCCTCGGGCCGGCCGGAGATCCGCGGCACGATGATGGTGGCCAGCACCCCGAGAATGACCAGCACCACCATGATTTCGATGAAGGTGAAGCCACGCTGGTTTCGGTTGACGTCGATCATATACTCTTTCTCCTCTGTTCGGTGGGCAAATGCACCGGGCCGCAGGGGCTCAACGGATCATTTGGTTCATTTCGAAAATGGGCAGCAGAATGGAGAGCACGATGAAGAGCACCATCACCCCCATCACCAGGATCATTACCGGCTCGATGAGCGCTGTCATGCCCATGATGCTGGCCTCGGTCTCCCGCTCGTAGGCCTCGGCGGTCTTTTTCAGCATACCCTCGAGGTCGCCGCTCTGCTCGCCCACCGCCACCATCTGCACGAACATCGGCGGGAACCAGGGACTTTCGGCAAGGCAGGCGGACATGCTGCGCCCTTCGCGGATATCGGTGGCCGCCTCGTCGATCACCTCGGCCAGCAGGACGTTGTTGACGATGTTGCGGACGATCTGCAGGCCGGCCAGCATGGGCACGCCGCTTTCCAGCAGACTGGCCATGGTCCTGGCATAACGGGCCAGGATGATTTTGAGGTTGATGGGGCCCAGCACCGGCAGCCGCAGCTTGAGCCGGTCCCAGCGGCGGCGCCCGGCCCGGGTGCGGACCAGGCGCTGGAGGCCAAATGCACCGGCGAGCAGGAGAACCAGCACTGCCCACCAGAACTGCCCGAGGAAATCGCTCACCCCGATCAGGAGCCGCGTGGGCAGCGGCAGCACCTGCTGCATTTCTGCAAAAATACCAGTTATTTTCGGCACAACGGAAGCAAGGAGAAAAAAGAGCACGCCGCAGCCCACCAGCGCCATGAACAGCGGGTAGACCAGCGCGGCCTTGAAGCGGCTGCGAACCGCCTGCTGGTGCTCGCCGAACTCGGCCAACCGCTCCAGCACCACGTCGAGGGAGCCCGAGGCCTCGCCGGCCCGCACCATGTTGGTATAGATCCTGGAAAAATGCCGGGGATAGCGGGCCAAAGCGTCGGACAGGGACTGCCCCTCGTTCACCGCCTCCTTCACCTGGGAGATCACCCGCTTCAAGGCCCGGTTCCGGGCCTGGCGGATGAGCACGTCGAGGGCCCCCACCAGGGGAATACCGGCGTTGAGCAGGGTGGCAAGCTGGCGGGTGACGACGTTCACCTCTTCGCTCTTCACCTGCCGTACCAGGCCGGCCAGCAGGCTGCCCGCCGCCTCCTGCCGGCTGCGGGCCTGGCTCTCCTGGATGCGCACCGGGAAGAAGCCGTCGGCCCGAAGTTTCTGGCGGGCCGCCACGGCACTGTCGGCGTCGAGAATGCCGCTCACCGACTTGCCGCCCCGGTCGAGGGCGCTGTATTCGTAGACTGGCATGCTGGTATCCCGCTCGCTGCGAGCCGGCGCCAAAGACCGGCCGGTCCAGGTTCGTCTTTTCTTATCGCCGTGTTACCGCCACCGGCAACAGAACCACTATACCGCCCTACCCTCCTGTGTCAACGAACATCGCAGCAGGGCGGATCTCAGCCAGGCCGGGCTGCCTTCACAAAGACCCGAAGCGGCGCGGGATACCCTTCCACGGTGCGGGTCTGGTCGGCGGGGTCGAGAAAGTCGGCGTAGGACTCGAAACCCATCCAGTCGGTACGCCGCTGCTCGGCGGACGACATGGGGTGGGAGCAGAACAGGCGCACATCAGTGAAGCCGGCCCGCTCCAGCCAGTTGACGAGGCAGGAGCCGGTGGGCACGAAGTAGGTGCCAGGCACCTTGGCGTAGCGGTCCCTGGGAAAGAGGGCCAGCGGCTCCTCGCCGGGGATGGCCTGGCTTTCCACCACCAGGGTGCCGCCGGGCCGCAGGGCGCCCAGCAACTGGCGGAGCATCTCGAAGGGCGAAGGCCGGTGGTAGATGATGCCCATCAGGAAGATGACATCGAAGCAGCCGGCAAAGAGGCCGATATGCTCGACGCCCAGGGGAAGCACGGCGAGATTTTCGAGCCCGGCCATGCGGTTGAGGGCCTGGAAGGCGAAATAATGCTGGACGTAGGGCTCGAAACCCAACACCAGGCGTGGCTCATGGTGGGCCATGCGGAACATGTAATAGCCGTTGTTGCAGCCGATGTCCGCCACCCGCTTGCCGGTGAGTTCCGGCAACTCGGGCAGCAGCCGGTCCCACTTGCGCTCGCTCCGCCATTCGGCGTCGATGTCGATGCCGAACACTGAAAACGGTCCCTTGCGCCAGGGCATGAAACAGCGAAGTCTTTCTTCAAGCTCCTGGCGCTCGCCCACGCCCAGCTCCGCGGCGGCGCCGATGCGCACCACAGAGCCGGCCAGATCGAGGAACCGGGCGCGCCGGCAAGCCATCGCCTCGGCGGGTTCGCGGAAACGGAGAAAGCCCTTCTTTTCCTGGCCCAGCCAGCGGTACTGCTCAGAAAGCAGGCGATCCAACGCCGGCCGGTCGGGCAGGGGCAGCTCGTCGAGCAGAGGGCCGGCCTCGCCACCAAGGAAGAGACGGTCCATCCTACTTCACCGCCACGAAGGAGGCGAAGTTGAACCACTGGAAAAACGATTCCACCGAGGAAAAACCAGTTTTTTCGACAAGCTCGAGGTTTTCAGGGATCGAGAAAGGCACCAGCACGTTCTCCAGGGCCTCGCGCTTGCGGGCGATTTCCAGCTCCGAATAGCCCCTGGATTTTTTGAATCCATGGTGAAGGCCGATGAAATCGCGGTTCAAACGGGGGTCGTGGCAGATCACCTTTTCGCTCAAAATGAGCACGCCACCCGGCCGCAAGCTCTGCCAGATCCGTCGCAGAAGCGGCTCGCGCTGCATGGGCCGCAGGAACTGCAGGGTATAGTTGCAGATCACCGCCCCGGCCTGCTGTGCCTCGAAGGAAGAGATGTCCGCCTCCTGGAAGTTTATGCGTGCCGCCTGGCCGTAGGAGGCCGCCCGGCGCCGCGCCTTGTCCAGCATGGCCGGCGAATTGTCGACCCCAACCAGGCGCAGGTCGAGGGCTTCAAGGTCACGGGCCAGGACCAGCAGAGTGGCGCCGGTGGCGCAACCCAGATCGCAGACCAGATCGCTCTGTTGCAGGCGGCTGGCAAGCAGCCCGGCGGTCATGGCAATGACCTCCCGGTAGAAGGGCACCGAACGGTCGAGCATGTCGTCGAAGACCTCGGCCACCGGCTCGCTGAACACGAAGTCCGAGGCCACCCCGCCCTCCCGGTAGAGTTCGTCGCGGCCGCTCATCGGATTTGCTCCCCGGCGTAGCGCTCCTCTTCGGCGTAATAAGCAGGAAAGCCCGCGATCTCCCGCAGGGCGCCGAAACCGACCAGCCCTTCCACCGGGAGGCCGGCGGCGAGAGCGTCGAGGGCCCGCTGCATGGCGCCGGCAGCGGCGCTCAGCAGGGTAAGGGGGTAGGCGGCGATCTTGAACCCCATCTCTTCGAGCACGGCGGGAGCGAGCAGCGGCGTCCTGCCCTGCTCGAGCATGTTGGCCATCTTCCAGCCTTTCACCCGCCGGCAGAAGAGCCGCATCTCCGCCTCGCTCTCCGGTGCTTCGAGAAAGACGACGTCGGCGCCCAGGTCGGCGAAGGCCTCGGCCCGCCAGAGCGCCTCCTCGAGGCCGTGGGTGGCGCGGGCGTCGGTGCGGGCGATCACCAGCAGGCCGCTCTCCTCGTTGCGGGCATCAACCGCGGCCCGGATACGAAGGAGGGCCTCGGCCCGGTCCACCACCTGTTTGCCACGGGTGTGGCCACAGCGTTTGGGAGCCAACTGGTCCTCGATCATCACCCCGGCAAAACCGGCCCGCCCGTAGCCGCGCACCGTGTGCTTGACGTTCAGCGCATTGCCATAGCCGGTGTCGCCGTCCCCGAAGACGGGAATCGACACCGCCGCGCAGATGTCGCGGCCCTGGGCCACCATCTCGCCAGAGGAGAGTAGCCCCGTGTCCGGCAGGCCGCAACGGGCGGCAGCCACCGCAAAACCGCTCATGAAGGTGAGCCCGAAGCCGGCCCGTTCGATGAGCCGGGCCGAGAGGGCATCGTAGCAGCAGGGCATGAGCCGGAGGCCGGGGGCGGCAAGAACCTGCCGCAGCCTTTCGACAATTGCCGGGGCCATGGCCAGGCTCACCCGGGCAACTGGCGGCGCCGGTCCGCCGGCAGATCGGGGTTGGCCCGGTAGAGCAGGATGGTCTTGCCGAGCACCTGCACCACGCTGGCACCGCTCTGGGCGGCCAGCTCGGCGGCCGCCTCATGGCGTTCCAGGGGACAATTGTTGCCGACCTTGACCTTGACCAGTTCGTCGGCCACCAGCACCGCCTCCAGGGAGGCCAGCACCGAAGCGGAAAGTCCTTCCTTGCCGAGGTAGACCTTGGGAGCAAGGTGATGGCCCTCGCCGCGCAGGGCACGGTTCTGCTTGTTGGTGAGGACGATAGTTTTGTTCTTCTTGGGGCTCGCCGCCATATATTCCTCCACGGCTGAATATGACACTCGGTGTTACCACCCGCTGGCTGCAAAAGGAGGCAAAACCTCCCCGCCCAGCAAACGGCCAGCTAAAAAAGATTGGAAACGATCTCCACCCCGCCGATCCAGGTGCCGATCATGCTGCCGAAACCGGGCAGCAGAAAGGCAAGAAAAACACGGAGCAGCTTGTTGCGCCACCAGCCTCCGAGGGAGGCCATGTCCTCGAGGGCGGTCTCGAACTCCCGGACCACCGGTGGCCGCACCATCACCTGCACGAAGGCGGTGACGTAGCCGGCGCCGATGACCGGGGTCAGGCTGGTAACCGGCGCCGCGGCAAAGGCACTGGCGATGGTGAGGGGGTGGGCAAGCGCCAACAGCGCTCCCAGGGCGGCGGGAATGCCGTTGGCCAGCACCCAGAAAAGCAGATTGGCGCCGGCGGCCTGGGAACCGTGGCGGAAGCCGATCAGCGCCAGGGAACCGAGGATGAGGGCGGGAATCCCCCAACCCAGCACCTTCCAGAATTTCGACGGCGGCGGCATGGAACTGATCTCCTCCAGCCGGCCACGCTGGTCCAGGGCCAGAGCCTGTCTGATGCCCTCGACATGGCCGGCGCCCACCACGGCCACGATCTTGTCGCCGGTCGCCTCCTTGATTTTCTCGGCGAGATAGATGTCACGCTCGTCGATCACCGTTTCCTTGATGGACGGCATGGCCTCGCCCATCTCCGCCAACAGCTCGGAGAGCAGGTCCTTCTGGCGCAGTTCAGAGAGTTTTTCCTCGGAAATCTCGGTGGTGTCGAAAAGGCTCGCCAGCAAAGACGCCAGCAGATAGCTTCTCTTGTACCAACTGGTGGCGTACCAGGCCCGGCGCAGGGTGACCCTCACATCACGGTCGCAGAGGACCACCGGCACCCCCTGCTCTTCCGCGGCGGTGGCCGCTGCCAGCAGTTCCGCCCCGGGCATGACGCCGAGTTGGCAGCCAAGCTTCTTCTGGTAGGAGGCAAGCACCAGGTTGACCAGCAGGGTGCTCAACTCCTTTCTGCGGATGATGGTCTTCAGGTCCAGGGCAGAGAACTTCTTCCGCTCCCGGAGCGCCCGGTAGCGCCGTTCGTCGAGCTCGACACAGACCGCATCCGGCCGCTCCTCGCGGATCAGCCGCTCCACCACATCCACCGACTCTTTCGAGATATGGGCGGTGCCGACCAGCAGAAGGCGACGGCCGCCAAGTTCCAGAACCTGGACATCCTCGTGCTCGCGCGCTGGCGCTGCCACCGCTGGGGCTTTTTCCCCAGGACTTTCGCTTGCCTTTTCCAGCATGACCTCTTAGGAACCCATAAAAGAAAACAGGCAGTGGCGGCTTCGAAAAAAAGCCGACTGCCCGATAAAAACCGGCGGCGAACAACCGCCGGCGAACTGTTGTCAGACTCCGGGGGACGGAGGATTTCCGCCCTCTGTTACATCCTCACCAGCAGGCGATGACCCGGCCTGATGAGATCACCGGAGAGATTGTTCCACTGCCTGATCTCCGAGGGGGTGACGTTGTGCTTTCTGGCTATGGTGATGAGGGAGTCGCCCTGCTGCACGTCGTAGTAGGCGTCCCGCCGCTGGCCGGTTTCGGCGGCGGCCCGGAGCTGCAGGGTGTCGCCGGGGCGGATGGCGTCGCCGCTCAACCGGTTCCATTTGCGGATATCGGCGGCGGACAGATCGAAGCGGCGGGCGATCTCCCACAGGGTATCGCCGTTCTTCACCACATAGCTGGCCTCGGCCTCTTGCCGGCGCTCTTCCTTGCGCACGGTCTTTGCCGCGGTCAGCTGCGGGGCATCGGCAACCGAGGTCGCGGCCCTGGCGACCTTCACCCCGCTGGCCGCCAGCACGGGGACGCCGGAGGCATCGGCAGCGCGGCTCCCGGCGCGGCCGGGCACAGCGAGGATCTGGCCGGCCCGGATTTTCCCGCCGTTCTCAAGATCGTTCATGGCCATCAGATCCCGTGCCGAAACACCATAACGATGGGCGATGCCGGAGAGGGTCTCGCCCGGTGCTATCCTGTGGCTGGCGGCGGCGCCCGTCGCCTGGGCAAGCAATTGGTACTCGGTGTCGGTCACCGGAATGCGCAGCCGTTCGCCTGCCAACAGGAAGGAACCGCGCAGGTTGTTGGCCTTCAGCAGGGCGGTGGTGCTCACTCCATAGCGCTTGCCGATCCCGGAAATGGTCTCGCCGCGGGCCACCACATGGGTCTTGAAATCTGTTTTGGCGATGCTCCGCACCCGCTCCAGATTGGCGAGCACCACCTGGCGCTTGCCCACCGGCACCCGGATCCGGTAGGAGGATTCCCCCGGCGGGGTGACACCGCGCAGCAACTCCCGGTTGAGCTGCACGAGCTCCTCCTCGTCGGTGCCGCTGGCCTTGGCCACCGCCCGCAGGGAAACGGCGCCGGGCAGGTCACAGTACTCATAGGCCAGAACCGGCTGGCCACCCTCGCGGCTGAACCCGTATTTCTCGGGGTTCTTGGCGATGATGATGGCGGCCAGGAGCTTCGGCACGTAGAGCTTGGTTTCCTTCTGCAAACAATCCTCGTTGGCGAGCTCCCAGAAGGAACGGGTATCGTACTTGGCAAGGGCGCGGCGGATGGTGCCGATGCCGGCGTTGTAGCCGGCCACCGCCAGGTACCAGGAATCGAACTCGTTGTGCAGGTCCTTGAGGTGGGACACCGCCGCCTTGGTGGCCTTGACCGGGTCGCGCCGTTCGTCGACGTAGCGGTCGACCCGCAGGCCGTAATCCTTGGCCGTGGGGGCCATGAACTGCCACATGCCGGTGGCCTTGGCGGAGGACACCGCTGTGTTGCTGAAGCCGCTTTCCACCAGCGCGAGATAGGCGAGGTCCAGGGGCAGGCCCTGGCGGGCGAGCTCCTCGTGGATCATCGGCAGATAACGGTTTGAGCGGGAGAGCCATTTTTCGAAATGACTCCGGGCCCGATTCTGAAAAAAATCGAGGTAATACTCGACATGCTTGTTGGTGACTACAGGAAAATCGTATTGGGGAGAGCCCAATTCCCGATCCTCCCAACTTCCGAGTTTTTCCAGATCCGCCAACTCCTGGGCCACGGTTGCCTGGGGCTCGGCGGGCTCTGCTTCCGCCCCCGCCTCGCTCTCTTCCTCCAGGCCATACCCATTATCCACCCGACAGAGTTTTTCGCCGCCCTGCTCTTCAGCTGATTGTTCTGCAAAAACAGAATGTTGAAAAGAAGAATCCGAAACACTGGCGCTGTTCTGCTGAAGCGGCGCGCAGGCCCCGAGGAGAGAGAACAGGATCAGGCTGGCGGCGGGAAAAATGAGTCGTGACGTCTGCTTATCCATGGGCACCCAACAAGGAAGAAAAAATCTTTAGCGGCTGAGAGTAGTTACCATGCCCCGATCTTTCTAGGCAAGAAAAAAACGCCCCGCCGGCGGGACACCCTGTTTTTTTTGCTCTGCCGAACGCCCCAAACCAGCCGGACCCTGTTGCGGCCTGGCGTCGGATCCATCTTTTCCAATATATGGTAAAACCCTCTTGCCCTTGGCCACCAAGTACCCTAGAATGGGCGTTCCGCGACGCCGCCTCGAACCGACCGCCGGTTTCGTCACCGGCGTCCGGCAACAGACAACTGCAACGGGTCGAACAAAACGACCAGCCTGACCGGCTCACACCCGGACCCACAGCTCCCCTTCAAGCCGCTTTCCAGAATACTATGCTGCGCAAGCTCTTCCTCACCGCCTTCCTGGCCGGCCTGCTTCTGTTCCTGGCCGGTGCCGCCTCTTTGTACTGGCTTGTCGTGCTTCACCCGGGGCAGGAAATCAGCGAAGCCAACATCGAGAAGATCCTTTCCAGGGAAAGTCCCGTCTACTACGCCGACGGCACCAACATGGCCGGAGTCTTCTTCCAGGAAGCGCACCGCCAGTATGTCACCTTCGAACAGATCCCCAAAGATTTCATCAACGCCCTCACCGCCGCCGAAGACAACAGCTTCTTCCGGCACGCGGGGGTCGACCTGCCAGGCATTGCCCGGGCCATGCTGGCCAACCTGCGGGCCGGCCGCGTCGTCCAGGGCGGCAGCACCATCACCCAGCAGACCGCCAAGAATCTCTTCAAGCGCAAGGACCGTTCGCTGCCCGAAAAGCTGAAGGAGCTCCTCTACGCCCTGAAACTCGAGCAGCATTACAGCAAGGAGAAAATTTTCGAGTTCTACGCCAACCAGTTCTACGTGAGTGGCACCGGTCACGGCCTAGGGGTGGCGGCCCGCTACTACTTCGACAAGGATGTAAGCGACCTCAGCCCCCTGGAATGCGCTTTCATCGCCGGCAGCGTCAAACGCCCCAACGCTTACAACCCCTTTATCCAGAAGACCGAGGAGAGCGAGACCGCAGCCCGCCGCCGGGCCGCCGACCGCACCCGCTATGTGCTCGACCAGATGCGGAGCCTCGGCATGATCGACGCCGACACCCACTCCACCTGGTCCGGCCAGGAAATCCCTTTCCACCGCGGCCGGATGTTTCATCCGCTGAACACCGTGATGGACGCGGTGAAGCAAGCCCTGGGCAGTGACGAACTGGAGGAAGCCCTGCAGGAAAACGGCATCGACAACGTCTCCACCTCGGGAATCCGCATCTACACCACGGTGGACAAAGAACTGCAGGACAAGGCGCTTTTCGCGCTGCGCCGCGAGCTTTCCTCCGTGGACACCCTGTTGCGGGGCTACGAGCGCGCCACCGTGCAGCAGGAGTACGCGGCGGCCACCTACCGGGGCGACATCGAGGCCCGGCCCGGCGCCTTTCTCTTCGGCACGGTGGAAAAGGTCGAAGGCGGCAAGGCGCCAGAGATCCGGGTGGTGTTCAGCAACACTCTGCGGGACGGCGCCGGGATCATCGACCAGGCAGGTCTCCAAAATCTGCTCGCTTCTCTTGTCAAGCACCGCAAGAACAAGTGGGCCGAGGCCTCGGCCCGGGACCTGCCGCTGCTGCTGGCCGAAATCAAGGAAAACGACACGGTCTACGTCAGCCTCGGGGAAAAGGACGAAGAGACCGGTCTCTATCAGCTCGACCTGGAAAAATACCCCCGGCTCCAAGGCGGCGCCATCGTTCTCAAACAAGGCAAGATCAAAGCCATGATCGGCGGCGTCGAGAATTTCTACTACAACCGCGCTCTCGACGCCAAGCGGCCGATGGGCTCGGCAATCAAGCCGCTGGTCTACGCCGCCGCCCTGCAGCTTGGCTGGAACAATCTCGACGGTCTCAACAACGAACGCGACGTCTTCATTTACCAAGGCCAGGCCTACTTCCCGCGCCCCGACCACGTGAGCCCCCACGCCACTGTCTCCATGGACTGGGCCGGGGTGAAATCCGAGAACCTGGCCTCGGTCTGGCTGCTTTACCATCTCTGCGACCGGCTCACCCCGGCCCAGTTCAAGGAAGTTCTCACCCATCTCGACCTGGCCCGCCGCGACGACGAATCGTACCGTGATTATGCGGCCCGGATCCGCGACCGGCGCGGCATTCTGGTCAACGCCACCACCCTCAAACGCGCCGCCTTTCAGAACGCCGTGCGGGAGATCGAACCCGATCTCATCTTCGCCGGCGCTCTGCAGGAACTCGATTTTTTGAAAAAACTCCACTACGGCGCCGACTTCGACCAGTACCTGGCCATGACCGTGCAGGAAGGCGAGAAGGCCGTCAAGAACGGCGACTATTCCCGGGACGAACTGGAGCTGCGGAAAAACATCCTGACCAGAAATTTCCTGCGTTTTCAGGGGCTGCGCAACGAGCTGGCGCAACTGCGCAACGGTACGGGAAACGGCACGGGCGGCCGGCTCTACCGCGATGCCGCCACCGGCAGCGTGATCTTCACCGACGGCTACAACCTGCCTCCCAACTGGCGGCCCATGAGCCCCTACGAATACCAGGCCCCGCCGCCGGCAAGCCGGGGCTTTTTCGACGTTTTCGCCAGCGAGCCCCAGGCCCCCGCCATTGCCTGGGACGAGGTCTATGTCGGCGGTCGGGTCCGGGCCGCCACCCTCGATCTCCTGCAACGGGCCATGGACCGGGAATACAACCGGCTTGCCGCCTTCCCGCCCTACAGCGAGGAGGTGCTCCACGAACTGCCGGATTTCCGGGTACTGGCCGGCATCTCTTACGTCATCGGACTTTCCCGGGCACTGGGTATCGAAAGCGACCTGCAGCCGGTGCTCTCCTTTCCCCTGGGCTCCAACGTCACCAGTCTGCTGGAAACCGCCCGGGCCTACGAGGGGCTGACCACGGGCCTTGCCATCCGGGAGAGCGACGACTCCCTGGCCATCATCGACCGGATCGAGGACAACAACGGCCAGATACTCTACGCCGCAAACCAGCCACAGGTCACCCGCGTCCTCTCCCCCCAGGCGGTGGTGGCCGCAAGCGACATTCTGAAAAACGTCATCCGCTTCGGCACCGGGCGTCACGCCCATGAAAACGTCCTGTTCACCGTGCCAGCCCGGGACAACAGTCTTGAGCTTGCCGGCCTGCAAATCCGCTTTCCCCTGCTCGGCAAGACCGGCACCGCCAACCGTTTCGTCAACTCGGCCTTCGCTGGCGCGGTGCCTGGCCCCACCCCGGGCACGAGCTCCATCACCACCGCCGACGGCTACACGGTAACCTCCTACGTGGGCTTTGACGACAACCAACCCATGAAGCACCGGGATATCCGCATTTCCGGCGCCCAGGGCGCCCTGCAGATCTGGAGCCGGATCGCCGCGGCCATCCAGCACAATCCGGCATTCGTCGATGCCCTCGATCTGGTGGACCTTGCCTTCACCGCCAACATCAGCGCCCGCCCCGTGGAACTGTCTCTGCAAACCCCGGACATCGGCCAGATCACCATGCCGGTCAACCAGGAAAACGGCATGCCGGCCTGGGGGGGCGGCGAAGCCAGAGTGGTGACCTTCGGGGTGGCCACCAATACGGGTGACTTCCAGCCCAGCCGTTTTTTCCAGCCTTTCTGGCAACCTGAGCCCTGAGTGGGAGCAGGAACAAAGAGCAACGGCCAGGGTTTTCCCCCGCCCCTTTACAAAAGCGGCGACCACCTGGTATCTTGAGCTATTTTCAACCGCCCGAGAGCACACCCAAACCCTGCCGCATGGACTCCGCCGTAACGCTGCATTACCTTTTTCAGCCTTCCGGAGCCATCGGCACGGGAGATTCCAGGACCACTCCGGAATGAACAGACCATTGCCCCAGAGCACACCTTTCGCCCTCCTGCTGCTGGCAACCCTGCTGCACGGTTGCGCCTCCCCGCCCCCGGCTTACCCGCCCCCCGCCCGCTACCCGGTCGTGCCCGGCGGAGCGCCGGTGGCCCGGCCGGTCACCGTCGACCCACCGGACAGCCGCCCCTCTTCTCCACCCCGGCCCGCCAGCGGCCGGGAGGCGCCCATCGTGCGGAGCGGCGAAACCGGAATCATCAGGGAGCAGGCCATACCGCCGTTGCCAAGCGAACCGGCGCCAGCCCCCCCGGAGCCCGTTGCCGACCACAGCCATCTTGTCGAACAGCGGCTGGCGGTGGTCACCGACAAATACCGGCTCTGGCAGCAGCTGCACACCACCGGCACCTGGAACCGGCTCGACTCCGGCAAAGCCGGCGAGGCCAGCGTCTGCATGGAGCGGCTCACCGGGATCCAGCGCGAATACGCCGCCCTCAGGGCCCGCATCGCCGACACGGGCAGCGCCCCGGCCCAGCAGGTCTCTGAGGTGCTGCTGAGCGACATCTCCTACCTGGAGAGCGACTGCGGCCGCCTGCTCGACACCCTGAGCGGTGACGCCCAGCAGACTGTCACGACCGCCGAGCGAGAGGAAGTGGCCGGGCGGATCCGCAGCCTGGTGGAGCAGCGCCAGTACGACCAGGCCATCAGCGCCTACGACGACCTGAAAGCGAGCGGCGGTGAAATCCCCTTGGAGGCCAAGCGCTTTTACGGAGAGGCTCTGCTGCGCAGCGGCAGATACGACGAGGCCATCGCGGTCTACCGGGAAGTTACCGAGGCCCAGCCGCCCACCGGCGCCCCATGGCTCCTGCAGCGGCAACTGGCCGACATGCTGGTGGCCCGGGGCCTGCTCGAAGAAGCCCGAGACCACTACACGACGATGCTGCGGGCAGCCGACGAAATCCTACCCCAGCGCGCCTACGCCCAAGGCCGGCTCACCGCCCTGCAGGGCGGTTTCGACGCCGCTTCCGGCGCTCTGCCCGCGCAACAGTCCCCCGGCGCGCGGCCCGCCGAAACGCCCGCCCCAGCCACGGAGTTTCTCCCCATAGAGGAAATGAGCGACGACGAGTTGCGCGCTCAAGCCGGCACCAGACTCACCGAAGCCAACCGCCTTGCCGAGCAGGGCCGGCATGCCGAGGCCATGAAGATTCTCGAGGAACTGTCCCGCTCCCCCCTGCCGGCGGACATGGAGCAGACCGTGCGCCAGGCCATGGCCGACAGCCAGGCGGCGGCCGGCGGCAATTTCAGTACGGTCTCCGGCGGTTCGGCGGAGGAATTGGCGGAACAGTGGGAAGAAGCCAACCGGCAGCTCGACCAGCAGCAGTACGATGAAGCCATCGCCAGCTACCGGTCGCTGCTCAATACCGACTACGATGGCGCTGCCCGGGAACAGCTTGCCAAGGCGGCCCAGGGCGCCGCGGCGGAACGCCGGAAAAAGGCGGCCAACCTCTTCGTCCAGGCCCAGAACACCGGCGCCCCGGACCGCAAGAAGGAGTTGTTGCTCGCTTCCCGGCGGGAGTTGCAGGAAATCCTGACGAAATACCCGGAGGCCGGGCTCGAGGACAAGGTGCGGGGCAACATGGCCCTTATCGACAAACAGATCGAAAACGATTTTCCTGGCCTGTTGCAGACCCTGCCGCGCTGAAAGACCGCTCTGCCAGGCGTGTTTTTTCAGCCCGGCAGGCCGGCCACCCCCTCGAGCTCCAGGAGATGACGCTTCACCTCCTGGCCGCCGGCAAAGCCGCCGAGCCCGGTTGCGGCCACCAGGCGATGGCAGGGGATGAACAACAGAAGCGGGTTGTGATGACAGGCCTGGCCCACGGCCCGGGCGGCGCCGGGCCGGCCGAGCTCGGCGGCCAGATCGCCGTAGGTCTTCACCGTGCCCCGGTCGATGGTGCAGAGCAGGGACCAGACCCGGAGTTGGAAGTCCGTGGCCTGCTCGAGAAAAAAAGGATTGACCGGCCAGGTCATGGTCTGCCGGCTACCGACCCAGCATTCTTTCAGCAGACGACGGAAATTTTCCTCCTCCTCGCCCCCGGAGCTCCTGCCGCAAGCCGCGAGCAGACCTGCAGCCCTCTGGTGGTGCAGGGGATCGGCGGCAAGATGAAGCAAACCGCCGCTATGATCGAGGAAAAAATACCAGGTGACGGCAGCCAACCTGCACTGCCCGGGTGCCACCGGGCCCACCCCAGGGGTCGCCGGTGACCAGGCAAAGGGAAAATTCGAGCCTATCGGTTTCTTTTTCACCCTTGCCCGGTTCATTCTCCCCCCTTCTTTCCTGCGAAACACCTGACCCGAAACGCCAGACCACTGTCCATGCATCCTGTGACCGCCATCACCGCCCGCCAGATCAGGGACTCCGCTCCGATCCCGGCCGGCTGCCGGCTGCTGGTGGCCACCTCCGCCGGCCCCGATTCCACCGCTCTGCTCTACCTGCTGGCCGAGCTTGCCGCAGACCTGAAGACAGAACTGGTGGCGGCCTACGTCGATCACGGTTTGCGGCCCGCCGAAAGCTCCAGCGAACGGCAGCTCATCCGCTTCCACGCCGAGCGGCTCGGCATCCCCTTCCGCCTGGGAGCGGTGGACGTGCCGGCCTTTGCCCGACAACACAGGACTTCCACCGAGGAAGCAGCCCGCATCCTGCGCTACCGTTTCCTCGAAGAGACCGCCGACGCCGTGGACGCCCAATTCATCGCCCTTGGCCATACCGCCGACGACCAGGCGGAGGAACTCCTGCTGCGGCTGCTGCGCGGCAGCGGCCGCCAGGGCCTGGCCGGCATGCGGGCCAGGCGCGGCCGCTATATCCGGCCGCTGCTCGAAGTACGCAAAAGACAACTCCTCGACTACCTCGAGCGACACACCATCGCCTTCCACGAAGACAGCTCGAACCGTTCCACCCTTTATCTCCGCAACCGGATCCGCCACCTCCTCCTGCCCCATCTCGCAGCCCACTACAACCCACGGATAAGCCAGACTCTGGTGCAGACCGCCGAAGTCCTCGGAGAAGAAGAGCGGCTCCTCGAGGAACTCACCAGCGACATCTGGGAGCGGCTCGCCACGCCGGGGCGAGACGAACTGCAGCTCGACACCACACTTTTCCGGAATCAGCCTGTGGCACTGCAGCGCCGTCTCCTGGAGCGGGCCTGCTGGCAGCTCGGCTGCCGCCCGAGCTTCCGGGGCATCGAACAGATCCGCCGTCTGGCCGCCGGTGGCGGTCGGGGCGAGTGTCTTCATCTGGCCGGTGGGCTGAGGGTACGCCTCGAACCAGGCTGTCTGCTCTTTCACCACCCGCTGGGCCGCCGGCCGCAACGGGGGAACCTGGAAAGCGATGCCGGGCCCGGGCGGTTCCGCCGGGAAATCCCGGGACCGGGCCGCTACCACTTTACCGAAATGGGCAAGGAACTTCTTCTTTCTCTGGAAAATGCCGTCCCGGGCCGCAACGAAAAAGTGGGGGGGGACGGCGAAAGGCTTGACGCCGACCGTCTGGTTTTTCCCCTGGAGCTGCGTTCGATCCGCCCGGGCGACCGGTTTTGGCCGCTGGGGGCGCCGGGCCGAAAAAAAGTGGGGGATTTCTTCACCGACCACAAGGTTCCCCGCCGGCAGCGCCGGGACATTCCGGTGCTGACCAGCAACGGGGCAATTGCCGCAGTGGTCGGTTGCCGCATCGACCATGGTTTCCGGGTGACCCCGGAAACCAGGCGGGTGCTGGTGGTCCGCTGGCGGGACCGGCGGGAGGAGGAAGATCAGCCGCGGATCGAATAACCGCCGTCGACCACGATGGTCTGGCCCTGGATCATGGCGGCCAGGTCACTGCAGAGAAAGAGCGCGATGTCGGCCACATCCTCGGGCGTGGTGAGGCGACCCATGGGGGTGCGTCCCAGGGCGGTGTCGAGAATCTCGGTGCGGTTGGGGAATTTTTTCAGGGCTTCGGTGTCCACCGCGCCGGCGCTGATGGTGTTGACGTGAATGCCCCGGGGGCCGAGCTCCACCGCCAGGTGGCGAACCAGGGATTCAAGGGCGGCCTTGGAGGCGCCCACCGCCGTGTAGTTTTCAATGGCCCGCACGGCGCCGAGGCTGGAAACGGCGATGATCCGGGCGCCCGCGGACATCATCGGCACGGCGTGGTGGGAAAGGGTGAGGAGCGCCCGGGCGTTGATGTCCATGGCCCAGTTCCAATGCCGGGTGTTGAGTTCAAGCGCCGGCTTCAGCACCCCCGAGGCGGCATTGCTGACCAGGATGTGCAGGGCGTTGAATTCAGCCTTGATGCGCTCGAACATCTCGGCCACGTCCTCGTCGTTGGCCACGTTGGCCTTGATCACCAGACATTTCACGCCCAGTGCCTTGGCAGCTTCGGCGGTGGTTTCGGCATCCCGCTTGTGGCGCACGTAGTTGACCACCAGATTGACGCCGCTGGCGGCGAGACGGAGGGCAATGGCCCGCCCGATACCCCGCGAGCCGCCGGTGATCAGTGCAACTTTACCCTGCAGATCAAACATAATACGGTTCCTTGTCCATCGAATTTTCAAAGAGATCGGGATGCCAGAAGCCGAGAAGCACTTACCCGGCAACGGGAAGGCCGGGATCCCGACGGCCCCGGCTGCTTTGGCGGAAAAAGACCAGCCACCGCAACGACCGGTTTCCGCCTGGAAATGGCGCTAAATGTACAGGCACCCCCGAAAAAGATCAAGAGCGGAGAAACCGGTCAACGCCGAACCAGGAAAGTCAGCAACCGTTTGCCAACGCCGCGGGCCACCCGCCAGGGCTGGAAACGGATAGGCTGCAACTCCGCCGGCGCCTGAAAGCCGGCCCTGGCCAACTCCGCCGGCTGGTTGAGCACAAAATCCCCATGGTTCAGCCGGACGCCGGGAAGCCGGCGGCGGGCCGCTTCCCGCCACAGGGGGCTGGCACCAGGCGAGAGCCGCAGGATCTCGAGCAGCGCCGTGTCGAGGGCCACCGGATTGCGGCTCGCCCCGAGCACCCCAAGGGCAAAGGGCTCGCCGGAAACCGGCCCGTCCCGGTGCATGGCCTCGATACCATCTGCCAGGCTGATGCCGCCGGGCAGGACCGCCAGCAGATCGACGAGCAGTTCCTCGAAGCGGCCCGCTTGCCCGCCATGACGCATATGCCAGCACGGCTTGCGAAGGCCGACCACGGTGCCGAAATAATTCTTCACCGCCAGGGTGACAAAGAGCTGCCCATGGGCCTTGACCCGCGGCAGATTGACCAGCTCGTCGCACTGCAGGGCCTCCTCGGCAAGTCCCACCTCCTCTCCCGAAGCCAAACGCACCCGCCGCACTTTGGAAAAATCCGCCAACCGCACCGGCAGTTTACCCAGTGCATCCAGCAAGCCACAGGCGGCCATCACCGAACGGGCAGAGCCGAAGGCCGGTGAATCACCCACCGCCACCCGCGCCCCATGGTCAAGGCACCACTGCGCCACCGCCACCACGAACCGGGGGTGGGTACAGGACAGCCCACTGCTGGCTCCGCCGCTCACCAGGTTGGGCTTGAGCAGAATTCGCTGGCCGGCGGAAACCGAAAAGCCGAGGGCTCGGCACAAATGCTCGACCCCGTCCTTCATGGGCTGGAGCCGGTATCCGGCGCATGCCTGAAGCGCCACCTTTGTTTCAGTCAATTCCATCGCGCACCAGGAAGACACGGCTTCCCGCGGCAAAACTGCCCGGCCGGAAGCGCGCAAACCGCAGGAGCCGCAGCCCGGCCGGCGGTCATGGTTTTCTTTGAAAAAAACGGGGAAACCTTAAAAATGAAAAGGCCGGTCTTGGGGGGACAAGGCCGGCCTTTTCGGAGAAAGGAGATAAGAGCTAATTGGCTCTTGCCATAGGTATTGCAACCAGCATGCCACATCCACAGCAACAGAAAACAATGGCCCTTTAGCTCGGAATTCAGGGTGGTTATCCGAAGCACACGGCTTCTCATGGGCTCGAGGTCCGATACAATTTTTTAAACTTTTCTCTGCCGCCCACCAGCTCGCCAGGGTGGAAAATGTCATAAACCCGCGACATCCCAACAGGTACAATTTTTTTAACCACAAAAAACACAACCGCCGGTCGACCGCCATGCCACCGAAAAGGCCCAGCAGGCGAGGGGCAGGGAAGCGATCCCCCAACGGCGTACAATTTTTTTTACTTTCATCCCGTCCAGCGAGTGAAGACCATGCCGCCGAACCCGGTGCATTCGCTTCGCCGCGATCCGCCTTGTGGACTCCTTGGAAAAATGATACCTTGAAAGGCTCTTCGGCCCCGCGTCCCAGAGGACCCTCTCTCCACGAAACCACCCGTTTCGCCGGGGCGAGCCCGGGCCAGAACATTTTTTCCGACCTCCCACGCTGCGTTGCCTGTTTGCCGGCCCCGCAGCATTTCCCGACCACCGGTCGCCTGCCCGGGCCAGACGATGCGAAGAACGAGACTCTTTCAATTTCTCATCCTGGCCGCCGTCCTCGTCCTGCTCGCCGTGTTCAGCCCACGCCTGCTGCAGACCGAGCGGGTCAGGGAAGAGATAAACAAGCAGCTCGCCCTGCGCCTGGACTGCCAGGTGGAGTGCCCCCTCATCGAATTCCACTGGCTGCCCTTTCCCCACTTTTCCCTGAGCGAAGCCCGGCTGAGCGGACCCGGCTTCACCGCGACCCTGCCCGACACCAGGATCTCTCCGGATGTCGTCGGGCTGCTCGCCGGCCGAGTGGCCATCGGCCGGGTCGTCTGCCTGCGCCCCCGGCTCTTGCTCAACCCGGCCGAAATGGCACCCGGGGGCGTTCAAAGGAAACTTGCCCTGCCCGGAGCCGATATCGTGCTGCAGGACGGCGCCCTTGTTGTCGAACTCGACGAGAAGACAGGCGAGCTGCTCGGCCGCCAACACCTGGAGCTTTCGCCACTCGAGGCCAGGATCGCCCTGGGGGCAGACGGCATATCGGGCAGCCTCGAGAGCGGAGTTGTGTCACTTGCCAACCTGCTTTCGGTGGAAGGCGGCATTGACCCCACCTCGGGCCGCGCCTCCCTGCGGTATACGCTTTCCGGCCTCGAGCTGCCCGGGGATCTGCCGACGGCTCTCGACCGCCGGTTGCGCCTCGAGACTGCTCCCCTGGACTGGACCGGTACCCTCGAGGCTGCAAACCAGCAAGAATACACCCTGCGTCTGACCGGCGACCTGCCTTCTCTTTCGGTGGCCACCGGCAGCACCTCCCTGCCGGTCCGCCTGGGGAAAACGGCCCTCAGTCTGCACCGGCAAGAGAAATCGTTCGAGCTCGACATCGAGCGGCTCGAGGTGAATGAGCCTGCCTTCACCCTTCACGGCCGGCTGGCCCGCCTGCCGGTGGCCGCTCTTTCGGGAGACGGCGAAACGCCGGCCGCCGGATGGCTCATCGATCTGGAGGCTGCCGGGGTCGACCTCACCGGCGTCCGGGGGGCTGTTCTCGCCCTCTGGAGCGAGCACAAAGTGGCCAGACTGGTCTGCGACATCGTGCAGGGCGGCTCGGCCCGCAGCGCCTCCTTTTCCTTTCACGGCGAGCCGGCCGCTTTTGGCGACATCAATTCGATGCGGGTCACCGCCGAAGTCGACGGAGCCACCATCCACGTACCCTACGGCGACCTGAAACTCACCGGCGCCCGCGGCCCCATCGAGATTGCCGGTGGCACCCTGAGCGGCCGCGATCTTGCGGCCGAAATGGGAAACAGCAGGGGCACCAACGGTACCCTGCGACTCGACCTGACCGGTGAACAACGGGCCTTTTCGCTCGGTCTCGACCTCGACGCAGACCTCGCCGAACTGCCGGCGGTGCTGCACCGGGTGGTGCCCAGCGAGCCCTTTCGGCGCGAGCTCAGCCGCTTTTCCGAAGCCAGCGGCCGGGCCCGGGGCCACCTTTTCCTGGGCGACAGGCTGCACGAGATAACCACCCAACTCGAGATCAAGGCCACGGAGCGGGCCACTGTCCGCTACGACCGCCTGGGCGATCCACTGACCCTCAGCCGGGGCGGACTGCGGGTGGAGCCGAAACGGGTGAGCTGGCAGGCAATAGCCGGCGGCAGCGGCAAACTGCGGATAGACTCCTCAACGGGCAGCGTCGGTTGGGGTGAAGGGAAAACGGTTCTACACCTCGAAAGCCTGGCGGCCCAACTCGACGCCGGCGCGCTCCTGGCCGAGCTTCGCCGCCTCGGCCTGGGCGGCCCGGAGCTCGAAAAGACGGTCACCACCGCCTCCGGCAACCTGACCGTGCACCAGGCGCGGTTCGAAGGCGGCTTGGGAAAGGACGACGGCCGCTCTTTCCGTATCGCCTTTTCCGGCCAGAACCTGGGCTGGCAGACCCCCCTGCTGCCGGGCCCGGTACATGGCGCCGAGGGCTCCGCCACCCTCTCGGAGAGCGGGCTCGAGCTGGAGCGACTCACCGGCACCGTGGGCGATACCGGCATCGGCTTGAGCGGTACACTCCAGCACGCCGCTTTCCGCTCGTGGCAGGGCACTTTGTTTCTCAACACCACCGTAGAGGAACAGGCGGGCCGCTGGGTCAAAGAAAAAAAATGGGTGCCGCCGGCCTATTTTCCGCGCCTGCCCTGCACCCTGCGGGATTTCTCGGTGAGCTGGGGCAGCGGCGAGACCCGGGTGGACGGCACCGTGGCGGCGGGCCGCGGCGGTGCAGGGGAGCCAGCGGTGCAGTTCCAGCTGCGAAACACGCCAAAAATTTTCGAACTCACGGAGAGCCGGTTTCGTGCCGCAAGCAGTGACCTCGAGCTCGACATCAGGCTTGCCAAGAACGGCGGCCCATTTGCCATACGCTGGCAAGGAAGCCTGGAGGCCGCCACTTTGCAGGCGCTTTTCGAGACAAGCAGCCTGCAGCAGGGCTCCCTCACCGGAAACTGGCTCCTGCGGGAAGAGGGCAGCGACAAACCGATGGACTTTTCCGGTAACCTCCAAGGCCGCGCCATGATCTGGCAACCGGTGGCGGAAAACGATTTCCTCTCCATCCCGGCCCTTTCCCTGGCCGGCCGGGAAAGCTCCCTGGCGGTGGACGAACTAACCGTTCAGTACGGGGGCGAGGAAATGACCGCCCGGGGCAGCCTGGACTTCGACTCCGCCGGGCCGCGGGTCAGCCTCGATCTCAAGGCGGCGGCGCTGAGCCGCGACAACCTCGATTCCCTGCTCGCCACCTTTTCCTCCCTGCACTTTCGCCAGTACCTCGCCGACCTCCAGGGAGCCAGAAAAAACATCCCGGAAAACCAGCAAAAAACCGGCCTGGCCGACTCTGTCAGGGGAACCATCCGCTTCTCCTGCGGGCGTTTCACCACCGCCACCGCCCACACCCTGGCTGAAAAACCGGCCCGCACCCTGACCTTTCAAGAGCTGGCCGGCACCGTCACTCTGCACCCCGGCCGGAGCTCTTCCATCACCGTCGACCGTGCTCTGCTTTGTGGCCTGCCCATGCGGGGAGAGATCCACTCAAGCGACGCCCTGGGCGCCAGCACCGTTTTTCTCAAAAACGATCCGGCCCAGCCACTGCGCTTCGAGGAGGTGCTGCCTTGCCTGGAAGTCCGCCAGAACGTGGTGAGCGGCTCCTTCTCGAGCGACATAAAACTGCAACGGGCGAGCGGCCGCTGGTCCCGGGGCTCCGTTTCCGTTCATTCCAGGGCGGGACGGATTTTGCGGTTGAAAATGCTCTCGCAAATTTTCAGCGTGGTCAATCTCACCGGCATCCTCTCCGCCGCCACGGTGGACGATTACGAGCAGGAGGGTTTTCCCTTTTCGCAACTGCTCCTCGAGGCCGAAATCGACCACGACATCCTCACCATCAAACGGGCTTTGGTCCGCGGCGAGGGCATCGACCTCTTCATCCTCGGCAGCCTCGATCTGGCAAGCATGACCGCCGACATGACCGTGCTCATCGCTCCTTTGAAAACCCTGGACGCCATCGTCAGCAAGGTCCCGCTCCTGGGGGGCGTACTCGGCGGCCGGCGGCAGACGGTGATCACCATCCCCCTGGGAGTGAAGGGGCCGCTGGCGGAGCCGGCCATCACCGTGCTGCCACCGGAGGCCATCGGCGAGGGTCTGCTTGGCATGGTGAAGGACACCCTGATGCTGCCCTTCACCATCCTTGGCCCCCTGCTGCCTGCCGAGAAGAAGAGCGACCAATGACAACGCCCCAATGGGTCGTTTTTTCGGCAAAAAAATACCCGGCCCTGAGGGGGAGGGCCGGGTGCGGGGAAAGGAAGGAGGTATGAGGAAGAGAAAACCTTCGCCATAACTTACGCTCTGTAATGCATGCGACATGCCAGGCCCAGGCGAATAAAAAACAATACACAAAAACAACAAAATAACTTTTTTTAAAAAAAAGAGCGGCCTTGACCTGGGTAAGATTTACCCAGGCCAAGGCCGCTCTGTGGATAGGATTTACCCGCTCTTTTCAGCGCCCGTGCAGAGCGCAGAGCTCGTCCACCAGCATCCGTCGCTCCGGCAGGGTGAGGATGAAATAGAAAGGACTGAGCATCAGTATCTTGACCGCTTCCCTGGATGTCATGGCGTTTTCCTCCCTGGCATAAACGGAATCTTCTCTTACATGTCTTATCGGTCAATGGGGACGGTTTGTTTACCCGCTGCCGCTCCCATCAGCAATCAGGCCCCAGCACGGCTTCGGCCCGGCGACGGGCCGCCTCAAAGGGATCATGCCCCGCCTCCCCCTCCCCTTCATGGTTCCCCACCACGAAATACAGGGACTGGACGAGGAAGAACAGAAAGACCCCGAACATCAGAGTAAGCGGTCCTGCAGCCCCTCCCAGGCCGCAGGTTGTGGCCAGAAACCAGCCGCCGCCACAGAGCATGAGTTCGAGGGGCAGATGAACCAGTAGCCGGCCGCCAAAGAGGAAGAAACTGCGGTACCAGGCCAGGGCCACGAGAGCGGTGCTCCAGAAGAGGGCCGGCGTACCATGGCCCAGCAGCACCACCAGGGGCAGCAGAAAAACCATGAGCCCGCCCCGCCGCCGGCCATTTCCGCTCCAGGCGGCAAGCAGAAGGCCGTAGCCCGCAATGAGCAGGAGCCCGGCTGCGGCCAGTGCCCGGCCGCCAGGCAGCAGCAGGCCGAAAAAAGAGACCAGGGGCAACAGGAAAAGAGCGGCAAGCAGGCCATAGGCGATGGTGCTGCGCAGGGGATGTTTTCTCGCTGTCATGGCCTCACCTCCTTTTCCGTTGCCGCCTGCCGCAACCGGGCCTTTTCCTTGAGCAACTCGAGCTCGATTTCCTCGGCCTCCGGCTCCGGCACCGCCAGGCGACTGCCCTCTTCCCACAGGCCGCTTCCGCTTTCTTGCCCCCGCGGGAAAGAGGCGGCGGCCCGGCCCTGCAACCGCTCATGGATGCGGCGCCGCTCGGCAAGCTTTTCCCGGAGGCGGCCGCACTCTTCGTCAAGGGCCGCGGCCCGGCGTTCGGTTTCGTCGATGTGGGCCCGGAGCCCGAGCCGCTTTCTGACGATCATCCGGGCGATCTCCTCCTTGCCACCCTCCAGGGCGATCTCGAGGTCACCCCCAAGGCGCTGGAATTCATCGCGCCATTCCTCGAGCCGCTTACCTGCCCCACGGAGTTGCCGGTCGCATTGTTCGAGACGCGCCTCCAAGCGCAGCAGATCCTCTTCCATTTCCCGCAGACACTGCTTCACCACCAGCTGCCGGTCCTCCAATTGATCCATGACGCCGTGCACATCGGCCTTCCAGATCCTCACCAAGCGTGTCATAAGTCCCATGATCAGTGCCTCCTTTTGTCGATAGTTTCTTGCCGCCCGGCCCTCTCCGTCTACTTGCGCCGCTGCTCGTAGGCTTGGTACTGCAGATCCTTGGCGCTGGCCTTCTGTTTGGCCGCCACTTCGGCGGGCGCTCCGGCAAAGGTCTCGGTGATCTGCGAGCGCAGGGCATCGAGGCCCGCCTCCAGGTTCTCCTGCACGGCGCTGGAGCCCACCACCCGGTTCACCTCTTCTTTTTCGGCCCGGTAGGAGTCGAGCCGGGCCATGGCCTCTTCCTGGCGCCCTTCCCGGATATCGCCCGCCACTTCGTCGCGCAGCCTGGAATAATCCTCCTGCAGCACCTTCTTCTCCCAGTCGTCCTTGTCGATGGAGGAGAGGGCCACAGCCCGGTCGGCAACGCAGTTCACCGCCAGCCGCCGGTCGAAGGAAACCTCCGCCCGGCTGCCCTGCTGGCGGTAACGGACGGTGATCTCGCCCAGTTCGTAGCGCCGCTCCTGGCCGGGGTCCACCTGGAAGCCGAGGAAGAGAGAACGCTTGCGCCCCGCCTCCAGGTCGCCGGGGCGGAACACGGCGAGCCGGCCGCGCTGCTCGATGGGGTATCCGGCGGCTTCCACCAGACGGACGCCGTCGGGCAGGGCCACCTCCACCTCGAGCCCGGTGGCGGCCAGGCGGCGCACCGTCTGGAATTCCTCCAGCAACACTGCGGCGAACCGGGCCGGGTCCTCGAGATAGTGGTAGGAGCCGCCGCCCTGGTCGGCCAGACGGGTCATGAGCTGCTCGTTGAAGTCACTGCCCACGCCCACCGTGCTCACCGAAAACTCTTCCCGCACCGCTCCGGCGGCCATGGCACCGAGTTGTCCAGGATCCACCACCCCCTGGTTGGCCAGTCCGTCGGAAACGAGAATCAGCCGGCCGTTGGGGTTGCGCATGCCGCCGGCCCGGCTGAAGAGAGCGAGGCCGGCGGCCAAACCGTCTCCCAGATTGGTGCCGCCGCCGGCGGCGACCGAGCGCAGGGCAATTTCTGCCCGCCTGCGGTTGCCAGCGTTCATCGGCAGCAGATCACAGATGATGTCGGCATCGTTGCTGTAGGTGACGAGTCCCAGCCGGTCCTGCTCCGACAACCGGTCGAGAAGATCCAGCAGTGCCCGGCGGCCGTCCTCAAGCTTCTGGCCCTGCATGGAGCCGCTGCGGTCGAGCACCACCACCACGTCCACCGCTTGCGACGTTTCCAGCATGCCGGCGGTCATGGCGGTGGCATCCATGGTAAAGGCCAACTCGAAACGGCCGTCGCCACCGGTAAAGATCTGTTCCTGCACCAGGCGGCCGTCCAGGCGCAGAAGGCCGGCGGCAGGCGGCGGCATGGGCTTTTTGGGCACCATGCCGGGGAGATCCCCGGCCTGGGCCAGCATGAGAAGACTGGTGACGACGATGAGCGAAGCGACGGCGAGAAATGAACGTAATCTTTGTTTCTGCATGACGGGTTCCTCCGTTTTCGGGTGAGGTGCGTTACTGACCTTTGCCATGCTTCCAGCCTAACGCCGCCGGCGCTCAACTCAATGCAAAGAACCGCAAAAGAACAGCCCGGAAAATTTACAGAACTTTTACTTTGCCGGAACCACCGAGAGACTATACTGTGGGCAGACAGGCCAGCCGCCGTGCCTGGCCGAAAAACAAACGGGAGGAAAAGATGAACCACCAACCAAAGGCCAGAATCCTGGTGGTGGAAGACGACCAGGCCATCCTCAGAGGGCTCCTGGACGTGCTGGTGTTCAACGGCTTTGCCGCCGAAGGCGAGGCCGACGGAGCGGACGGGCTGGAGCGGGCCAGGAAGGGTGAATACGACCTCGTGCTCCTCGACGTCATGCTGCCCTCCCTCGATGGCTTCAGCATCTGCCGGGAACTGCGGCGCGCAAAGCCAGACCAGTCGATCATCATGCTCACCGCCAAGGGCGCCGCCGAGGACGTGGTGACCGGCCTCAAGGCCGGCGCCGACGACTATGTGAGCAAACCCTTCTCACTCCAGGAACTGCTGGCCCGGGTGGAGGCGGTGCTGCGCCGCAGCAAGCCCGGCCGGGTGGCAGCTCCCCTGGAGCTCGGCGGACTCGTCTTCGACCCCCTCACTCTCACGGCGCGGAGCGCTGCCGGAAGGGCGGCGGAACTCACCCGCAGGGAAATGGATCTTATCGCCTACCTTCACCTCCACAAGCGGCGGGTGGTGCCGAGGCAGGAGCTGCTGGCCGAGGTCTGGGGCTACCGTGATCCGTCGGTGGAGACCCGCACCGTGGACATCCACATCCAGAAGCTGCGCAAGAAGCTTTTTGCCCTCACCGGCGGCTCCGGCCTCATCGCCACCGTCCGCGGCGAGGGCTACCGGCTGGAGGAGCTTTCATGAACCGGCTGCGGCTCTTCATTCTTCTCTTCCTGGCCGCCGTGGCCGTGCCCCTGGGCTTTCTCGTGGCCCGCACCTTCAGCGGCCTGGCCGGCGAGGAACGGGCCGAGCTCGGCTATTTCGGCGACGCCCTGTTCGACCGCATGGAAGAAGAGCTGGCGGCGGTGGTCCGCCGGGAGGAAGGCCGCTCCATCGAAGACTATGCCGCCACCCCCTTCCGTGGCCCGGACCGGGACGAAGCGAGCGGCACCGATCTACCGGACTATATCGTCGGCTACCTGCAGAACGGCCCCGACGGCGGCCTGCAGATCCCGGCCGGCCTGCTGCCGGCGAGCGCCGATCACTCCTTTCTCGGTGAGCTGAACGAACAGTTCAACCGCAAACGCCTGCTGCTGCCCGAGCCCTACGAGCCCTCCGCCGCCCTTGCCGAAGAAGAGCGGCAAGCCACCGCTGAAAAAGAAGAAACAACCGGTTTCGCCGACAAGTACCTGTCAAGCGAACCACTTGCCAAACGCAAGGCGGTGCTTGGCCAGGAACGCAAACGGGTGGAGGAGATCTCCGTGAGCCAGGCGGCGAACATCGCCCGCCGTCAAGTCCAGGAACCACAACCGACAAAGGATGTTGCCCCAAGTGCTGCCCAGCCAGCCGCCGCCCTCGAGGGTCTGGCCGCTCTCGCCGAGGCCGGAAGCGATCTGGCCGCCGCCGATGCCGACTTTTCTTCGGCAAATGCCGACCCTTCCGCTTCCCCGCCATCGGAGGGACCGCCGGTCTTCGCCGTCGAGGTGGCGCCCCTGCAGTCGGTGCTTCTCGACCCGGGCCACGTCTTTCTGTTCCGGCGCATCGCCATCGACAACCAGATCTTCCGCCAGGGCCTGGTGATCGACACCGGCCGCCTCCTCCGCCACCTGGCAGAGGCGCACTTCGCCGGCCAGCCCCTGGCCCGCTTCACCGCCCTCGAGCTCATTGCCAGCGACTCCTCCGGCACCAGCGCCGCCCACCATGCCGGCGCGCCGGTGGCAAGCGAGCGTTTTCGGCTCTCCCGCACCTTCCCCCGGCCCTTTTCCTTTCTGCGGGCCACCCTGTCGTGCGAGAAGATCCCGCCGTCTCCGGCCCGCCGCACCCTGATGCTCACCACGGGGCTTCTGGCGCTCACCATGCTGGCCGGCCTTTTCGCCATCTACCGCTCCGCCCTCCTGGTCTCCGAGCTCGCCGAACGGCGGGCGGGTTTCGTCTCCGCCGTCAGCCACGAACTGAAAACCCCGCTCACCACCATCCGCATGTACATCGAGATGCTGCAGCAGAACATCGCCCCTGACGAAGAGCGGCGGCAACAATACTTCACCATCCTCTCCGGTGAATGCGGCCGCCTCACCCGACTCATCAACAACGTGCTCGAATTCTCCAAGCTCAGCAACCGCCAGCGCACCTTCCAGATCGACGCCGGCACCCTGCAGGAGGTGATTTCCGAGGTGCAGGGGCTGATGGCGGAAAAAATCGGCCGCGAGGGTTTCTCCCTCACCGTGGACAACCGGGCCGACAAACCCTTCCGCTACGACCGCGAGGCCATGGTGCAGATTCTCATCAACCTCATCGACAACAGCCTGAAGTTCGGCGCCGAAAGCAGGCCCAAGGAGCTCACCCTGAGTGTAGCCACCACCGACCGCGCCCTGGTCCGCCTCTCCGACACCGGCCCGGGGATCGCACGGGAGGCGAGCCGCAAAATTTTCGACGACTTCTACCGGGAGGACAACTCGCTCACCCGGCGCACCAAGGGCACCGGCATCGGCCTTGCCCTGGTCCGCAAACTGGCCGAGGCCATGGGCGGCCGGGTAAGCGCCGCCAACAACCAGGGCCCGGGCTGCACGATCACCGTGGAGCTGCCCCTTGCCCCTTGATTTTAACAGGCAAATACGGTTTCCTGTGTGCACCGTTTCACAAAGCGCACACCTTCGCCGCCCCGGGGAACCTGAGCCATGGACATCTTCATCGCCCGCCAGCCCATCTTCGACCGCAAGCAGCGGGTGTTCGCTTACGAACTCCTGTTCCGCGACAGCCTGCAGAATTTCTTCTCCCCCGACAGCGACCCCAACGAGGCCACCTCCCGGCTCATGACCCAGAGTTTCCTGGGCTTCGACGCCGCCAAGCTCACCGACAACAAATGGGCCTTCATCAACCTGCCGCGCCAGGTCCTGGTCGACCGCTGCATCCACCTGCTGCCCAGGGAGCTCTATGTACCGGAGATCCTCGAAGACATCCCGGCAGCCCCGGACGTGGTGGAAGCCTGCCGGCAACTGAAGGAAAGTGGCTACAAGCTGGCCCTTGACGACTTCGTTTTCCACCCCGACCTGCTGCCGCTGGTGGAATACGCCGACATCATCAAGGTGGATGTTTTGCAGACAGGTCTCGACGAACAACGACGGTTGCTGGCCGAGCTCGACAATGGCCGCATCCTGTTCCTGGCCGAGAAGGTCGAGACCCCCGAGGCCTTCGAACAGGCCAGGGACATGGGCTATTCCTATTTCCAGGGTTTTTTCTTCAGCGAACCGGTGCTGCTTTCCAAAAAGGACATTCCGGCCGCCAAGCTCCAGGCCCTGCGCCTTCTCGAGCAGATCAACCGGCCGGACATCGACCTCGACGGCCTCGAAGAAATCGTCAAGCAAGACGTCTCCCTCTCCTACAAGCTGCTGCGCTACATCAATTCGCCCTTCTTCGGCCTGCGCACCCTGATCCACTCCATCCACCACGCCCTCACCCTGCTCGGCACCCAGGAAATCCGCAAATGGGTCAACCTCATCGTGCTGGGCCAGTTGAGCGACGACAAACCCCTGGAACTGCTCCGCAACACCCTGATCCGTGCCCGCTTCTGCGAGTCCCTGGCCGGCCCCATGGGCCAACGGAAACGAAGCCAGGACCTCTTCCTGCTCGGCCTCTTCTCCATGATCCACGCCATCCTCGGCCGGCCCCTGGAGGAGCTTCTCGAAACCATCGGCCTGGCCGACGACATCAAAGCCACCCTGCTGGGCGACAACACACCGCTGGCGCCGACCTTCGCGCTTGCCGTGGCCTACGAACGGGGCGACTGGCAACGGTTCGCCACGGCGGCCGGCGAACTCGCCTCCGGCGAAGAGCAACTGCCCACGCTCTATGTCGAAGCGCTGGAATGGACGGCCCGGAGCATGGCGGCCTGAAGGGTGCCAGGAAAAATCTTGAAGAAAAAATCCGGCGTGCTATAGATTCAGTATATCCCTGTTGCGGAGCCCCGTCCCTGGGGCTCCGGCCACCCAACCGGCCCCTTGCCCGTTATGGACCGAATCCTCAAAAAAATAATCCATTACCTGGACACCCACCCCTACCTGCGGCTGGCCACGGTTTCCGCGGCCGGCACACCGGTGGCCCACACCGTGGCCTACGTCTCCCGCCAGGCCACGGTCTATTTCATCACCGACAAGGAAAGCCGCAAGGCCAGAAACATTCTGCAGAATCCTGCGGTGGCCTACACGGTGGACGAAAACTACATCGAGCTCACCGACATCCAGGGCGTGCAGATGGAAGGAGAAGCCAGGTTGGTCACCGAGCCGGCGGAGGTCGAGACCGCCGCCAAGCTGCTGATCGACAAATTCCCGGCCATGCGCGACATCCCGCAGAACCCGGATCTCGTCTATTTCCGCATCGACCCGAAGAAGGGTTATTTCATCGACTGCACGGTAGATTTCGGGCACCGGGACAAAATCGTCTTCGACTGAACCCAAGCGGCGCGGTGGCCCGGCGAAGAAACCACCTTTTTCCGCCGACACTTCTGACAGGCCGGCAAACAAACTGCCCAGCCCCTCGACCGAAGCCCATGAATTCCATCATCATTGCCTGTTCCGGCTGCGGCGCCCGAAACAGGGTGCCGGCACCCAAACAGCATCTCGCCCCCCGCTGCGGCCGTTGCGGCTCTCCCCTGCTCCTGGGGCGGGCGGCGGTGCCGGTGGAGCTCGGCGACGATACTTTCTTTGGCTTCGTGGACCAGGCCTCTCTTCCTCTCCTGGTGGATTTCTTTTCCCCGACCTGTGGCCCCTGCCAGATGCTGGGACCGGTGATCGACACCCTGGCCCGTGATTTCCTCGGCCGGGCGATCATCGCCAAACTCGACACCAGCCGCAACCCTGCCACCCCCGGCCGCTTCAACATCCGCGGCGTGCCCACCCTGATCTTCTTCCGCCGGGGCACGGTCATCGACCAGGTGACCGGAGCGCTGCCGGAAAACGTGCTTCGCCAGCGCCTGGAAGCCCTGATCACCTCCCGGCCCTGAAACTCTTCGCCACAACGCAACGAGGCCGTCGGCATGATGCGCCGACGGCCTCGTTATATACTCTCCCCGGAAGAGCGACCGGGGGGCAAACCTTGTCCTGGTGCAGGGAAGTCCGCCACCTGGGCAGAAACTCGTTTAAGCCTGCCCCTCCACAGTGCCAGTGGCCGGCTCCTGCTCAGATCTTGTAAAAATACTCTTTTTCCGCCCCGCACTTCGGGCAGACCCAGTCAGCCGGCAGGTCCTCGAAAGCGGTACCGGGATTGATGCCATGCTCCAAATCTCCTTCCGCCGGGTCATACACATAGCCACAGGGGCATTCCCACTTGTCCATCGGTTACCTCCTTGTTGAGTATGGTGTCTTTTCTTTCTCAATCCATGGTTTCCATGTTCCGGCCGCAGCACATGGGCACACCCTGGCCGGCCTTGACATTCATGTACTTGTTGCAGACCGCACAGTAATAGGTGTCGTCCGCTGCGGCCTTGGCCTCGGACCAGGTGGTTTGTCCACCAGCCACCCCTTCGATCACGAAACGGGCCAGGTTCTCCTTGGTCGGCACATACTCGCCGATGGCCACCATTTTCTTGTTTTCCTTCATGCAATCAACTACCACCCGCCACAGTACCTCGAGGTCGGCGGTTTCCTGATTGCTTTCCGGTCTGAACTCGACGACATTTCTGTCCACCGTGATTTTCATACCTCACCTCTAATGAAAATGATAATTTTTATTGTTTATAATTTTTTCAATGGGCCCTGTCAATTCTTTTTTTCGGCAGGCTGGTGAGCCGGAGCAGCAAGCCATGCTCTCCCATACCTGACTGAGCGTACCCCGCCCGACCGGGCACGTCGCATTGCGGTTGCGCCGGGAAGTGCTTTCCGCGTATCATGGTTTGATCGGGTCAGGGGCTTTGGCCACACTTCTCTCCCCGCTGGACAAGAAGGGACATGATCTTATCCGCTCCATGCCGGCTCCTTTTCGCTCTCCTCTGCATTCTTGCCGCCCCCTTTCCGGCTGCGGCCAAGGAGAAGACTCTCACCCTCAACACCGCCGATGTACCGCCTGTTTCGTGCCCTGACGGCAAAGGGATCGGCGATCGTGTTCTCGCCGAGGCCGGCCGGCGGCTGGGTTTCGAACTCCGCATCGTCCACCTGCCGTCGGAACGGGCCCTGCAGAACGCCAATGCCGGCATCGAAGACGGCAACTATGTGAGGGTGGCGGGGATGACGGACCTCTACCCCAACCTGGTCGCTGTTCCCGAGCCGCTCACCCGTTTCGAATTCATCGCCATCACCAGGGACCTGGAGTTTCCCACCGATGGCTGGGAAAGCCTCACACCCTACAACGTGGGCATCGTCACCGGCTGGAAAATCCTCGAGCAGAACATCGCAGACGCCAAAAGCCTCATCAGGGTGCGGGACGAACACGCTCTCTTCTCCATGCTGCTGGCCGGCCGCATCGACGTGGCGATCTACGACTACCGCCAGGCCCTCTTCCACCTCAGAGCCCATCACCCCGGCGCCCGGGTACGTTTTCTCGGCCCACCGCTTGCGGTCCGCGACATGTACCCCTACCTGCACCGTAAGCACGCCGAGCTCGCGCCCGGTCTGGCCGAGGTTCTGCGGGAGATGAAGAAAGACGGCACCTTCCGGCGGCTCGAAGCGGAAGCTCTTCTCTCCGCCCAGCCCATCCACTATGGGTCGCCATGAAACCAGGCCGTCAGCAAAGCATAGCCTCCCGGCTGTTCGTCACCATGATGCTCTTCAGCATCGCGGCCACCGCCGGCGCCACCTTCATCCAGACCTTCATCGACTACCGGGCCGCCCGCCAGACCATCGAATCCGACTACCGCTGGATCCAGCAGACCTACCTGCCCAGCCTTTCCGCCAGCCTCTGGCACATGGACACCAGCCAGCTGCAGCTCCATCTGAATGGCCTGCTCTACGACCCCCATATCTCCTACCTGGCGATCCAGGTGGACGGCAGAGATCTGGTCCAGGCCGGCAACCCCGCCACCGGCCATTTCATCGAGCGCACCCTGCCGCTCACCTATCCCCACAACGGCAGGGAGGTCTCCATTGGCAGACTGCTCTACCACAACGACCTCGACGCTCTGTTCCGGCCGGTCTGGAACCGGGCCGGCATGCAGTTTCTTCTCCAAGGTGGCGTGGTCTTCTGCATCGCCGGGTTGCTCTTCGTTCTGGTGCGGCGGAGGGTGACGAGCCCCCTGGCGGCTCTGGCGGCAGAGCTTACCGCCCTCGACCCCACCGGTGCTCCCACTCCCCTCGCTCTTCGCCGCCGCAAGGCCGAGGGCAAGGACGAACTCGACCAGGTGGTGGACTCGCTCAACACGTTGTCCGCCGGCCTGCGCCAGGCCTTTGCCGCCCTCAATAGAGAGCTCGAGCAACGGCAGAAGGCCGAAAGGGAACTCCAGCAAGCCCACGACCAGCTCGACGCCCGGGTGCAGGAGCGCACCCTGGAGCTGCAGAAAGTCCATGCCCAGCTTCTGCACGCCGAAAAGCTGTCGGCCATCGGCAAACTTGCCGCCTCCATCGCCCACGAATTCAACAACCCCCTGTTCGGGGTGATGAACGTACTCACCGGTCTCCGCAAGCGGGCCCAGCTCTCCACGAGCGAAATTTCCCTGGTTTCCCTGGCCCTGCAGGAATGCCACCGGATGAGCGACCTGATCCAGGACCTGCGGGACTTCAACCGGCCGACCTCGGGCGTTTATGCGCCCATGGACCTGCATGCCGCCATCGACGGGGTGCTGGTGCTGGCAAAAAAAGAATTCCAGGAACGCCGCATCACCATTCTGACCGACTTCGACCCAAACCTGCCGCAAATCAGGGCGGTGGGGGACCAGATCAAGCAGGTGCTGCTCAACCTCCTGAACAATGCGGCAGACGCCTGCGAGGGGGGCGGCACCATCACCGTCGCCACCGAAAGGCGGGGCACCGAGGTGCGGATCGCGATCAGCGATTCCGGATGCGGCATCGCCCCCGAGGCCATACCCCACATCTTCGAACCGTTTTTCACCACCAAACAAGCGGTAAAGGGCACCGGCCTCGGCCTGGCGGTCTCCCACGGCATCGTCCAAAACCACCAGGGCCGCATCGAGGTCGAAAGCCAACCCAATCGGGGCGCCACCTTCACCGTGATCCTGCCAATCCACGGAGCACTGCATGCAAAGCAAGAAAATCCTTCTGGTTGACGACGAGGAGATCATCCTCGAATCCCTCTCCCACAACCTCATGGAAGAAGGTTTCGAGGTCATTACCGCCCAGGACGGCCGAACGGGAATCGCCGAGCTTGCCAAGGCCGCCGCCCCCTTCGACCTGGTGATCACCGATCTGTCCATGGCCGGCATGGACGGCATCGGGGTGCTGGAGGAGGCAAAACGGCAGCGGCCGGACACCGGGGTCTTCATCCTCACCGGTTACGGCGACATGGCCTCGGCCATCCGGGCCCTGCGCCTCGGTGCCGACGACTATCTGCTCAAGCCCTGCGACCTCGAAGAGTTGCTGTTGCGCATGAGCCGCTTTTTCGAAAAGCAGGAGGCCCTGCGCAAGGTCACGGTATACGAGCAGTTGATCCCGGTCTGCTGCCAGTGCGGCGAGATCCGGGACGACCGCGGGGTGGAGCCTGGCACCGGCCCCTGGATGCGGAGCGACGTCTTTCTGCAAAAGAGAAGCACGGCCAGGGTAACCCATTCCTACTGCCCTAAATGCTTCGAGGCGGCCATGGCCCTGCTGGACAGGGACAAGGGCTGAGAGAAGGCGGGGCCAGGGGCCAGACCGTAGGCCAATTATCCATTGACTCCGGGCAACACCCTGCTATCGTAGACAAAACACTTTTTTCGCCCCGCTGCTGTCACAAACCCGGCAACACCTCTTCGACAAGGAACTGTTTTCCCATGCGCCTCGACAAGCCGCCCTACAGCGCGGAGATGACCGCACTCTGGCAGAATCTCGCCTCTTCGCCCGCCGGTCTCGGCAGCGGCGAGGCGGCCCGCCGCCTGGCCGCCGACGGTTTCAACGAATTGCAGGAAGGCCGGAGGCGGTCGCCCCTTGCCATGCTGCTGGCCCATTTCCGCGACCCGATGATCGTCCTGCTGCTGGTGGCGGCGGTGATTTCCGGAGTGGTGGGCGAAGGGGTGGACGCCATCGCCATTCTGGTGATCGTAATCCTCAACGCCGTTATCGGCTTTGTCCAGGAGTACCGGGCGGAAAAGGCGATGCAGGCCTTGAAGTCCATGGCCGCTCCCTTCGCGGTGGTGAAGCGCGACGGGGTGGTGGCCCGCATTCCGGGCCGCGAGGTGGTGCGGGGCGACGTGGTGCTCCTCGAAGCCGGCATGATCGTGCCCGCCGATCTGCGCCTCTTCGAGAGCTCCGCGGTCAAGATCGACGAGTCGCCGCTCACCGGCGAGTCGGTGCCGGTGGAAAAGGACGCGGCCCGGCTCGCCGCCGGCGACATAGCGGTGGGGGACCGCCACAACATGGCCCACAAGGGCACCCGGATCACCTACGGCCGCGGGCTCGGGGTGGTGACCGCCACCGGCATGCACACCGAGATGGGGTCCATCGCCCGGCTGCTCACCGAGACCGAGTCCATGAAAACACCGCTCCAGCTCCGTCTGGCCCGGGTGAGCCGCAACCTGGCGGCGGCGGCGGTGGCGATCTGCCTCGCCGTCTTCCTCGCCGGCATCCTGCGCGGCGAAGGGCTGCTGCTCATGTTCCTCACCTCGGTGAGCCTGGCGGTGGCGGCGGTGCCCGAGGCCCTGCCGGCGGTGGTCACCATCGCCCTTGCCCTGGGCGCCCGGCAGATGGTGCGGCGCCAGGCCCTCATCCGGCGGCTGCCGGCGGTGGAAACCCTGGGTTCGACCACGGTGGTCTGCACCGACAAGACCGGTACCCTGACCGAGAACCGGATGACCGTCGAGCAGGTGCGCGATCAGCTTTTCCAGCCCCTTGCGGCGCCGGCCATCGCCGATCTCGAGGCACCGCACCGCTCTCCCCACGGCCGGCTCTTCCTGGCCATGGCCCTCAACAACGACGTGCACCCCGACGAGGCCGGCCTGCCGGTGGGCGACCCCACCGAGGTGGCGACCTGGGAGAAGGCCCGGCAGGCCGGGCTCCACAAGCAGGTGCTGGAGCAGACCTACCCGCGGGTGGCGGAGGTGCCGTTCAGTTCCGAGCGCCAGGCCATGACCACCGTGCACCGCACCCCGGAGGGCTCTTTCCTGGTCCTGGTCAAGGGCGGCTTCGAGGCCCTGGCCGCCGCCTGCCGCGACCTCGACCCGGTGGCGGCGGAACCTCACCTGCAGGCCATGGCCAACGGCGGCTTGCGCATCCTGGCCTTTGGCAGCAAGCTCATCGACAAACTGCCCGAAGCAATAAGCGCTGAAACCCTCGAGGCCGATCTCGAGTTCCTCGGCCTTTCCGGCGCCCTCGACCCGCCGCGGCCGGAAGCGGCGGCGGCGGTCGCCACCTGCCTGGCCGCCGGCATCCGGCCGGTGATGATCACCGGCGACCACCCCCTCACCGCCGCCAGCATCGCCCGGCGGATCGGCATCATCCGCGACCCCGAGGCCCGGGTGGTGTCCGGCCGCGAACTGGCCGACATGGCTCCAGCCAAACTCGAGGAGATCGTCGACCGCATCCGGGTCTACGCCCGGGTGGCGCCGGAACAGAAGCTCTCCATCGTCTCCGCCCTGCAGGCCCGCGGCGAAGCGGTGGCGATGACCGGCGACGGGGTGAACGACGCGCCGGCCCTCAAGAAGGCAGAAATCGGCATCGCCATGGGGATCACCGGCACCGACGTGGCCAAGGAGGCCTCGAGCATGATCCTCTTGGACGACAACTTCGCCACCATCGTCGGCGCCGTGCGGGAAGGGCGCCGGATCTACGACAATATCCGCAAATTCGTGAAGTACACCCTGACCAGCAACACCGGCGAAATCTGGACCATTTTCCTCGCTCCTTTCCTCGGCCTGCCCATCCCGCTGCTGCCCATCCACATCCTGTGGATCAACCTGGTCACCGACGGCGCCCCTGGCCTCGCCTTCACCGCCGAGCCCGCCGAGCAGGACATCATGGAGAGAGCGCCGCGGCCGCCAGCGGAAAGCCTCTTTGCCCACGGCCTCTGGCAGCACATCCTGTGGGTGGGCCTGCTGATGGGCGGCGTCTGCCTGGCGGTGCACAAGCTCTCCATGGCCTGGGGCTGGCACTGGCGGACCATGGTCTTCTCCACCCTCTGCCTCTCCCAACTGGGCCATGCCTTCTCGATCCGCTCCGAACGCCGCTCCCTGTTCCGCCAGGGCCTGCTGAGCAACAAGCCGATGCTGTGGACCATTGTCGCCACCGTCGGCCTGCAGCTCGCCGTGATCTACCTGCCCCTCTTCCAGAAGGTGTTCCGCACCGAAAGCCTCGACACCGTGGAACTGCTGGTAATGTTCGCCGCTTCGAGCCTGGTGTTCTGGGCGGTGGAAGCGGAGAAACTCCTGGCCCGCCGCGGCCTGCTCTGGTATGTCCGCTAAGGAGGCGGCCGGTCACGTGCATATCGTTCTCGCCATCGTCTGCGGCCTGGCCGGCGGCCTGCTGGCCGACTCCCCGGCAGGTGCCGCCTTCGGGCTTTTGTCCGGCATCCTGGCCGCCGAGGTTCTGGCCCTGCGCAAGCGGATTGCCCGGCTCGAAAAAGAGCGGCAGCCAGCGGGCCCGCCGGCCACCGAACGGGTGGTGGAGTTCGAAATAGAAGATGAGCCGCTCTCCACCGGCTCTTCTTCCGGAATGAAAGCCCGGCCCTTCGCTTCCGACCTGCCACCGCCGGCCGCTTCTCCCCCGCGGACTGAACCGGACAGACGCCCAGCCCCACAACCGGCTTCTGCCGGACTTCTCGGCCGGGCAACCTCCGGCATCGAAAGCACCGGCACCCTTTTAAAGAACTTCTTCACCACCGGCAACGTGGTACTGAAAACAGGCCTGGTGGTGCTCTTCTTCGGTGTCGCCTTTCTTCTCAAGTACGCGGCCCAGCGCAACATCGTGCCCATCGAGCTGCGCCTGGCAGCGGTGGCCCTGGGCGGCTTGGGGCTGCTTGCCGCCGGCTGGAAACTGAGAGCCAGGGCCCTGTTTTACGGCCTCGGCCTGCAGGGCGGCGGGGTCGGCGTGCTCTACCTCACGGTGTTCGCCGCGGCCAAGCTCTACCACCTGCTGCCCGCTTCCCTGGCACTTGCCGTCATGGTGGGGCTCGTCGCCCTTTCCGGAGCGCTGGCCGTACTCCAGGAGGCCCGCGTTCTCGCCTTCTTTGGCCTTACCGGCGGCTTCCTGGCGCCGGTGCTGATGTCTTCCGGCGGCGGCAACCACGTGCTGCTCTTCTCCTACTACGCGCTCCTGAACGCCTCCATCCTGGGGATCAGCTGGTTCCGGGCCTGGCGTGAATTGAACCTGGCGGGCTTTCTCTTCACCTTCGTCATCTCCGGGCTCTGGGGATATACCTCCTACCAGCCCGAGCACTTCTCCACCACCGAACCCTTTCTCGTCCTCTTCTTCCTGTTCTACGTCGCCATCTCGGTGCTCTTCGCTCTGCGCCAACCGCTTGATCTCAGGGGCTACATCGACACGCCGCTGGTCTTTGGCCTGCCGCTGGTCGCCTTCGGCCTGCAGGTGGGCCTGGTGAACGACATGGAGCACGGCCTCGCCCTCTCGGCCCTCGCCCTGGGCCTCTTCTACGCCGGGCTCGCCACCGTGCTCTGGGGCCGGCTGCAGGAGGGCATGCGACTTCTGGTGGAGGCCTTTCTGGCCATGGCCGTGGTGTTCGGCAGTCTGGCCGTGCCCCTGGCCCTGGATGGCGAATGGACCGCCTCTACCTGGGCCCTCGAGGGGGCGGCACTGATCTGGGTCGGCATCCGCCAGAACCGCTTCCCCGCCCGGGCCTTCGGCCTGCTGCTGCAACTTGGCGGCGGCCTGGCGCTTCTGGCGGCGGGGGATCCCTTTGTTGAAAACGGCCCGCCCTTCGTAAACCGCTTCTTTCTGGGCAGCGGGCTCACCGCGGCGGCGGGCCTCTTTTCGGGCTGGTACCTCGGCCGCCACCGGCACAAGTTGCGCGCCATCGAACTGCGGCTGCCACTGCCCGTCCTTTTCCTTGCCTGGGCGCTTCTCTGGTGGTTCGGCGCCGGGCTCGAGGAAGTGCGGGATGTTTTCAGCTACCGCGACCGGCGCGACGGCGCCGTGCTCTTCTGCACCCTCTCCTTTCATGTACTCGGCATGCTGGGTGGCCGCCTCGAGTGGCCAGCCCTCAACCGCGCCACCTTCGGATTTCTCCCCGTGCTCTGTCTGGCGGCCCTGCCCACCCTGGCACTGGGCGATACCCCGCCCCATTTTCTGACCGACTGGGGCCGCCTCGCCTGGCCCCTGGCCTTCGCGGTTCAGTACCTGCTGCTGCGGCGCCAGGAAGAGCGCTGGCCGCCGCGACTCATGGCTGGCGGCCACGCCGTGAGCTTCTGGTGCCTGCTCGCCGTTCTCTCCCACGAAGCAGCCTGGTGGGTGGGCCGACTGCCGGAGCTCGCACCGGCCTGGGCCCTTGCGACCCGCGGCCTGCTGGTGGCGGCACCGGTCCTGCTCATCATCCGCCGCGGAGCGCGCCTGGGCTGGCCGGTGAGGGGCCGTCTCGAACTCTACCTGGATCTCGGTCTCTTGGGGCCGGTGCTCTTTCTCGCCTTCTGGTGTTTCTCAAGCTTTCTCGAACCGGGCACTCCCGCCCCCCTGACCTATCTGCCGCTCGCCAATCCCCTGGAACTGGCCCAGCTCCTGGTGCTGCTGGTCCTCTTCTTCTGGGCCCGGGCCTGCGCCGAAAAACCGCCGGCCAGCCTGAGCGGCCTGCCCGTCGCCACCCCCTTCATCCTCACCTCCCTCCTTCTCTTTCTATGGCTCAACAGCACGGCGGCCCGGGTCATCCACCATTTTGCCTCCACCCCGTTCACCGTTGCCGCCATGTTCCACTCGGTGGTCTACCAGGCCACCCTCTCCATCCTCTGGACCCTGACTGCCCTTCTCATCACCGTACGGGCCACCCGCGGCGGCCGGCGCCAGCTCTGGTTCACCGGCGCCGGTCTCCTCGGCCTGGTAGTGCTCAAGCTCTTCCTGGTGGATCTCTCCGGCACCGGCACCGTGGGCCGCATCGTCTCCTTTCTGGCGGTAGGCAGCCTGATGCTGGCCATCGGCTATTTCTCTCCCCTGCCGCCCCACCGGCAGGCAACCCCCGGAGTGGGAAGCGGTCTCGACGAGCCGCCCACTGCAGACGACACCCAACACCTTTTATGAAACTATTTCTCGCACTCCTCGCCTTCCTCTGCCTGGCTCCTCTGGCCGCTCTGGCCAACAGCGATCCCGACCCCATGGCCTTTGCCCGTGGCCTTACCCTGGAAACCGACGGCACCGCCGCGGTCTACCGGGTCATCCTGCCGGAGGAGGTCTACCGCACCGTGCTGCGCGCCGACCTGGGCGACCTGCGGGTCTTCAACCAGGACGGCGAAATGGTCCCCCACTCCCTGGCCCGGCAGCAACAAGAAATCGGCCAGCACCTGCCGGACAGACCCATTCCCTTCTTTCCCCTTCACCAGGACCACACCCAACGCAGCGAAGAAGATCTTTCCCTGCAGATCACCCGCGGCAGCGACGGTACCATCATCGCCGTCGGCACCAGGGACCAAACGAAAAACAGCGAGAAGACCCTTTCCGGCTATCTTCTCGACCTGAGCGGATTCGAGCAACCGGTTCAGGAGCTCGAGCTGCACTGGCCCGAAAACGGAGAACCCTTCGTGACCACCGCCTCCGTGCACGACAGCGACGACCTGACCTCCTGGCGGGAGCTCATCCCACGCCGCACCCTGGCGGAACTGCGTTACGGCGAGAACACCATCCGCCAGCAAACGCTGCCCCTGCCCCGCCCGCCGGGCCGCTACCTGCGCCTTTCCTGGCAGGACGGCCCGCTCCCCCTTGTTGCCGCAAACGGCCGTTTCCTGCCCCAGTCCATCAACAGGCCGCGCCACCACACGGTGCTCGAAGCCCGCTTCGTCGAGGAAGACGAAAAAGAAGTGCGGCTCCACTATGACGCCGCAGCCCGCTTGCCGGTGGAGACCCTGAACCTGGAGTTTGCCGAGGACAACTCCATGCTGCGGGCCAGGGTGTTGTCCCGCTCCGACCACAAGTCCGGCTGGCTACCACGGGGGGCGGCTCTTTTCCATGACCTGCGCTTCGACGGTACCACCCTGAAGAACGCCGATCTTCCCCTTCCGCCGGTGAGTGATCCATCCTGGCAGCTGGCCATCGACCGCCAGGGCCTCGGCATCGCTCTCGCCAAAAAACCGCCACGTCTGGTGCTCGGCTGGCTTCCCCACGAATTGCTGTTCGTGGCCCGCGGCACTCCGCCCTTCCTGCTCGCCTTTGGCAACGGCCACCTGCAGCAGGACGCGGCAGCCCCCTCCGACCTGATCCTCCAGGCCCTGGCCGACGAACACAGCCGGGCCATGGTGGGCCAGGCGACCATGGGCGCCCCGGTAGAACTGGGCGGCAGCGCGGCGCTCCAGCCGCCGCCCGCCCCGTTGCCCTGGAAAAAATGGCTGCTGTGGGCAATTCTTTTTGCCGGCCTGCTACTGCTCGGCATCATGCTCGGCAAGCTGAACCGCCAGCTGAACCGCTGAAACGGATTCGCTTGCGCGGCACCCGGCAGGATGCTAGGCTGCAGGGAAGAACCGCACACACGGATTCCCCGGCGCCCTCAGCTTGCCACCCAGCCCCACCCGTCCCGGTTCAGCCGAAAAGCACCGTCCGCAGACCGCTGGCCGTCCCCCGACACGGAGGATCTCCGCCCCCATGGCCGACGCCCACGACAGCAGACCGCAGCAGACCGCCGACCAGGGAGCCACCATCGTCACCCTGGCGGCCCGGCTGCAGACCGAGACCACGGGCCGCAACGGTGAGCCGCCGGGCCTCGACGCCGCCCTCGACCGGGACCTGGGCTTCGACAGCCTGACCCGGATGGAATTCTACACCCGGGTCGAACGGGCCTGTGGCGTCACCCTCACCGACCAGGCCCTGGCCTCGGTGGAGACCCTGCGCGACCTGCTGCGGCTCGTTGGCCGGAGCGAGGTTGCGGCGCGGCCGCCAACCGAAACCCTTTCGAAACATTTTCCCGAAGAAGCAGCCGACACTGAAACTCCAGCCATCCCGACGAACGCCGCCACCCTGACCGATGTCCTGCTCTGGCACGGCCGCCGTCACCCCCAGCGCACCCATATCCTGCTGCTCGAAGAGAACCAGGCCATCACCTATGGTTCGCTCCTTGACGGCGGCCTGCGCCTGGCCGCCGGCCTGCGGGCGGCGGGACTGACGGCGGGCGAGGCGGTGGCCCTCATGCTGCCCACCGGCCGCAGTTATTTCGAGAGTTACTGCGGCACGCTGCTGGCCGGCTGCGTGCCAGTGCCCCTCTACCCCCCGGTGCGCACCGCCCAGATAGGAGAGCATTTCCGGCGCCACCGCCATATTCTGGCCAACGCCCGGGCCCGGCTGCTCATCACCATCCCGGAGGCGAAAAACTTCGCCCGCCTGCTGAAGGCCCAGACCTCCGGCCTCGACCGGGTCGCGACCCCGGAGGAACTGCAGACCCTGCCGCCCATGGCCCAGCCCGTGCCGGCCTGGCCCCAGGACACGGCGCTTCTCCAGTACACCTCGGGCTCCACCGGAAACCCCAAGGGCGTGATCCTCTCCCACCTCAACCTGCTGGCCAATATCCGGGCCATGGGCGCGGCGAGCGGGGTGACCCCCGCCGACGTCTTCGTGAGCTGGCTGCCTCTCTACCATGACATGGGGCTCATCGGCGCCTGGCTCGGCAGCCTCTACTTCGGCTTCCGGTTGGCGCTGCTTTCCCCCTTCGCCTTTCTGCGCCGGCCGGTGCGCTGGCTCAAGGCCATAGACGAGCAGCGGGCCACCCTCACCGCCGCCCCCAATTTCGGCTATGAGCTCTGCTGCCGCAAAATCGGCGACGACGAGCTGGCCGGCCTCGACCTTTCCTCCCTGCGCCACGCCTTCAACGGCGCCGAGCCGGTGCGGCCGGCCACCATCGCTCTTTTTGCCGAAAGATTCGCTTCCCACGGCTTTTCCCCCCGGGCCATGACCCCGGTCTACGGCCTCGCCGAGTCCTCGGTGGGCCTCAGCTTTCCGCCCATGGACCGGGGCCCGCTCGTCGACCGCATCGACCGGCTGCGCTTCCAGCAGACCGGCGAGGCGCAGCCGGCCGCCGCCTCCTGCGCCGATCCTCTGCTCGTCCCTTCCTGCGGCCGCCCCCTTGCCGGGCACCAGGTGCGGGTCGTCGACTCCCGGGACCGGGAGTTGCCCGAGCGCCACGAGGGCCACCTGCAGTTCCGGGGCCCGTCGGCTACCAGCGGCTACCTCAGGAGCCAGGAGCAGACCGCCGCCCTGTTCCATGGCGACTGGCTGGACAGTGGCGACCTCGCCTACATGGCCGGCGACGAAATCTTCGTCACCGGCCGGGTAAAAGACCTCATCATCCGGGCCGGTCGCAACATCCCGCCCCACGAGCTGGAAGAAACGGTGAGCGAGGTGGACGGGGTGCGTCGCGGCTGCGTGGCAGTCTTCGGAACGCCCGATGCCCTGGGCGGCACCGAACGGCTGGTGGTGGTGGCCGAGAGCAGGGAGACCAACCCCGAGCGCCGGAAGCAGATACAAAGCGCCGTGCATCAGGCGGTCACCGACGCCATCGGCGCCCCGGCCGACGAAGTGCGCATCGTGGCGCCGCACACGGTGCCCAAAACCTCCAGCGGCAAGATACGCCGGGCCGCCTGCCGCAAGGCGTACGAGGACAACACCCTCGAACGGCCTGGCCGTGCCCCCTGGCTGCAACTCGCCCGCCTCGCCCTGGCCGGCATCGCTCCCGGCCTCAAGCGCCGCCGGCGGGAAGCGGCGGCCCTGCTCTACAACGTCGCCTGCTGGACCCTTTTCTACCTGCTGGCGCCCCCCACCTGGATTCTCGTCATGCTGCTGCCCACCGCTTCCCTGCGCTGGCGTGCGGCGCGGACCACGGCCCGGCTCCTGGTCCGTCTCTCGGGCACGCCGCTGCTGGTCCGCGGCCTCGAGCATCTGCCCAGGGGCCGGCCCCTGGTGGTGGTGGCCAACCACCAGAGCTACCTCGACGCCATCGTGCTGGCCGCCGCCCTGCCGCTCGAAGGCTCCTACGTGGCCAAGGCCGAGCTGGCCGATCGCTTCTTCACCCGCACCGCCCTCTCCCGGCTCGGCGTGCAGTTCGTCGACCGCTTCGAAAACGCCAGGGGCCCGGTCGAAGTGGAGCGCCTGGCCCGCCTGGCATCAACCTCGTTTTTTTTCTTTCCCGAAGGCACTTTCCGGCGGATGCCGGGGCTGCTGCCCTTCTACATGGGGGCTTTCATGGTGGCGGCCCGCGCCGGCCTCGAGGTGGTGCCGGTGGCCATCCGCGGCACCCGCTCCATGCTCCGCTCCGGCTCCTGGTTCATGAGGCGGGGCACGGTACAGGTCACCGTCTGCCCGCCCATAACCCCCGAGGGAAACGACTGGCCCGCCGCCCTGTCCCTGCGGCAGGCGACAAGAAACGCCATTGTCACGCTTTGCGGTGAACCGGACCTCACCGCCTTCGACCCACCGCACCCGACCTGAATCCGTCAAGGAGAACAGCCATGTTCGGAGATTCCAGAGACCCGTGGGACAGCATTGCCGCCAACGATGCCCTGACCCTGGTCGAGCTCTTCCGCCGTCGGGCGCTGCGCAGCCCCGATGGCATTGCCTACATGCAGTGCGCCCCCGGCACCGGCCAATGGCAAAACTACTCCTGGCGGGAGATGGTCCGGCTCGCCGACCGCTGGCAATATGGCCTGGCCCGAGAAAACCTTGAACCCGGCGAGCGGGTGGCGGTGCTGCTGCGAAACTCGGCAGAATGGGTCGCCTTCGAACAGGCGGCCCTCGCCTTGGGCCTCGTCGTGGTGCCCCTCTACCGCACCGACAACCCAGCCAACCAGGCCCATGTGCTGCACGACTCCGGCTGCCGGCTGCTGCTGGTCGAATCCGCCGAACACTGGCAACCGCTGGCGCCGCTTTTGACGGAAAACGGCCCGCGCACAGTCCTGGTTTTGGAGGGTGAGGCCGCCGGCTGCACACCGGTGGACGGCTGGCTCCCCGGAAAAGCAGACGAACCACCGAGCCACCGGCTCTCCCCCGAGACGCCGGCCACCATCATCTACACCTCGGGCACCACCGGCCCGCCCAAAGGAGTGGTTCTCAGCCACCAGAACATCCTGACCAACGCCCACGGCGTCCAGCAGCGGGTGCCCGCCTACCGCGACGACGTTTTTCTCTCCTTTCTCCCCCTGTCCCACGCCTTCGAGCGCACCGCCGGCCACTACCTGCCGATGATAGCCGGTTCCACCGTGGCCTATGCCCGCTCGATCCAGGATCTGGCCGAGGATTTTATCACCATCCGACCCACCGTGCTGCTCTCGGTGCCGCGGATCTACGAACGGGTCTTTGAGAAAATTGCAGAAAAGGTACAAGAGAAAGGCGGCCTCGCCCCGAAGCTCCTGGAGCTTGCGGTGGAAACCGGCTGGCAGCGCTTCGAGCACCGGATGGGGAGACGGCATTCGCTGCCCCTTGCTGCCAGGCTCCTGGGGCCGCTACTGGCGAGGATCATCGCCCGCAAGATCCTCGACCGCTTCGGCGGCCGCATCCGGGTGGCGGTGAGCGGCGGCGCGCCGCTGCCGGAGCCGGTGGCCCGTTTCTTCGTGGGCCTGGGTCTCCCTCTTCTCCAGGGTTACGGCCTCACCGAGGCCTCACCGGTGGTGAGCACCAACACCCTCGCCGACAACCTGCCGGCTTCGGTGGGCCGGCCGCTACCGGGGGTGGAGACGAAGGTGAACGAAGCGGGGGAACTCCTGGTGAGGGGCCCGGGGGTGATGCGGGAATACTGGCAGCGGCCCGAGGAGACGGCGGCAACGGTGGACGGCGAGGGCTGGCTGCGCACCGGCGACCTGGTGGAGGTGCGCGACGAAAAAATCTTCATCCGCGGCCGGCTCAAGGAGATCATCGTCACCTCCACCGGCGAGAAGGTGCCGCCGGCGGACATCGAGGCAGCCCTCCAGCAGGACCCTCTCATCCTCCAGGCCATGCTGGTGGGAGAAGGAAAACCCTTCTGCGCCGCCCTCCTCGTCCTCGACCCCGGCAATTGGCGGCACTGGACGCGAGAAAATGGCTGGCCCTCCGAAGACCCGAACGTCCTGCATTCGTCCATTGCCAAAAAAGCGCTCCTCGAGCGGATCGCCCCGCTTCTCGCCCCTTTTCCGGTCTACGCCGGAGTGCGCGCCGTTCATCTTGCCCTCGAGCCATGGAGCATAGAAAACGAACTGCTCACCGTGACCATGAAGCTGAAGCGGCCGGCGATTGCCGAACGCTTCGCCATGGAAATCCATGGGCTCTACGAAGGCAATGCGCCATCGGCTCCTAAAAGATAGCCAATATCACAAAAGCCCCTTAAAATAAAATTTCGCAAGCACCTTCCATGACAGCAGACAAAAGGAGCCCTCTGTGAAAATACGAACCAAAATCCTGCTGAGCGTCAGCCTGGTTATCCTCATCTTCCTGGGAGTCGGCCTCCTTGCCATTAACGGCACGGTCAAGGACCTCGTTACCCGGCAGAAGAAAACCGCCGAGGACCACGCCTACAACAATCTTTCCAGCACAGCGGATGAGCGGGTGAAGGAAATAACTTCGATCATCGACCGTTTCGGCGGCAAAGCCCTTGAAGAGGCCTCTCTTTTCTCACAGATGCCAGCGGTGCAGGATGCCTATGAGCTGGCCCACACCGGCAACATCGACGACGAGGCCGATCCCATGGCCCAGGCGGCAAGGGACGAGTTACGCAGGGCGCTGGCACCCTTCGTGGCCGGATACACAAAGCACACCGGCCAAAAGGAGTTTAAGCTGCACTTCCATCTGCCCAACAGCCGCAGCCTGGTCCGCATCTGGCGCCAGGGCTGGCAGGTCAACCGGGACGGCAAAAAACTCGACGTCTCCGACGACATCTCCAAGTTTCGGCCGACGGTGGTGGAAATAAACCAACCACCCCACAATCCGATAACCGGCATCGAAGTCGGGCGCGGAGGCTTCGAAATCCGGGGCATGGCACCGGTATCCGGGCCGAGCGGCGAGCACCTGGGCTCCTGCGAGGTACTGGTGGGCTTCGACGAAGTGCTCACCGCCGCCCAGACCGGCGACCATTTTCGCCTTGCCGCCTACATGAACGCGGAGAGTCTCCCCATCGCCAAAGGGCTCCAGGACGCGGCCAAACATCCGGTGGTGGGGGGCCTTCACGTTCTTACCGCCAGTACCGACCAGGAACTCATCTCCAGGGTGGTCAGCCTCGACATTCTCGAAAAAGGCAAAACCGGCGTTTATAAAGAGCGGGTCGGCAACCATTTCGTGGTGAGCTTTCCGATCCCGGATTATTCCGGCAAACAGGCGGGCGTCATGGTGGCGGCCTACGACCTCGACGAGTTCCTTTCCCTGACCGCCCAAATGAACCAGGCGGCGGAGAGTTCCCTCGCCTCCATCCAGAACAAACTTCTCGCCGGCTGCCTGCTCGTGCTTCTTGCCATCTCCGGGGTGGTCTTCCTGCTGACCAGCTACCTCCTGCGCCCCCTGGACCGGGCGGTGGCGATCACCTCCGAAATCGCCGCCGGTAATCTGGACAGCCGGCTCAACATCGATAGCCGGGACGAAATCGGGGCTCTCGCCTCCGCCATGGACACCATGGCAGACAGCCTCAAACGCAAGGCCGACCTGGCCGAAATCATCGCTTCCAACGATCTCACCGTAGAGGTGGAGCTCGCCTCCGACAAGGACCAGTTGGGCAGATCACTCAAGAAGATGGTGACCAACCTTTCCGCAGTGATCGACAAAATCAGATCGGCCTCCAACCAGATCACCAGCGGTGCCGGTCAGGTGGCGGACAGCAGCCAGTCCCTGTCCCATGGCGCGTCGACCCAGGCCAGCTCGCTGGAGGAGATCAGCGGTTCCATGACCGAAATCGGCTCGCAGATAACCCTTTCGGCCCAAAACGCCAACCAGGCCGACCTCCTGGCACGCCAGGCCCGCAAAGAGGCCGACCGGGGCAACAGCCAGATGCAAGAGATGATCGATGCCATGGGCGAAATCAACGCCTCTGCCCATTCCATCTCCAAAATCATCAAGGTCATCGACGAAATAGCGTTCCAGACCAACCTTCTCGCCCTGAACGCGGCGGTGGAGGCAGCGCGGGCCGGCCAGCACGGCAAGGGATTCGCCGTTGTGGCCGAAGAGGTGCGCAACCTGGCAGCCCGCAGCGCCCGAGCGGCCAGGGAAACCGCCGAGCTCATCGAAGGCTCCGTGGACAAGGCCGGCCGGGGCACGGAGATAGCCAGCAGCACCGCCGACGCCCTGGAAGAAATCGTCGCCACCGTCACCAAGGTATCCGATCTCATCGCCGAAATCGCCGCCGCCGCCAACGACCAGGCCCAGGGCATCGGCCAAATCAACCAGGGGCTCGGGCAGATCGATCAGGTAACCCAACGAAATACCGCCACCGCCGAGGAGTCAGCTGCTGCGGCTGAAGAACTCTCGGCCCAGGCCGATCATCTGCAGGCAATACTTTCGCAATTTCTGCTGCCAAAGAAAAGCCAACAAAGCAGCACCGTGATGCCCCCAGCCGGCAAACGCCCTGCCCAGGTGTCTCTTGAGAAAACGCAGCAGAGCACGAAAAAGGAAAACCTGATCGCCTTGGGCGACCAGGAGTTCGGCAAATTCTGAACCCCCGCCGGGTCACACAGAAAGAGGGGGATCGGCATATACCGATCCCCCGCTTTCTGTGGTCTTTCACATAACCGTCTTCCTATTTATTATTCAACCGGTCACGGATCTCGGCGAGCAGCACCTCTTCCTTGGAGGGGGGCGGCGGAGCCGCTGGTGCAGGGGCCGCTTCCTCTTTGCGCTTCAGGGAGTTGATCCCCTTGATCACCATGAAGATGGCAAAGGCGACGATGGTGAAGTCCACCACGTTCTGGATGAATTTGCCGTAACCCAGCACCACGGCCGGCGCCTCGCCCACCGCCTCCTTGAGGGTGATGGCAAGGTCGGTGAAATCCACCCCACCCACCAGCAGACCGATGGGCGGCATCACCACGTCGGCCACGAAGGAGGAAACGATTTTACCGAATGCCCCGCCGACGATGATGCCCACCGCCATGTCGACGACATTGCCCTTGACCGCAAACTCCTTGAACTCCTGCATCATTCCCATAGCGATCTCCTCTTCACTGGTAATACCCCGGTCCGGGGTTTTTCCGAAAAAGCCGGCAGAGTCATCCGGCCTCAGACCGACATTCATTCCCACTTAGTCTTTTGTCGAAGGGAAAGCAACAACTTTGCCAATAAAGAAAGGATGATAGGCGACAACAGCCACTCACGGCGGGTTACAAAGAACCAACATTGAAGGTATCGCAGGACTCCATGTCACCGTGCTCCAGCCCCTGGCGAAACCACCTTGCACGCTGGGCCGAGGTGGAGTGGGTGAAGGGATCGGGCACCGCCCGGCCCTGGCTCTTTCTCCGCAACCGGTCATCGCCGATGGCGGTGGCGGCGTCCAGGCCCTCCTCGATGTCGCCGGCCTCGAGCACCCCACGGGAACGGTTCGCCTGGTGCGCCCAGACGCCGGCGTAACAATCGGCCTGCAGCTCCTGGCGAACCAGCAGGGCATTGGCCTCACGCGGCGAGAGCCGCCGGCGCATGGCGCTCACCCGCTGCTCGGCCCCGGTGAGGGTCTGCACGTGGTGGCCGATCTGGTGGGCGATCACATAGGCCTGGGCGAAATCGCCGGGTGCCGGGAAACGTTCCCGCAACTCACGGAAAAAGGAAAGGTCGATGTAGACCCGCTCGTCGGCCGAACAATAGAAGGGTCCCACCGCCGCCTGGGCAGAGCCGCAGGCGGACTGCACCTCACCGGAAAAGAGCACGAGGCGCGGCTCCCGGTAGGTGTTGCCGTTGCGCCGGAAAAGCTCGTGCCAGGTATCCTCGGTATCGGCCAGCACCACTGAAACGAAATCGGCAAGCTCCTGTTCCTCTGGAGAAAAGGAGGGCAGTGCCGCTTCCTCCTTCTGGGGCACGACGGCAGGCTTCCGCACCACGCTTCCGGGGGTGATGCCGAAATACAGGGCAACCAGAGCCAACGCCAAGATTGCCACCCCAACCCCGATCGCCTTCCATGAAAACGCCCCCCGCCGCCGCTCCTTCATGTTGGCGTTGCGTCTTCCATCTCGCCACTGCATTTCCAACCTTCCCTTCCCTTTCCGGGCGCGCTTAGGAATTTTCTTCTTCTTTCTTATGTTCTCGCATACGAACCAGACGCTGGTAGGCCTCGGGGTACAGCTCCTGGGCGCAGTCCGGGCAGAGCCCGTGGGAAAACCGGGCCGCCGTATGCTGTTCAATATATTGCTCCACCTGTTTCCAATAGCCCTGGTCGTCCCGGATTTTCTTGCACTGGCAGCAGATCGGCAACAGGCCGCCGAGCAGCTTGATCTCGGCCAGCGAAGCACGCAACTGCTCCACCACCAGGTTCCGCTCTCCCTCGAGCCGGTGCAGCCGCCTGCCGCCGCCGACAAGGCCCATGATGCCCAATAACCAGATCACCGCGAGTACGATGCCGGCGTGTTGGATTTCAGCCGCGCTCGCCGCAAGTATCGGCGTCGCGTCGATGGCCACCGAGATACCGCCGCGCGGATCGCCCACCCGGTCTCCATAGACGTCGTGGCATTGAAGACAGGGCTCTTCGATGGTCAGCGGCGCCATGAACCGAAAAACCGTCTTCCCTGGCCCCTGTTCCACCATGCCGTAGTGCTCCGTGGCGCCCTCGGCGAAATGTTCCAGGGCTTCCTTCTCCCAGCTGTCGGGCCGGTTCTCCGGATTGATCGGATCGAGACTGGTCAGGTGAAAGAAAAACTCTTCACTCTGCTCGGCAATGTCGGCTATCTGCCGGGTCATATAGGCCGGGTTCAACAAAGTGAGCTGCACCCCCCCCATGGTCACCACGTCCCGGTTCTCCACCTGGAGGTAAGGGTTGGATGGAGTGTCTTTGCTGACCGGCACATAGACTCCGCCGTGCATGGCGTTCCAGAAACGGGTGAGCAGGAATTTGCGGAACAGGACCCGGGTCTGGGCGGTGGTGACCCGCAGGGTCTGGTCGTGCTCCACCCTCCAGCTCCAGGCAAATACTCCTGCCAGAAAAAGGGTCCAGACCACCCCAATCAACAGGGTAAACCGCAGGGACGGTGAAACGGCTTCGAGTCTCATCCTTTTCATCGGCGGAAAAGCTCCGTGCCCAGGCAGGCAGATTATCAGAAAAAATCAACCGAGCTTCTCGTCAAGAAAACGACCCAGCATGGCCAGGTGGTGGCGTTCCTCCTCGGCCAGCCTCCCGAAAACCTCGGCGGCCCGCCGGCCTCCCGTCTCCCGGCTCATTTTCACGTAGAGATCATAGGAGGCGGTCTCCATGGCCATGGCCAGATCGAGCACCTCGGCCACCTCCTTGCCCCGGGACCAACCGAGGACGTCGGCAAGTCGCATGCCGCCCTCCATCTGCTGGCCGTTTTCAAAGGCAGCCAGCCAGGCCCGGTGATCCGCCTCGGTGCCGGTCACTTCCCGGTAGATTTCCTCGAGCACTTTCTCGTGGTGCACCTCGGCCCCGGTGAGCTGCCGGAAAAGCTCCTCGCTGCCACCGTCTGCGGCGAACTGCGCTGTCATCCGCTCGTAAAAACGCCTCGCCCCCTCCTCCAGCCGCCAGGCCAACGCCACCAGTTCCCCGGCATTGCCGGCTCCGGCAAAAAAGGCCATGCCCTCGAAGGGCGGCCCTGGCGCCACCTTGCCCTGCCAGGCCTTGAGACCGCCGGCCATGCTGTAGACCGTGCCGAAGCCGTTGTTCTGCAGTTGCGCCGCAGCCGACCGGCTGCGCACCCCGGCCGCTCAGTAGGCGATGGTGGGTTTCTTCGGATCGAGCTCGGAAAGGCGGCCCGGCAACTCGGCCAGGGGGATGAGACGCGCTCCGGGAAGATGGCCCCGCTCGTACTCCTTGGGCTGCCGCACGTCCACCAGGTTGTATTCGGAAGGATCGCGCCCCTCCAGAAACCGGCGCACCTCCTCGGCGCTCATGGTGGCCACCGGTTTGAAAAAATCGAGAAATCCCATATCTTTTCCTCTATACCGACCCTATCCCTGACTCCTGACTCCTGACTCCTGACTCCTGACTCCTGACTCCTGACTCCTGACTCCTGACTCCTGACTCCTGACTCCTGACTCCTGACTCCTGACTCCTGACTCCTGACTCCTGAC
>JBFHWX010000002.1:0-62597 GCA_041599275.1 Desulfobulbales bacterium | reverse complement strand
GATCACGTCCTCGGCGTCGGGCGCGCCGAAGTAGTCGAACAAGTGGTAGCGGCGGCCGGTGAGTTTGCCAAAGCGGTCCATGGTCTCCTGGACGATGCCCGGCACTGCCTCGTAGAACTTGTTCACCGTCTCGCGGCCGGTGAAGTAGACGTCCGGGTTCTGGGCGGTGCCGCGGATCATCGGCCGGTCCGGGGAAAGGCCGCGGCGGCGGTGGGCGAGCACCAGTTCGTCGTCGATCATCATTCGCATGTCGTCATGGGAGAGCTGCTCGATCTTCTGGATCTCGTGGGAGGTGCGGAAGCCGTCGAAAAAATGCATGAAGGGAATGCGGCTCTTAAGCGTCGACTGGGTGGCAATGAGCGCCATGTCCTGGGCCTCCTGGACGTTCTGGGAGGCGAGCATGGCCCAGCCGGTCTGGCGGGCGGCCATCACGTCGGAGTGGTCGCCGAAGATGGAGAGCCCCTGGAAGGCCAGCGACCGGGCGGTGATGTGGAAGACCGTGGGGGTCAGCTCGCCGGCGAGCTTGTTCATGTTCGGCAGCAGCAGCATCAGCCCCTGGGAGGCGGAGAAGGTGGTGCAGAGCGCCCCCGAGGTCAGGGAGCCGTGCAGGGCGCCGGCCACGCCCGCCTCCGACTGCATCTGGGTGACCGCCGGCACCGAGCCCCAGATGTTCTTCTGGGCGCTGTTCGCCTTGTCGTCCGACTCCGCCGCCATGGGCGACGAAGGGGTGATCGGGTAGATGGTGATGATTTCGCTGGTGGCGTACGCCACATGGGTACAGGCCTGATTGCCGTCGATGGTGACCATCTTGCGTGACATCTTTTGTGTCTCCTTTCGAGCTGGTTGGGTGTTTTTCCTGTCGGAATGTAAAACGCGATGGCTCGCGTCTGGTTTTTTTTGTCAAAAAAATTCAGGCACTGGCGGCCAGGGCACTGACCAGCTTGTCGACCACCGCCCGGACCGGATTGCCTTCGGCCAGACCGGCGACCGCGGCCGATTGGGCAATATCCGCCGGCGCCGGCGCGTGCTGCAGCAGCGGGCAGACCCGGCACTTCCTGGCGGTGGCCCGCTCGTGGATGGTCGGGATGATGGCCGCGAGCGCCGCCTCCTCGCTGGGGTAGAGGTTGGCCGGGCCGATCCTGGCAAGAAGCCCCGAGCGGCTCATCACCGCCAGCACGTTCTCCTTCACCCGGCAGAGGGAAAAGCCGATCCTGGCAGCCCGCAACCGGCCGGCCAGGAGCGAGAGTGCCTCCTCGCCCGAAGAGTCCATGTCGTTTATCCCTTCCGCCACCAGCAGGATGTGGGCAAGCTGCGGGTTTGCCGAACGGATCCGGAAGATCTGCTCGTCGAGGTAGCTGGCGTTGGCGAAAAACAGCGTGCCGTCGAAGCGCACCGCGGCGATGTGGCGGCAGAGCCGCAGCCGGCTGTCGGCGGCGCAGGCGAGCACCCCGTCCGGCCCCATGGCCAGGGTGGTGACCTTTGGCCGCATGCGCCGGTAGAGAAAAACCGCCGCCGAAAGCCCCACGCCGAGCAGAATGCCGCGGTCGAGGTGGGGGGCAAAGTAGACAGTGGCGAAAAAGGTGACCACCGCGATCAGGCCGTCATGGGGTTGGGTCTTCCAGGCGTGGACCGTGGCCCGGAAGTTGACGAGGCCGATCACCGCCATCATGATCACCGCCGCCAGCACCGCCTGGGGCAGGTGGTAGAGCAGCGGCGTGAAGAAGAGCAGGGTGAGCACCACGATGAGGGCGGAAAAAATATTGGAAAGCCCGGTCCGGCCACCGGCCTGCAGATTGACCGCGGAGCGCGAGAAGGAGCCGGAGACCGGGTAGCTGCTGGAAAGAGCGCCGGCGATGTTGGCAAGCCCCTGGCCGATCAGCTCCTGGCTGGCGTCGAGCTTCTGGCCGGTGCGGGCCGCCATCGCCTTGGCGATGGAGATGGCCTCCATGAAGCCAAGCAGCGAGATGATCACCGCATAGGGCAGGAGCTCGACCAGAGTGGCCAGATCAAAAGACGGCACCTCGAGGCCGGGCAACCCCTTGGGCACCGAGCCCACCACCGCGCCGCCGGCGGCAAGCGACAACGCCGCCGGGTCGAGGGAGCCCGAGCCCACCGCCAGATGCCAGGCCGGGCCCTTTGCCTCCGGCAGCTCCCGGCGGAGAAAGAAAGTCGCCTGGTTGTGAGCATCCTCCCCCGCCACCAAAACAAGCTTCCTCAGCTCGTCCCGCAGCCCGCTGCGAGCCGCCTTTACCTCCTCGAGCTGCAGATCGACCTGGGCCAGCCGGTGCGTAATCTCGAGCAGAGCCGTTTTGCCGGCAAGGTCGGCGGGCGCGGCCATGGCGCTCTTCTCTTCGGCAAGAAGCCGGCGCTGCTCGGTGATTTTTTTCAGCTCGGCAGCACCTTGGTTGTAAGCCTCGATCCGCTGCCGCAGCTCGATGGAACCGATCTCATCGACAGAGATCTGCCGGCTGCGCTCGAAACCGGTCGACCAGGAAAGCAGCGTGGTGGCCGCCACTGCCAGCAGCACCCCGGGTATTTTCGGGCTGAACCGCTTGGCGGAGGCCATGATGAGGATGGCCAGCAGCGCCATGCCGAGGGTCGGCCAGTGGGTTTCGTGGAAGGCAGCCCGCAGGACCCGGAAGACTGTCTCGTAGTGGTGTTCCGCTCGTGCCGCGTCGACCCCGAAAATCTTCGAGAGCTGGGAAGTGGCGATGATGAGCGCCGCCGCGTTGGTAAACCCGTTCACCACCGGGTGGGAGAGGAAGTTGACCACCAGGCCCAGGCGCAGCACGCCGAGCAGAAGCTGGAACAAGCCGACCAGCAGCGCCAGGGTCACGGCGTAACCGATATAGGCGGCCGAACCCGCGGTGGCCAGAGGCTCGAGGGAGGCGGCGGTCATCAGCGACACCACGGCCACCGGGCCGGTGGCCAAGAGCCGGCTGGAGCCGAAAAGAGCCGCCACCATGGGCGGCAAAAAGGCGGCGTAGAGTCCGTAATAGGACGGCAGTCCGGCCAGCTGGGCATAGGCCATGGACTGGGGAATGAGCACCAGGGCGACGGTCAGCCCGGCCACCAGATCGGCCCGCAGCTGCGTGCGGTCGTAGTCGCGGAACCAGTTGAAAAAGGGAAAGAACGAAGCCATGGTTACAGGTACCTTGTAGCAGGAAGCCCCGGGTGACGCCGGCGGTGTCGACCGGGGCTCCTTTGGTTCAGCTTCACGCGCCCCGTTTTTTGGGCGCACGTCTCCTGTTCCATCCGTCTTTTTTCTAAAAAGACGGATGGTTAAGCAGAAAATGTTGTCAGCGGTGGGTTACTCGCCCCGGAGCTCCTTCTGCAGCCTGGCCGATTTCTCGGCCAGTTCGCGGCGGGTATCGGCCCGGAATTTTTCGAGCTTCTCGGCCAGTTCAGGATACTTGATGGAGAGGATCTCGCAGGCCAGATAGGCGGCGTTCTTGGCGCCGTCGATGGCCACCGTGGCCACCGGGATGCCGGGCGGCATCTGCACCGTCGAGTGCAGGGCGTCGGCGCCGTTCAGGGGACCCGAGGCAAGGGGCACGCCGATTACCGGCAAGGTGGTGTGGGCGGCAACGACGCCGGCCAGGTGCGCGGCCATGCCGGCCCCGGCGATCAGCACCTCGAGCCCCCGGCTGCGGGCGGTGCGGGCGTATTCGGCGGTCTTGTCCGGCAGCCGGTGGGCGGAGGAGATGTCCATTTCACAACCAACGCCCATCTCGGCGAGTACCGCCGCCGCCTTTTTCATGACCGGCAGGTCGGAGTCGCTGCCCATGAGAATGCCTACCAATGCTTTTTGTGTCATGCTGCCACCTCTTTCGTTTTCTTTATTGGGTTCGGTTCGAAACCGGATTTTTTCTCTTGGAAACCGGCAGCCGCCAGCAGCGGTTCCGGTGGACAAAACTCAGTTGGCGGTGAGCCGCTCCAGGGCCTCCTGGTATTTCTGCCGGGTCCCTGCCACCACCTCGGCGGGGAGCTCGGGCGCCGGGGGCTTCTTGTTCCAGGCCACGCTCTCCAGGTAATCCCGCACGTACTGCTTGTCGAAGCTCGGCTGGGCCACGCCCTCCCGGTAACCGGCGGCCGGCCAGAAGCGGGAGGAGTCAGGGGTGAGCATCTCGTCGATCACCACCAATTCGCCGTCCACCAGGCCGAACTCGAACTTGGTGTCGGCGATGATGATGCCGCGGGCCAGGGCGTAGTCGGCGGCAAAGGTGTAGAGCCGAAGGCTAGCCTCCCGCACCCGGGCGGCCAGCTCCTCGCCGATCAGCGCCACGGTGGCCTCGTAGGCGATGTTCTCGTCGTGTTCGCCCACCGGCGCCTTGGTCGACGGCGTGTAGAGGGGTTCCGGCAGCCGCGAGGCCTCGACCAGCCCGGCGGGCAGCGCGAGGCCGCAAACGGTGCCGGTACGCTGGTAGTCCTTGAGCCCGGAACCGGTGAGATAGCCGCGAACAATGGCCTCCACCGGCAGCATCTCGGCGCGGCGGACGTAGACCGTGCGGTCCCGCATCTCCTCGGTGTGCCAGGCCCGCCCCACCGGCTCGGGATCGACCAGGTGGTTGGGGATGATGTGCCGGGTCTTTTCGAACCAGAAGTTGGAGAGTCTGGTGAGGATCTCGCCCTTGCCCGGCACCGGGGTGGGAAGCACACAGTCGAAGGCGGAAATCCGGTCGCAGGCGACGATCACCAGATGCTCGGGGCTGTCGGTGGCGTACACGTCGCGGACCTTGCCGCGCTTCAGCAGGGAAAGATTTTTCCCGGTGGAATACATCACTGCCGTCATTTTTTTCGTTTCCTCGGAAAAATATGGTCCATCCACGGCCAAAAGGCCAAAAAAAAACCGAAGACCGCTGCGCGTTGCAGCAAATCTTCGGCTCTGGTATCCCGGTTCGTTCCTTGCTCCGCAAGGCCCGACCGGGCGTGAGGCCAACTCTGTCGATCAGGATGGTGAAAGACCGCGCTGGGAATTTACTTCTGCACCCGGCCCGGCTGGCACAGTCAATGCCACCCGCATTTCACCTTCTTCTGAAGATCGTTATTTACCCGAAGAACAGGAAAAAATCGAGGAATATTTTTTCAGACTGTTTTTTTTTGGTGCACCTTGTTGCATCAAGCACAAACACCGTTTCACGGACCACCGGCTTTTTACCCAACACCTTGAATCCATGAGCATTCGAGAGCGGTGCAGGGGCACGGCGGCGACGGCGTTGGGTTTCCTCAAGCGGCAATTTCAAGGTGTTGCCAACGCCGCCAGATGTGCCGCTGTCGGGCGGGCCTCCCTGAAAGGCGGCGCGGTGCATCAGCCGCTCTCTCCACCACGCTGTTTTCTTTTCGTTTGAAAAGAACCTTTTTCCAACCCAAACGTTGTCACGGATTCAGGTCAAAATGCACTTCCCGGTCCAAGGTGAAAAGAATGATGCGCTCGCCGGTCACGGTGCTGATGTCGGTGTGCAGGCTGACCACCTTGCAGCCGGTGATCGACTCCACCACCGCTTCGAGCAGCGGCCTCCCCTTCTCGAGGAGCTTGATGCGCACCTGCTTGATGAGATCCCGGCCGTTCGACACGTCGCCGGGCATGGCGAGCTGGTGCTCGGCCTGGGTGAGCACCCTTTTCAGACGCACCAGCACCATGTCGTTGATGATGTAGGTCTTGGTCTCCAGGGGGCCGCGGCCCATGTATTCCTTCTCGAACTTGATGACCGCTTCGCTTATCTCGGCCTCGAGCATGCCTTTTGTCTTGTTTCGGTGCGGGTCCATGGTTTCTCGTCCCTGATCAGTCGGCGTCGTGGAGCAGGGAAACCCCGTTCTCCCTCCTGGAGGGGCGCGGGGTTTCCCTGTCGCTCAAGGAAACAGCCGGCTTTTATCAAGCCTCCTTCCAATCGGGCCGCAGGTGGAGCTCGGTGAGCTGCTTGCGGACAACGCCCGACGGCGCGTCGGTGAGCGGGCAGGTCGCCTTCTGGGTCTTGGGGAAAGCGATCACGTCGCGGATGGAGTCGCGGCCGGCCATCAGCATGAGCAGCCGGTCGAGGCCGAAGGCGATGCCGCCGTGGGGGGGCGCGCCAAACTGCAGGGCCTGGAGCAGGAAGCCGAACTTCTCCTCGGCCTCCTGGGCGTCGATGCCCAAGGCCGCAAACATCCTGTCCTGCATGTCCTTGCGGTGGATACGGATGGAGCCGCCGCCAATCTCGATGCCGTTCAGGACCAGATCGTAGGCCCTGCTCCGCACCCGGCCGGGCTCGGAGTCGAGCAGCGCCATGTCCTCCTCGTTGGGGGCGGTGAACGGATGGTGAACCGCCACGAAGCGCTTCAGATCCTGGTCGTACTCGAGCAGCGGAAAGTCGGTGACCCAGACGAAGTTGAACTCGTCCTTTTTAACCAGCCCCAACCGGCGGCCGAGCTCGAGGCGCAGTTCGGCAAGCGCCTGGTGCACCACGGTGGGCTGATCGGCCACGAAAAAGAACAGATCCCCAGGCTCGGCGCCAAGCGCCGCGGCCATCGCGGCCCGTTCTTGGTCGCTGAAGAACTTGGCGATGGGCGACTGCCATTCCCCGTCTTCCTTCATCTTCACCCAGGCCAGGCCCTTGGCGCCGAACTGGGCGACGTAGGCGGTGAGGTCGTCGAGGTCCTTGCGGGAGAACCCTGCGCAGCCGCGGGCGTTGATCGCCTTCACCATACCGCCGGAGTCGGCCACGTCGCGAAAGACCTTGAAGCCGCAGGTGCGGGCGATGTCGGTGAGGCCGACGAGCTCGAACCCAAAGCGCATGTCGGGCCGGTCGGTGCCGAAGCGGGTCATGGCCTCCTGGTGGGTGATGCGCGGAAAGGGCGGCGCCAGCTCGCGGCCGATGGCGTCCTTGAAGAGGCGGGTCACCATGCCCTCCATGAGGAGGTAGAGTTCTTCTTCCTCTATAAAGGAAAGCTCCATGTCGACCTGGGTGAACTCGGGCTGGCGGTCGGCCCGCAGGTCCTCGTCCCGGAAGCAGCGGACGATCTGGTAGTAGCGGTCCATGCCGGCCATCATCAGCAGCTGCTTGAAGAGCTGGGGCGACTGGGGCAGGGCGTAGAACTTGCCGGGATTGACCCGGCTCGGCACCAGGTAGTCGCGGGCTCCCTCGGGGGTACTCTTGGTGAGCACCGGGGTCTCGATCTCGAGAAAGCCGTTGTCGTTGAGGAAGCTGCGGATCGCCTGGGCGGCCCGGTGGCGGAGCACCAGGTTGGCGGCCATGGCCGGCCGGCGCAGATCGAGGTAGCGGTACTTGAGGCGCAGGTTCTCGGCCACCTCGACCTCCTCGTCGAGGGGAAAGGGTGGAGTCGGGCTGCCGTTCAAGATCCGCAGCTCGTCCACCAGCACCTCGATGGCGCCGGTGGCGAGATTGGGGTTCTCCATGGCGGCCGGCCGCGCCGTCACCCGGCCGCGCACCGCGATCACCCATTCGCTTCTGAGCACATGGGCCTTATCATGCACCGCGGCGTTGGTTTCCGGGTTGAACACCACCTGGGTGATGCCGGCCCGGTCGCGCAGATCGACGAAGATGACCCCGCCGTGGTCGCGGCGGCGCATGACCCAGCCCATGAGGATGACTTCTTCCCCCACGTTTTTCTTGTCGAGCTGACAACAGGAATGACTCCGCTTGAGTCCCCCCATGGATTCCATGATCTTTTCTCCTTGCCTGAATATGCGATGCGGGTGGAGACCGGTCCGGTCTCCCCCGAGCTAAAATTAAAAATCTCTACCGGCGAAGGCGAGCCGCCAGCTCAAGTCCGGTGGCCCGCGGTCCGGCGGCAAGCGCCACCTCCAATTGCTCGCCGCTCGCCATGTCCTTGAGCACGGCGGCGCCGGCGGCCAGTTCGTTGTCGCCGATGATGAGGGCGTGGGCGGCGCCCAGCTTGTTGGCCTGCTTCATCTGGCTCTTCATGGAGCGGCCCTCGTGGTCCATGGCCACCCGCAGGCCGGCATTGCGCAGGGCGTGGGCCAGGGGAAAGGCGAAAGACACCGCCGCCTCACCCAGAGCGACCAGAAAGATGTCGGCTTCGGCGGCTCTCGTGGCGGCCTCCTGTTGGGCAAGCAGCAGCACCAACCGCTCCATGCCCATGGCAAAACCGATGCCGGGCAGCGCCGGTCCCCCCAGTTGCTCCACCAGGCCGTCGTAGCGGCCACCGGCCCCCACCGCGCTCTGGGCCCCGAGGGCGTCGGTGAGCAGCTCGAAGGTGGTACGGGTATAATAGTCGAGGCCGCGCACCATGAAGGAATTCACCCGGTAAGGGATCTCGAGCCCGTCGAGGCCGCTCCGCACCGCCTGGAAATGATCACCGCAACCGCCGCAGAGGTAGTCGAGGATGGCCGGCGCCGCCACCAGTTCCTCCCGGCAGTTGTCGCTCTTGCAGTCGAGTACCCGCAGGGGGTTGGTTTTCGTGCGCCGTTGGCAATCGAGGCAGAGTCTGGCCTGGCGCGCCTCGAGAAACGAGGTCAGGGCCTCGCGGTAGGCCGGCCGGCAGGCGGGGCAGCCCAGGGAATTGATTTCCAGCGAGGCGGCAAGCCCCAGCTCCTGCAGGATCATCCAGGCCATGGCCACCACCTCGGCGTCGAGCAGCGGCTGGTCGCTGCCCACCGCCTCGACGCTCATCTGGTGGAACTGCCGGAGCCGCCCCTTCTGGGGGCGCTCGTGGCGAAACATGGGACCGATGGTGTAGAGCCGCTGCAGGGGCTGGCGCACATGCAGCCCGTGCTCGATGAAGGCGCGCAGCACCGAGGCGGTGCCTTCGGGCCGCATGGTGACCATGGCGCCGTTGCGGTCGGTGAAGGTGTACATCTCCTTCTCGACGATGTCGGTGGCCTCGCCGATGGAGCGCACGAAGAGCTCGGTCTTCTCGAGCACCGGCACCTTGATCTCGGCAAAGCCGAAGCGGCCGAAAATATCGCGGGCCGTTCGCTCCACCCGCTGCCAGAGCCCGACCTCATCGGGCAGGATATCCTTGAAGCCCTTCAGGGCCTGGACGCTCACGTGTTCTTTCCTCTGCGCTGTGCGGTTGGCGCCGCCTTTGCTGGAGAAACCGCCCGCTCTCCGGCGCGACGGCAAGAAGACAGGGGGACTCCGGTCGCCCTGTCACCTGGTACGGAAAAACGAAAAAGTCTACTCTCTTTTTTCGCAAAAAGCAAGGCATGGCGGCGATATATGTGACTGACCAGAGCAGCCCGCGGCAACCTTATCCTTGACAATCAGGCGACATCAGGTAATTATTCGCTGTTTCATACTTCTCTTTACAATGGAGCACATCTCTTCATGAAGCTACCCCCCCTCACCATAGGTCCCTTCACGGCCAAAGTGCCGATCATCCAAGGCGGCATGTCGATCCGCGTCTCCACTTCGGCGCTGGCCATCCCGGTGGCCGAATGCGGCGGCATCGGCACCATCGGCGGCTCCTCCATCCCCACCGACGAGTTGAAGGAGGACATCCGCCGGGCCAAGGCCGCAACTTCCGGCGTCATCGCGGTGAACATCATGTTCGCCATGAAGAACTTCTACAATCTGGTGATGGCCTCCATCGAGGCCGGGGTCGACATGATCATCACCGGCGCCGGCTTCTCCCGGGACATCTTCAAGATCGGCCAGGAAACAGGCACCCCCATCGTCTCCATCGTCTCGTCGCCGGCCTTTGCCAAACTCGCCGAGAAGATGGGAGCGGCGGCCATCGTCGTCGAGGCCAAGGAGGCCGGGGGCCACCTGGGCACCGACCTGGCCCTGCGCGACCTCTTCCCGAAGATCCGCGAGGTGGTCAAAAAAGTGCCGTTGATCGCCGCCGGCGGCATCACCAACGGTTTTGAGATGGCCGAAATGATGGACAAATACGGAGCGGATGGGGTGCAGATCGCCTCCCGCTTCGTGCTCACCAAGGAATGCTCGGTGGCCGAGGAATTCAAGCAGGCCTATCTCAAGGCCGAAAAGGACGACGTCATCCTGATCAGCTCGCCGGTGGGCCTGCCCGGCCGGGCGCTGCGCACCCCCTTTTCCGAGAAGCTGCAGCGGGGCGAAGCGGAAAAGACCAAGGAATGCCTTTACAAATGCCTCAAGAAATGCGACCACCACTATTGCATTTCCGACCGCCTGATCAAGGCATACGAAGGCAATATGGAGGAAGGTCTCGTCTTCTCCGGCGAGAACGTTTACAAGATGAAGGAAATCCTTTCGGTGCAGGAGGTTTTCGATCAATTCGTTTCCCAGGCCGAATCGGTCTACAAGGAGCCCCTCGGCGGACGCTCCTAAACGGAAGCAGCAGGTAACGACCATGGTGACCCAAGCGGCACACGGCGAGCCGGACGCCTCCGCGGACCTGGCCAACCCGGCCTCCCCCGCAGCAAGTGACGAGCCGGCCTGCCGGATCATTGCCCGCTCCGCACACCCGGTGAGCCGGCAGAACATCGACAAGGAGGCGCTCAAGGTCCTCTATCGGTTGCGGGACGCGGGATTCACCGCTTATCTCGTGGGCGGTGGCGTGCGCGACCTCTATCTCGGCAAAACGCCGAAGGACTTCGACATCTCCACCGACGCCCGGCCCGGCCAGATAAAGAAGGTCTTCCGCAACAGCCGGCTGATCGGCAAACGCTTCCGGCTGGTGCAGATCTTCTTCCACGGCGGCAAGATCGTCGAGGTCTCCACCTTCCGGCGCCGCAACGAATACGACATCAGCGCCGGCGGCAGCGACCCGGTGCTGGCCGACAACAACACCTTCGGCACCCCGGCCGAGGATGCCTTCCGCCGCGATCTCACCATCAACGGGCTGTTTTACGAAATCGATTCCTTCACCATCCGTGATTACGTGGGCGGTGTCGATGACCTGGACCATGGCATCATCCGCATCATCGGCGACCCCGAGCGCCGGGTGACCCGCGACCCGGTCCGCATGATGCGGGCCATCCGCCACGCGGCCCGCAACGACTTCCGCATCGAGGACACCACCTGGCAGGCCATTGTCAAGCACCGCGACAAGCTTGCCCTCTGCCCCATCTCCCGAATCCGCGACGAGGTCCTCAAAGACCTGCGTGGCGGCGCCGCCGCCCGCTGGATGCGGCTCGCCGTGGCAAGCGGCCTGCTGCCGGTGATCTTCCCCTTCTTCGCCGCGCCCCTGGCCGACCCGGAGCGTGGCGAAGAACTCGGAAAGCGCCTGGCAGCCATGTTCGCGCCCCTCGACCGCAGCCATAACGGCGGCAGCCGGCTGCCCGAGCATTTCCTGCTGGCAGCTCTGCTTGCCCCCTGGGCCGAGGCCGAATTCGACCTCATGGGCCAGGAGCTCAAAGGAGCCGACATCCACCGCTTCGCCCGTCTCATCCGGACCCGGCTCGACGAGATCCTCGAACCCCTGAGCATCAAGCGGGCCACCAAGGAGATGATCACCACCCTGCTCGTCAACCTGCCCTTTTTCGCGCGCTGCCGCGCCACTGGCAACTGGCCGAAGTGGATCAAGAAAAAAAGTTATTACGCCGAGTGCTACTGGTTTTCCGCCATCCACCGGGAGGCCTGCGGCGGGCCCCAGGTCGATGGCGATGCATTCCAGCATGAGCTCTCCGCTGTCCTGCCGGAACCCGCCGAACAGACTGCCGCCGCGCCGCGCCGCGACAGCCGCAAACGAACCAACAAGGGCGCGGCCTTTGCCAACCGCAGCGACTCCATTTTCGGTCTGCGCCCCAAAGGAAGGCGAAAGAGAAGATGAGCCGCAGCTTTCCCCCCATGACTTCCGAGAAAATCGCCGAACTGCGCCGCCTAAGTCTTGCCGAGCTGATGCGCCGGGCTCTCGAGACCAAGCTCGCCCAGCGTGGCGACGCCGTGTCGCTCTGCACCATCATCAACGCCAAGAGCGGCAACTGCGGCGAGGACTGCCGGTTCTGCGTGCAGTCTGCCCACTACCGGACAAACGCGCCGGTCTACGGGCTCAAGAGCCGCGAAGAGGTGCTGGCCGCAGCCCGGGAAGCACGAGAAATCGGGGCTTCGCATTTTTCCATCGTGGCCAGCGGCCGCGGCATGAACCGGGCCGACACCGAGAAGGTTGCGGCCATGATCGAGGAGATTGGCTCGAAAGTGGGCATCCGGGTCTGCGCCTCGCTGGGTATCATGGACCGGGAAAAGCTCGAGATCCTGCGCGACGCCGGCCTCGTTCGCTACCACCACAACCTGGAGACGTCGCGAGAGTTCTTTCCGCAGATCGTCACCACCCATTCCTTCGAGGAACGGCTCGACACCATCGGCGCCGCCCAGGAGGCGGGGCTCGAGGTCTGCGCCGGCGGCATCATGGGTCTTGGCGAGACCGAGGACGACCGCATCTCCATGGCCATGAGCCTCAGAGAATGCGGGGTCGACTCGGTGCCGCTGAACATCCTCATCCCGCTGCCCGGCACGCCGCTCGCCGGCACGCCGCCAATCACCGCGCCCGAGGTCCTGCGCACCATCGCGCTCTACCGCCTGCTGCTGCCGCAGGTGCCGATCCGGCTCGCGGCCGGCCGCGACGAACCCTTTTTCCGCGACTTTCTCGGCACCAGCTTCATGGCCGGCGCCGACGGCCTGATGATCGGCGGCTACCTCACCAAGGGTTGCCGGCCGGCCCCGGAAGACCGGGCCTTTGTCCGCGCGGTCCAGGCCCTATGGAACGGCTGAGGGCCTTTCTCGACAAACGGCGGCAGGAGTCCGGACTGCGCAAACTCTTCCCGGTGGAAAAACTCGGCCACGGCCGGCTCCGCCCCCAGGACAACTCACTTCCCGAGCTCCTCGATTTTTCCTCCAACGACTACCTTGCCCTCTCCGAGCACCCACGGGTACTTGCCGCCAGCCGTGCGGCGCTGGAACGCTTAGGCGCCTCCAGCGGCGCCTCGCGGCTGATGAGCGGCAATCTGGCCATCCACCAAGAGCTCGAACAACAGGTGGCCCGGCTCAAGGGCCAGGAAGCGGCGCTGCTCTTCGGCAGCGGCTACCTGGCCAACACCGGTGTGATCCCGGCGCTCGTCGGCCGCGGCGACGTGGTGTTCAGCGACCGCCTGAACCATGCCTCGATCCACGACGGCTGCCGGCTCTCGGGCGCCAGGACCTTGCGCTTCCGGCACAACGACCCGAACCACCTCGAAGACCTGCTGCGCCGCCACCGCGGCGGATTCCGCCGGAGCCTGGTGGTGGTCGAATCGATCTATTCCATGGACGGCGACCGCTGCCCGCTGGCTGAAATCGTCGGGCTCAAGGAAAAACACGACTCGCTGCTCCTGGTCGACGAGGCCCATGCCACCGGCGTCTTCGGCCCCAACGGCGGCGGGGTCATCGAGGAGGAGGGGCTGTCGGCCCGGGTGGATCTCTCCATGGGCACCTTTGGCAAGGCCCTGGGCTCCTACGGCGCCTATCTCGCCGCCTCCCGGTTGCTGGTGGATTATCTGGTCAACTGCGGCCGCAGCTTCATCTATTCCACGGCCCTGCCGCCAGCGGTGGTGGGCGCCTGCCTCGGCGCCTTGGAGGTGGTGGCAACGGAACCCGAACGCCGCGCCGAACTGCTGAAGAACTCAGGCCTCTTCCGCCGCTTCCTCCAGGAAGAGGGCATCGCGCCGCTGCCCGGCAACTCCCAGATCGTGCCGGTGCTGGTGGGAGAAGCGGGTTTGGCCCTCGCTCTTTCCCGCCATCTCCTCGAGCACGGGGTGTTCACCGCCGCGGTGCGGCCGCCCACGGTGCCAGCCGGCACCGCCCGGCTGCGCTTTTCGGTAACCTGCCATCTGGACCCGACAAATTTGCAGACCGCGGCCCATCTGCTGGCCCAGGGCCTGGCGAACAACCCGGCCTGAAAAGAGAAACGGCCACAGGGCCTCACCAACCCAATAGCCCCGGGCTCCGCGCCCGGGGTTCGAATGCTCCATGCACCATATCTTCTGCAACATTCCTTTCTCTTCCGAAGCCGCCGCCCCCCCCCACATCGTCTTCCTGCCGGGCTGGGGCTTCGACAACCGGATCCTCGCCCTCTCTCCCCTGGCCCGGAACTGGATCTGCCCGACCACCCCCGTCGACCCGGCCACCATCGACGGCGACCTTCTTGCCCTCGTCGCCTCCCTGAAAACGGAAAAAATCGTGCTGGCCGGTTGGTCCCTGGGCGCCACCATCGCCCTTGCCTTTGCCCGCAAACACCCAGAGCTGGTCGAAGAGCTCCATCTCTTTTCCATGCGGCAGAACTGGCCCGGGGCAGAAATCGAGGCGATCGCCAAAGAATTCGAGCAGAACCCGGCTTCCTTCCTGGCCTCTTTCCGGCGCAAATGCTTCCTCGGCCAAAAGGACCTGCTGCGCCGATACCAGGAACTCAGCGGCCCCGAGGCCCAGGAACCATCCCCCGACCAGCTGGCGGTGCTCCGCCGCGGCCTTGCCTGCCTGGCCGCCACCCCAACCGATGGCCACCCCCTTTCCCTGCCGGTGGTGGCCGTGCACGGCGACCGGGACATCATCGCGCCGATCGCCGAACGAACCCGCATCGACGCCGCCCGGCAGATCACCCGCCAGGGCGACGGCCACCTCTGCTTCCTTGCTGCCGACACCCCGCTCGCCAGCCTCAGCCGCAAGGCCGGGATCCGGCGGAAGTTCTCCGGGGCAGCGTCTTCCTACGACCGCTTCGCCCTGGTCCAGAAGGGCCTTGCCGAGCGGCTTTTTCAGCACACCACGGCCCTTGCCGGGGCGCCACAGCGGATCGGCAAAATCCTCGAACTCGGCTGCGGCACCGGCGCCTACAGCGTCCTGCTCGCCGAGCAGTTCCCCGGGGCCCGCCTCGATCTTCTCGACTTCGCTGCCGGCATGCTGGCCAGGGCCACGGCAAAGCTGGCCGCCTCCTCCAGGGTGCGTCCACTTTGCGAGGACGGCGAACATTTCCTGGCCCGGGCGGCTGCGGACGGCGACAAACGCTACGACCTGATCACCTCCAACGCCACCCTGCAATGGTTCGCGGACCTGGGCGACGGACTGCGCCACATCCACCGCCTGCTGGCAGACGGCGGCCTGTTCACCGCCACCATCTTCGGGCCACGCTCCCTTCATGAACTGGGCACGGCCCTGGAAACGGTGCTGGGCGAAAAGATCGAGTTACCCGCCGCCGGCTTCCCGGCCCGGCAGACCGTGGAGACCACCCTCGGCCAGATCTTTGGTGGGGGAGAGGTTGAGGAACTGCACCTCGAACAGCGCTACGCTTCTTTCCACGCCATGCTCGAGAGCCTGCAGAAAACCGGAACCACCGGCTGGCAGCAAGGCAAGACAATACGCTTCAGCCGCACCAGGCTGAGCCTCCTGGATGAATGGTTCCAGAGCCAATATGGTGGCTGCCGGCTAGGCTACCAGGTTTTTCTGGTCTCGGCTGTCAGGCCTCGCCCGTTGGCAACCGCACCGTGAACACCGAGCCTGCTCCTTCGACACTTGTGGCCGAAATGTCACCGCCATGCATGCGGACGATCTCCCGGGCCATGCGCAGGCTGATATTGCCCCAGGCACCCTCGCCGCTCATGGCGTAGCTGGCGTCGAAGATCTGGGCCAGTTTTTCCGGTGGCATGGCCCGCCCGCTATCGGCCACCGAGACCATGATAACATCCCCCTCGAGCCAGCTCCGCACCGAGATCCGCCCCTTCTCCTCGAGGGCCTGCACCGCGTTCATCAGAAGATTCATGAACACCTGGTTGAGCTGCTGGGAACTGAAGCGCACCGGCGGCAACTCCCCGAACTCCCTAATTACGATCGCCTTTTCAGAGAGCTTCTTCCAGGCCACGGCAATGGTGGTCTCCAGGGACTCGTTGACATCCACCAGGGTCTCGGCCTCTTCCTCGCGGCCGGCAAAATTGAGCAGCCCCTGGACGATGTTCTTTATCCGGTTGGTACCAACCAGCGACTCGTTGATGATTTCCTGGCTCTCCCGGGTGACCATGTCGACGTCGAGCTCACGGGCCACGGCCTCCTTCAACCCCGAAGCCTGCAACCTTTCGCAACAGGCCCTCAGTGAAATGAAATGCCCGGCCAGCAGCTCGAGGTTGCTGCCCACGAACATCAGCGGGTTGTTGATCTCGTGGGCGGTCCAGGCGGCAAGCTGGCCGATGGCCTCGAGCTTTTCCTTCTGCAGGACCTGGAACTGGGCACGCTGCACCTCCTGGTAGGCCTCCTGCAGCATGGTGTTTTTGGTTTCGAGCAGGTGCATCATGTTATTGAAATTCTCGCCGATGGCACGGATCGGGTCGCTGGTGGCGGCCCGGAACACCTGGCAGACCTCGCAGCTCTCTATCTTCTGGGCCAGTTCGCCCTGACGCCGCCCCCCGCAGAAGGTACCGGCCTCCTGCCAGCAGCGCCTGGGCTCCCGGCCGTAGCAGGAGCAATCGGTCCGCTGACACTCCTGCAACTCGTAGCAGGCCAGCAGGCCGGGGTTGGGAAAACGGATACTGAAATCCTTCTGCTGCGAAACCTGCCTGATTATCGAGGAGATTTCATCCAGGGCGGCCTGCAGGTTCCTGCTGTTTTCCTCCACCTCTTCATTCTTGCCGGCCAGGAGGGCCCGGCTTTCCCGCAGCTCGCGCTCCTTGGCTTCCCGCTCGCCGATGCCCTGGTCCAGGCGGCGCAAGACGATGAACATGATGGAGAGGAAAAAAACCGCAACCACGATCGGCAAGATCGAAGCCTGCAGCCGCACCCGCTTCATGGTGGCATTTGTCCGGGAGATATCGACATACAGCTCGAAGGCACCCAGCAAGCGGCCATTGTCCACCACCGGCACATAGGTTTCCACCACGTCGGCAGAGACCCTCTGGCCTTCCAGGGAAACCTGGTTTTTCTGCACCAGCTTGGTGTAGGGCCGGCCCTGGGCCACCTCCTGCTGGAAATACGGGTGGATGTTGCGGATGCCGATATCGGCCGCCTCGGTGGAAAAAACACAGATGCCGTCGGGGGCGAAAACCTTGAACTTCATGAGCCGGAACTGGTCCAGGATCATCTCCGCCTTGAGGCCGATGCGGGCTCCCACCGCCTCGGCGGACCACTCCGAGAGGCCGGTCAGGTAGACCATGGCGATATGATTGCCCTCGCGCAGGGCCTCGTCCTCGACACTGGAAACCAGCAGGTTGGTGAATTTGGGGTAGATGAGATAAATATTGCCGATGGGCACGGCAAGGCCGAGGAACAGGGTGATCCAGAAGAGGATACGAACAAAGCGGTCGCGAAAGAGCATCACGCACTCCCGGGAAAAAATTGGCAGGCCGGCGGCGGCTCCGGCGAAAGCATATCTCCACCGCAAACCCCATCGCTTCATGCTACACTCTCCGGAAGGCTTTGCAAAGAAAGTCGACCTGGTTCCAGAGTGCCGGACACCGGGAAAAGCTCAGACGATGAGTTCCTTGAAATAGACGATGGAAGGATAGAGGGAGGAATAGCGCACCGGCGTCTGGCTGCTCGGCCGTGCCACAAACAGCAGGTGGCCGAGGCCGAAACGGGCCGCTGCATCGAGCACCGGCTCGGTATCGTCGGCCAGCAGGGTGCGCTGCCGCTCGAAGCCCAGCAGTTCCTCGAGCCGGCCCCAGAATTCCCGCTCCTCCTTGGCAAAACCGATCTCCTGGGAACAGACAATGCGATCGAAATGACCGCCGATGGCGGTCTTGCCCATCTTGATGGCCAACGTCTTGCTGTGGGCGTTGGTGACCAGATGGACCCGTTTGCCGATCCTGCGGCAGTATTGAAGGAACTCGACCACATAGGGATGGACCTGGATGAGATGGTCGACCTTCATCTTGAGCGCCGGAATGTCGAGGCCCAGTTCCTCGGACCAGAAATCGAGATCGGTCCAGGCCAGGGTCCCTTCCCGGCTCTTGTAGCGGGAGAGCAGCTCGCGGCGTGCCTCGGCAAGCCCGAGGCCGTTGTCCCGGGCATAGACCTCGGGAACGTACTGCTCCCAGAAATAATCGTCGAAATGTTTGTCGAGCAGGGTGCCGTCCATGTCGAGGAGCACCGTGTCGACCTGGTCCCAACCCGCCTGCCAGCGGATGGGCGCTCGGTTGTCGGTGGTTGTCTGCAGCATGAGATCGGTGTTCGCTTGGAGTTTTTTGGTCTGGCCTGTCTGGCTGGTCCGCCGCCCGGCAGGCCGGACGAGTCGGACTTTCCTTGCCAGCAGTAGCTGGCTCGTGTAAAGCAATACCAGAAAAGTTCCTGGGGGAAAAGTTATGGATCGTCTCTTTGTCGCCGTCGAACTGCCGGCCACCCTGCGCCAGGAGCTGGGCTCCCTCTGCTTCGGCGTACCCGGCGCCAGGTGGGTGGAGCCAGGCCAGATCCACCTCACCCTGCGCTTCATGGGCGAGGTGCCCGGTGATGTGGCCCGTGACCTGCGGGAGTCCCTGACCGCGGTGCGGGCGCCGGCTTTTGCCATGCGCCTGGCGGGCATCGGCGTCTTTCCGCCCCGCGGCGAGCCGCGGGTGCTGTGGGTCGGGGTCGAGGCCAACGACGCCCTCGCCCGTCTCCGCAAAAAAGTGGAGACCACTCTCGTCCGCGCCGGGCTCGAGCCCGAGGGGCGCAAGTGGACGCCCCACATAACCCTTGCCCGGCTGCGCCAGAGCCCGGCGGATCGGCTCGGCAGGTTCGTGGCCGGCAACGGTCTCTACAAAAGCGAGGCCTTCGAGGTGGACCACTTCACCCTCTTCCGCAGTGAACTGACCCCCAAAGGCGCCGTCCACATCCCCCTCGAATCCTACCGGCTGGAGAAAAACGGCCACCCCTGAGAGCAACGGCCCTCACCCCCGGCCCATGAGCACCACGGCATGGGCGGCGATCCCTTCCTCACGGCCGGCAAAGCCCATCTTTTCGGTGGTCGTCGCCTTCAAGTTGAGAGCACTCTCCTGCACCTGGCAGGCCGTGGCCAACCGGCGCCGCATCTCAGCCAGAAAGGGAGCGAGCTTCGGGCGCTGGGCCACCACCGTGACATCGGCGTTGACCAGGCGCCAGCCTTCGGCCGCGGCATGGGTCACCACCCGCTCCAGCAGCAGCAGGCTGCTTATCCCCTTATATTGCGGGTCGGAGTCTGGAAAATGGCGGCCAATGTCGCCACCGCCCACCGCGCCGAGGATGGCATCGCAGAGGGCATGGGTGAGCACATCGGCGTCGGAATGGCCCAGCAGCCCCAGCTCGTGGGGCACCACCACACCACCCAGCACCAGATCGCGGCCCGCCACCAGACGATGGGCATCGTAGCCGTGCCCGACCCGCAACTCGGTTCTCTCCATACCGCCCCGGCTTTCCTGTTCCGCGGCCAGCGGCTCGCCGGCCGCTGTTTTGTTCCGCTGTTCCATGAGGGCCCGGGCCACTACGAGATCCTCGGGCCGGGTGATCTTGATGTTGCGCTCGCTGCCCGGCAGCACCGCCACTTCGACGCCGATATGCTCGAGAAGCGAGGCCTCGTCGGTGCCCTCGAAGCCGTCGGCCAAGGCCCGGGCCATGGCCTGGCGCAGCAATTCGGTGCGCATGGCCTGGGGAGTCTGGGCCTGCCACAGGTCGCTGCGGTCGACGGTGGCGGCGACCGCTCCCGAAGCCACCACCTTTTTGATGGTATCCTTCACCGGCACCGCGGCGATAACCGCTCCCTTCTCCAGAGCCGCCCCGATGCAGGACTCGATAAGCTGCGCAGAAACAAAGGGCCGCACCCCGTCGTGGACCAGCACCACCTGGGGCTCGAAGGGCAAGGCTTCGAGGCCGGCCCGCACCGAATCCTGGCGCAGGCGGCCGCCATCGGCCAGCAGCAGTTGCCCCTCCCAGGGGGGAAGGGCGGCCGCGGCAAGCAACCGTTCGACAGAGGCCCGCTGGGCCGCCGGCACCACCAGCACCACGGCCTTCACCGCCGCCACCTGCTGGAAGGCAAGCAGGGCATGGATGAACAGCGGCCGGCCGGCCAGTTCCAGGAACTGCTTGGGGGTGTTGCTTCCCATACGCAGGCCCTGGCCGGCGGCGGGGATGATTGCGGCGGCAGTGGCGGTCATCACGGTTTTACGAAGAGGTTGCTCCGGCCCCCCAGGTTGCAAGGGGGGCGGAGCAAAAAAAATGGAGCGGGCTGTAAGCCGAATTCTGTACCCCGCCGGAGCGGGGCCATGATCATTTCTCTAGGGCGCCGGTCGCCCGGCGCCTCGTGCAACCTACCCGGGAACATCGGACGGGCCGCCCTCGAACGTTCCCCTATTTGGTCTTGCTCCGGGTGGGGTTTGCCATGCCCTGCGTGTCGCCACGCAGGCGGTGAGCTCTTACCTCGCCTTTTCACCCTTACCCCGCTCGCGCGGGGCGGTATGTTTTCTGTGGCACTTTCCCGGGGTCGCCCCCGGTTCGCGTTACGAACCACCCTGCCCTGCGGAGTTCGGACTTTCCTCTGACGGCTCGCGCCGCCAGCGATCATGCGCCCGCTCCAAATTCACTGATTTAAAACAAAACCCGGAGCCACAGGCACCGGGCGGCTCACCCCCCCAGACGACCATCGATGGCCTGGTTGGCGAGTTGGTCGGCCCTGGTGTTGTATTCCCGGCGCACATGTTCGACGCGCACCGTGGTAAAACCGCCGAGCAGTTTCTTCACTTCGTGGTAGAGGGGCAGAAGCTGCTCGTGGCGTACCCTATACTGGCCCTTCAACTGCTTGACGATGAGCTCGGAATCGAGCCGCAGGGTGACCTGCCTGGCCCCAAGCCGCAGGAGCTCGGCAAGCCCCAGGAGCAGCGCCCGGTACTCGGCCACGTTGTTGGTGCAGACCCCGAGGAATTTCCCGCCGGCGGCCCGCTCGGTCCCGGAACCGTCGAGCACCACGAAACCGGCTCCCGCCTTGCCGGGGTTGCCCCGGGAGGCGCCGTCGGTATAGAGAACGAGCGGCTCATCGCTCGTGCCCCTGCCACTGCCCGGGATCTTCTCGCCGCCGGTGGACTTTACCTGCGGGAAGAGAGAGGCCTGGCCGGAAGCGGGCGACCCGCCGTTTTCCAGCAGGCGAGCGGCCTGCCGCAACTGCTCTCGCACCGCAGCAGGCGTACTGTCCGGCACCAGGGAGACCAGCACCACCTCGGGAATACCGGCGGCCAGGGTCTCCAGAGTGGCGACCAGCCGGCGCCGGTCGGGGGAGGATCCGGGGTCTCTCACTCGGCCTCGCACGCCACCTGGTGGAACAGGATGCGCTGGCAGGTGGGGCAGTTGAGCACCTGCTCACCCTTCATCACTTCGTTGTACTGCTGGGCCGGGATATTCATGAAGCAGCCCTGGCAGACACCATTCATCGCACCCACCACGGCCCGGCCGTTGCGGCGGGAGCGCAGAATGTCGTAGCGCCGCAGGATCGCGGCCTTGCAGCTTTTGGCCATTTTGCTGCGTTCCTCGAGCACCGCGCCTTTTTTTTCGGAGAGCTCGGCCACCTGCAGATTCACCTGCTCGGCGTCGGCAGCCAGGCTCTTCTCCTCGTCCTCGCGGCCGTTCTGCTGCTCGGCGATGATCTTGTTGAAGGACTCGACCTGCTCCAGGCACTGGACCATCTCGTCTTCCCGTTCCTTGTTGCCCCGCTTGCCGTCCTCGATTTCCTTCAGCAGACTCTGGTACTCCCGGTTGGTCTGCACCTGCATCATCTTGGACTGGCGCTCCTTGATCCTGCTCAGCTCATCGGCATGGGCCGCCTCCAGCTCCCGGTGCTTGGCCTCGACCGCGGCGATCTTCTTCTTCAGTTCCTCGATGGAGGCCTGCCGCTCGGCAAAGAGCTTCTGCCGTTTCTCGAGGGCCTGCCGGCAGGCGGCCATCTCCTCGTCGAATTTGGCAATCTGCAGGTCGATCTCCTGTAACTCCGAAAGCTGTTTGATTTCCTCGTTCAAATCTCACTCTCCTTCAAAACACACGGGTTATTCTGAACTCCGCCCCGGGCCCGGCCCGACCGGCCCCGGAAACGCTTCCGGCACGCACCATGCACGGTCTGCCGAAAAAATCCTGGTGACGGGCAAAAAAGCTCACCCTCCGTCAGGCACATAAAAACGAAACGGTCCCTGCTGGGACCGGGATGCAACCACTTCTATCCGTCGCGGGCCGAGCCGGTCGCGCAGGAGGGCGGCAAAGGCGGCCACCACCGGCTGCTCGGTGCCGAAATGACCGGCATCGACCACGCAAAAACCGCTCTCCTCTGCCCAACGGCCCACGGCATGCTTCACCTCGCCGGTAAGATAAAGATCGGCGCCCCGGGAAGCGGCCAGCTCGGCAAGCTCGGAACCGGAACCGCCGCAGACAGCCACCCGCTTCACCTGGGCCGGTAGCGGGCCGGCCCAGGATAGGGCCTGAAGAGCAAGGATCCGGCAGGCCCGGGCAAGAAAATCGGAGCCCGAGCAGGGTTCCGCCACCCGGCCCAACCGCCCGAAACCGGGCACAACCGCGCCGGCCGGAGCCTGCTCCAGAGGCTCCAGGTCGACGAGCCCAAGAACTTGCGCCAGCACGTCGTTGACGCCACCGACGGCCAGATCGAGGTTGGTATGGCAGCCAATGACGGCTATATCGGCAGACAGAGCGCGTTTGAGAAAACGGCCACCGGGGTGATCGGTGTCCACCGACCGCAGCGGCTTGAAGATCAGGGGATGGTGGGTGAGCAGCGCTTGGGCGCCGATGGAGGCAGCTTCTTCGAGGAGGGAGAGGGTGGGGTCGAGGCCGACCAGGATCTTTTGCACCCGGGCGGCGGGGGAGCCGGCCATCAGACCGACGTTGTCCCAGGAAGCCGCCGTGCGGAAGGCCGCCACCTCGTCGACCACCGCCAGAAGTTGTTGTATCGTGAACTGCTCTGTCATGCTACCGCTATCCATGCCCGGGGCCACCGCCCATCCGGCCCCCCGGCCACCCCCATATCGGAGTGAAAGAAAAACAAAAAAGGCACACCCCTGAGGTGCACCTTTTCAGACGGTCCTGCGCCCATGGCGGCGGACGGCCCCGGCGTCGCGTTTTCGCGGATCCAGCGACCACCGCAAGAGGTGACCGCCAACCCTTTCTGAACCGCAGCGAAGGTCCATGTCCCTACAAAGTAAGTGGTGGGCCTACCTGGACTCGAACCAGGGACAGACCGGTTATGAGCCGGTGGCTCTAGCCAACTGAGCTATAGGCCCGATCGATGTGCTAATCTGGCAAAATACCCCTTTTGATCCGGACTTGTCAACCCTTCATTGCCAAATGATTGTCAGTCCCGGAAAAGCGTTTTTCCGGCGGCCCACCGGCGCAACTGCCTGATGGCGGGGACTGTGTCCCTGGAACACTTGAAGCAGTTTGGGCCTTTCCCAACGAGTGCCGCCGTCATATTGACCCCATTGCCAATTGGGCGTATAGTCCAACGATGCGCCGGGCACGCGGTCCAGCCGGAGCCCGGCGCCACCCAACCCATTCCCCTAACGGTGGAAAAAACGTGTTCTACACGAACCTCCTCGTACTGCTCATCGTTCTGCTGCTCTTCTCCACCAAGAACGTGCCGGCGGCCCCTTTTCTGCCCCTCCACTACGTGCTGCCGCTTTTTTTCGGCAAGCTGCTTTTCTTCTTCCTCTTGGCCCGCCGGGCCTTTGGCAAGGGCGCAATCCGCGGCGACAGCCGCTATTTTGCCGTCGAGCAGCGCTTCTTCCTGCTCGCCGTGCTCTCTTTTGCCGTTGACGTCTATCTCCTCGACTGCAAGTTCTTTCTGAGCAGCAGGTGGCTCGAAGAACACTTTCCGTCGCTGGTGGGCATGGCCGGACTCTGCCTGTTCTTTCTCTACCCGGCCCTGGCCTGGAGCCAGGCCCGACCCCGCTATATTTTTCTCTTCAACCGCTACTACACGCGCTGGGGCTTTCTCTTCCACAACATCAAGCTCAACCTGCCCATCATCCTGCCCTGGGCGGCGATCTCCCTGCTCTTCGATGTTCTCCATTTTCTGCCGCTGCCGTTCCTCGAACCGGTGCTCGGCTCGCTGTGGGGCGAATACGCGCTCTTTCTGCTCTTCTTCCTGGGCATCGTCCTGGTCATTCCCTACTTCATCCGCCATATGTGGAACTGCGTGCCCATGCCCGACAGCGGCCTGCGCCGCCACCTGGAAAACTTTCTCCGGCGCCAGAAGTTCGCCTATGCGGAGATCCTGCTCTGGCCGCTTTTCGAGGGCCGGGTGCTCACCGCCGGGGTCATGGGCCTTGCCGGCCGCCTGCGCTACATCCTGGTGACCCCGGCCCTGCTCGAAGCCCTGACCGTGGAAGAGCTCGAGGCGGTGATGGCCCATGAGATCGGCCATATCAAACTGTTCCACCTGTTTTTCTATCTGCTGCTGATGATCGGCCTCGGACTGCTGCTCAGCCTGCTCACCGAACCGGTCAGCCTGCTGCTGGTCAATTCGGAGTCCTTCTACCGTTTCCTCACCAACACCGGGGTCGATTTCGAAACCGGTCTCGCCGTATTCGGTCTCTTGCCGCTGTGCCTCGTGCTTCTTGTCTATTTCCGGTTCGTCTTCGGCTTTTTCATGCGCAATTTCGAGCGCCAGGCCGATCTCCATGTCTTTGCCGCCCTGGGCGACCCGGAGCCCCTCATCCAATCCTTTGAAAAAATCGCCTGGCACGGCGGCAATATCCGCAACAAACCGAGCTGGCACCACTTCAGCCTGGCCCAGCGCATCGATTATCTCATAAAATGCCGCCGGCAACCGGCCGCCATCCGCCGCCATCACCTGAAAACCTACGGTGCTCTCCTGGTCTTCCTGGTCACCATGGCCGCCACCCTGAGCTCTCTGTGGGCTTTGCCGGACCGGCTGCTGGCCGGTATGGACCAACGCCCGCTGTCGCCGCACCTGGAACTGGTGCTTCTCGAAAAAAGCCGGCAGGATCCCGAAAACCCCACCTGGTGGCGGGCTCTTGGCGACCTGCGGCTGGCCCGCCAGGAACCGGCCGGCGCCATCAGCGCCTACGAACGCGCCCTGCTGCTGGCCCCAAACGACGCCGAAACCATGAACAACCTGGCCTGGCTGCTGGTCACCGCCCAAGACGAAAAACTGCTCGACGCCGGACGCGCCCTGCTGCTGGCCCAGCAGGCAGCCAAGCTCCACGAATCGGGCTTCATTCTCGACACCCTGGCCTATGGTTACTGGGCCCTCGGCATGCTGCCCGAGGCCTTGGCCACCGAGGAGCGGGCCCTGGCTCTCGATCCGGAAAACAAAGATTTCTACCTCCAGCAGATGAAGCTCTTCCGGACCGCGACCTGGCCGCCGGCCAGCGCCCAGCAGCCCGGTAGCGTGAAGAGCCAGCCATCGCAACCCCCAGAAGAAGAATCATGACCACTGCCGGCTCCCCCCCCCTCATCCTGCTCACCAACGACGACGGGGCCGGCCACCCCGGCCTCGCCGCCCTGGCCGCCGCCATGGGCAAGATCGGCCCCACCGTGACCATCGCGCCGGAGCAGGACAACTCGGCGGCCAGCCACTCCCTCACCATGCACCGGCCCCTGCGGGTCACCCGCACCAACGGCCGGGTCTACACGGTGAACGGCACCCCCACCGACTGCGTCACCGTGGGAGTGGGCAAAATCCTCGAACAAAAGCCCACCCTGGTGGTCTCGGGCATCAACCCGGGCGCCAATCTGGGCGACGACGTGAACTATTCCGGCACGGTGGCGGCGGCGGTGGAGGGCGCCATGCTGGGCATCCCGTCACTGGCCGTTTCCATCGCCGGCCAGAAGCCCTTTCGGTTCGAAACCGCCGCCACCGTGGCGGCCCGGCTTGCCCAGCGCGTCCTGGCCGAGGGACTGCCCCGGGACACGGTCTTGAACATCAACGTGCCCAACCTGGCCCTCACCGAAATCAAGGGTTTGCGTTTCACCCGCCAGGGCCGCAGGACCTACGACTCGGCCATCAAGCAGGTCTTCGACCCCTGGGGCCGCGAGCATTTCTGGATCGGCGGCGGTACCCCGATCTGGGACGAGGCCGCCGACACCGACTCCCAGGCCCTGATCGACGGCTTCATCTCCGCCACCCCCATCCACTTCGACCTCACCAACCACCGGGCCCTTGCCGCCCTGCAAAAAAAATGGCAGGGGATCGAGCTCGATCCCCTGCCATTCGAATAATTTTATACTTTCCAGTTCTTCTGCCGCTTGAACGCCTCTGCTACTTCTGCAGCACGATCTCCACCCGCCGGTTCTGCTCCCGGCCCTCGGAGGTCTTGTTGGAGGCAATGGGCTTCGACTCGCCGAAGCCCTTGAAGCCGAGGCGTTCGGCTCCGATGCCGTGCTCGAGCAGGTAGTTACTGACCGCCTTCGCCCGGTTCTCGGAGAGCTTCTGGTTGTAGGCGTCGGTGCCGATGGCGCAGGTATGGCCGTGGAGATCGGCCCGCACATTGGTGTTCTTTTTCAGGAAGTCGACCCAGCGGTCGAGCTCCAGGAAGGACTCCTTGCGCAGCTCGTACTTGTCGAAATCGAAGAAGATATTGTTGAGGCGGATGGTGAGCGGTCCCTTGTCGAGGTAGCCCAGGGGATAGAGCACGATGTCCACCACCCGTTCGCCGCCGGTCTTCTGGGCGGTGAGGTCGACGTTTTCCGAGCGCCCCACGTAACCTTCTTTTTCCGCGTAATAGCCATACATGCGCCCCGGGGCCACGGCGATGAAGTACTCGCCGGTGTCCGGCCGGCTGGCCGCCACCCCCAGGGGAGTGTTGGCGGTGAGGTCGTTCCACTTGATGGCGGCACCGAGCGGCCTACCCTCGGGGTCGGTGACCCGGCCGCGCAGCACCACCACGGCGCCGGGCCGGGCGCCGGCCGGCAGCATGATATTGTAGAGATCGCTGGTGGCGGGCCGCTCGACGTCGTTGCGGGCCGAGAAATAGGCGTTGTCGCCCTGGGTGGCGATCTGCATGCCCCAGTCGTTGAACGGGCCGTTCACCTCCTTGCCGAGGTTGACCGGAGTGCTCCACTCGGTCCAGGAATCGTCGCGAAGCCGGGTGGAGACGAAGACGTCGAGGCCGCCCAGGCCGTAGTGGCCCTCGGAGGCGAAGTACAGGGTGCGGCCGTCGGCATGCAGAAAGGGGGAGTACTCGGCGTAGGGCGTGTTGACAACGGGTCCCAGGTTGACGAGTTCACCCGAGCCGTCACCCTTGTCCACATAGACATAGATGTCGGTATTGCCAGCGGTGGAGCCGTGGAAGAAGGTTTCCTTGGCATGGGGGGCGCCCACCCCGCCGGGGCGGTCGGAGACCAACAGCATGGAACGGCCGTCGGCCGTGAACATGGCGTCGGAATCGAAGAAAGTGGAGTTCACCGGGGCCGGAAAGGCCCTGGGCGCGCCCCAGCAGACCTCGCCCCGCTCGGAAAAGTAGATGTCGCCATTTCCCAGGCCGCCCGGATAGTTGCCGAACAGGGCGAGCTTGTTGTTGTCGATGGAAACCGCCAGCGGCAGTTCATGGGCCGGGGTGGAGATGAGCGGCCCCAGGTTGTCGGCCCGCCCCCAGAGGCCGTGGCCGTCGCGCACCGAAAAGTAGATGTCTTCGCCACCCGCTTCCGGTCCGCGGTCGCGGCCGAAATAGAGGGTCTCGCCGTCACCGCTCACCACCGGCCGGTATTCGTCGCCGCGCCGGGAGTTGACCCCCGGCCCGAGATTGATGGCGGCAAGCCCCTCGCTGGGCGCCTCCAGCATCTCGATGATCTTGGCGAACCGGTCGGCCATTTCCGGAAAGGCCGGCTGGTGGAGACGGAAGATGTCGGCCGCGCCCTGCCAGTTTCGGGCCTGCAGCGCCGGCCGAGCCAGGCGCTGGACCGCCACGAAGGCCAGCTCGCAGGGCGCATGCTGGCGGACGAAGGCTTCGTGCTGCTCGGCACTGGCCAGGGCTTCGAAGGACTCCTGCAGCGCCGCATCACTGCAGGCCTCCTGGGCCGTGGCAAAGCCGGCGCCAAAGAGCAGCAGCACCAAGAGCACCAGCAGCGCACCGCCCAAACTTCTTTTCTGTTCGGACTTTCCTTTCACGGGGGCCTCCTTTATGAGAACCTTGTCTTGGGCTGGCCGGAACGGCGACAGGGCAACGCAGCACTTGCCCACCACGACCACTGCATGGTACAGAACGGAATCGTTCGGGGAAGGTCAAACGGCCGCCGCGGCCTTCCAGGGCCGGCGGCGCCGGGCCTGCAGAGTAAGATACCGAAAACGCGAACGAATAACTTCTCTCTTGTTACATGGGGCACTAACAGTTGTCAAGGGTCTAGTGGTCGGTGCGGTTAATCTGGCCCGGGAATTGTTGATTCATCGAGGTTCCTCGCACGGCGTGAAAGTGAAGGCATGGCAGCGTTATGTCAAACTTTTCGCAACACAGCGAGGGGCCGCGAGGGCCAACAATCAGGTGACGGGATCAACCAAACAGGGCACTCCTGACTGAAAAACCCCTGAAACGACACCTGCGGGGTGATCCATGCCGCTCTTCGGCGCCCACATGTCCATCTCCGGCAGCCTGCCGGAGAGCATAAACCGTCTCCGCCGGGTAAAGGGCGAAAGCCTGCAGATCTTCACCAAGAACCAGCGGCAGTGGCAGGTGCCGCCCCTTTCTGCCGAGGAGGTCGCGGCCTTTCGGCAAAGCCGGCTGGATTATGGCCCCGGCCTGCCGCTGGCGGCCCATGACTCGTACCTCATCAATATGGCGAATCCGGAGCCGGTCAAAGCCGAACGCGCCATGGCCGCCTTTGCCGAAGAGCTCGAGCGCTGCCGCCAACTCGCCATCCCCTTTCTGGTGAGCCATCCCGGCGCCCATCTGGGCAGCGGCGTCGAGGCAGGCCTGGCGACCTTGGTTGAAAACCTCGACCGGGCCCTGGAACGGTTCGGCTCCGAGGCGGTGCGGGTGCTGCTCGAAACCACCGCCGGCCAGGGCACCACCCTGGGCAGTCGCTTCGAGGAAATCGCCTTCATCCTCTCCAACAGCCGCTTCGGCCACCGGCTCGGGGTCTGCTTCGACACCTGCCATGTGTTCGCGGCGGGCTACGACCTGCGCACACCCGAAGCCTACGAGGCAACCATGGCCGAGTTCGGCCGGCTCATCGGACTCGACCGCCTGCACTGGTTTCACCTGAACGACAGCAAGGGCAGGCTCGGCAGCCACCTCGACCGCCACCAGCACATCGGCCAGGGGGAGATCGGCCTGGCCGGCTTCGCCCTGCTGGTGAACGATCCCCGTTTCAGCAAACACCCCATGGTCCTGGAGACCCCCAAGGGCCTCGACCTGGAGGAGGACCGCCGGAACCTTGCCACCCTGCGCGGTCTGCTCGCATCTGGCGGATAGCGTTTTCCGGCGACCCCGCCCCACTCTTTCCTTGAAAAAAGACGGAACAAACGGGTATGAGGAAGGAAAGGCTCCCTCCACCCCCCACAGCGCGATGCAACGAATACGGCTCCTTCTCGGCGCTTTGAAAAAATCCCTGGCCGGCAAGCTGGTCCTCGCCATCAGTCTGTTTTTTCTCCTGGGCAGTTCCCTGGTCTGGTTCATCGCCACCCGCAACCTCTGGGAGAACCTCAAAAAAGACGCTGTTTCCCTGATCGTCTCCGTCTCCGACACCACCCGGCGCTCCATCCGCCACGACATGCTCACCGCCGACATGGAGGACATCCAGTTCTCCCTCCAGGCTCTGGGCTCGACCGAATCCATCGACTCGGTGCGGGTGGTCAACCATCTGGGCATCATCTCCCACTCTTCGGACCGCTCCGAGCGCGGCCGCACCCTGAACCGCGCCGTTTACTGCAGCGCCTGCCACCAGGCGGACGCCCTCGACCCGGAACTGCTGATGCCGGTCCGCCAGTGGCTCATCCGCACCGACGAGGCGGGCGGACGGCGCCTCACCCTCTACGACCCCATCGCCAACGAGCCGGACTGCTACACCGCCGCCTGCCACGTCCACCCCCGGGAACAGCCGGTGATCGGCATGCTGGTGAGCGAAACATCCCTCGACCACCTGGGCGAACGGGTCCGGGAACAGGTCGTCACCCTCTCCGGCTTCATGCTGCTCGTGGTCCTGGTGATCGCCCTCTTTCTCTGCCTGATCCTCTGGAAGATCGTGCTGCAGCCCATCCAACTCCTGGACGAGGGCATGAAGAAGGTCTCCCAGGGCGACCTCGACCACCGCATCGACCTCCACGAGAACGACGAACTCGGCCGCCTGGCCGGCACCTACAACACCATGGCCGGCGAGCTGCGCTTTGCACGCCGCCGCCTCGAAAAATGGACCGAAAGCCTGGAAGAGGAAGTCGAGCGCAAGACCCGGGTCATCCGGGAAACCCAGGACAAGCTCATCGAGGCGGAGAAACTGGCGGCCCTGGGGCGTCTCACCGCCGACATCGCCCACGAGATCAGGAACCCGCTCACCGCCCTGGGCGGTTTCGGCCGGCGTCTGGAAAAGATCAGCACCACCGAAAAGCAGCAGCGCTACGCCGCCCTGATCACCGCCGAGGCCACCCGCCTCGAAAACATCCTCAAGGACATCCTGCTGCTCTCCTGGGAGCCCCGCTTCCAGCTCGAAAAAATGGTCCTCACCGATCTGGTGGAAGAAGCCCTGCTGCTTCTGGCCGAGCACTGCGTGGAGAGCAAGGTCCGCATCGAAAAACGCTTCGACACCGACGCACCGGTGCTGGTGGAGCGGGAGCACATCAAGCAGGCCTTTCTCAATCTCATCTCCAATGCCGTCGATGCCATGCCCGAGGGCGGCACCCTGTCGGTGAGCGTCGAAGAGGCCAGGGAGAACCTGGTCCGCTACGTGGCGGTCCACGTCGCCGACACCGGCCCCGGCATCTCGCCGGAGGCCCTGGAGCATATCTTCGAACCCTTCTACACCACCAAGAAGGTGGGCCAGGGCACCGGCCTGGGGCTTGCCTTCAACCGCAAGGTGGTGGTGGAGCACGGCGGCTTCATCCGCATCCGCAACCGGGTGGGGGGCGGGCTCCAGGCCTCCATGTACTTCCCTCTTCTCGATGAGCGGAATGCCAACGCCATGTCCTGCTGGGAATTCATGCAGTGCGGCCGCGACAAGGACAGCTCCATCAAATGCCCGGCCTACCCCCATTTCGGCCGGATCTGCTGGGCGGTGGCCGGCACCCTGTGCGCCGGCCGGGTGCAGGGCTCCTTTGCCCAGAAGATCCAGAACTGCGAGCAGTGCCGTTTCTTCCAAGCGGTGCAGAAGGAAATCCCTTTCCTGCAACCGGCGGAATCGGCCTGAGCCGCTCCCGACCGCGCCACCGCCCGAGCAAAAAGAAACCCGCCTCTGGATATCCAGGGCGGGTTTTCCGTAAACCGGAGAGGCGCGAGGCTCAGACGTTGAACCGGAAATGGATGCAGTCGCCGTCCTGCACCACGTATTCCTTGCCCTCGAGGCGCATCAGCCCCTTTTCCTTGGCCGCCGCCTCGGAACCACAGCGGATGAAGTCCTCGTAGCCGATAATCTCGGCCCGGATGAAGCCCTTTTCGAAATCGGTATGGATGACCCCGGCCGCCCCCGGCGCCTTGGTGCCGCGCCGCACGGTCCAGGCCCTGGTCTCCTTCTCGCCCACGGTGAAGTAGGTGATGAGGCCAAGCAGCTCGTAGCCGGTGCGGATCAGCCGGTGCAGGCCGGGCTCCTCGAGGCCCATGTCGGCCAGGAACTCCTGCTGCTCCTCGGCGGCAAGCTGGCTCAGCTCCTGTTCGATGGAACCGGCGATGGTGACGACAAGGGCGTTCTCGGTGGCGGCCGAACGTTCGAGCTGTTCCACCCACTGGTTGCCGGTGAGCACATCGGCCTCGCTGACGTTGGCCACGTAGAGCACGGGTTTTGCCGACAGCAGGCAGAGCTCGCGGAGCAGAAGCCGCGTCTCTTCGTCGTCGCGGCCCAGAAGGCGAGCGGGCTTGCCGTCGTTCAAGAGCTTTTCGAGCTCCTCGAGGATAGCGAGCTGTTCCTTCATCTTCTTGTCGCCGCCCTTGGCGGCGGAGGCGGTCTTCTTGAGCCGCCGGCTCACGGTGTCGAGGTCGGCCAGAATCAGCTCGGTGTTGATGATCTCCCGGTCACGGTCCGGGTCGACGCCACCGTGCACGTGCACGATATTGTCATCCTCGAAGCAGCGCACCACGTGGGCGATGGCGTCCACCTGCCGGATATGGCCGAGAAACTGGTTGCCAAGGCCCTCGCCCTGGCTCGCCCCTTTGACCAGCCCTGCGATATCGACGAACTCCATCTGGGTGTTCACCTTGTTGCGGGTGCGGGCGAGCTCGGCCAGCTTGTCGAGCCGGGCATCGGGCACCGGCAGCATGCCGACGTTGGGTTCGATGGTACAGAACGGATAGTTGGCCGACTCGGCGCCGGCGGCGGTGAGGGCGTTGAAGATGGTGGACTTGCCGACGTTCGGAAGGCCGACGATGCCGCAGCGAAAACCCATGGTTGAAGACTCCTTGCAGATTCCCCGGCGGAAGGCAAGGGGAACGGGTTATAGGGAAAGCAATTCCTGAATCCGTGAGCGTTCGAGAACGGTACAGATGCGAGGCGGCGACGATGTTGATTATCCTGGTGCGATATCAACGAGTTGCCAACGAAGCAGGTGTGCCGTTATCGAGCGCCCTGAAAGGCGGCGTGGTGAATCCATCTCACCATTTGGCATTGGATAGTCCGTTTTGTTTTAAGAGGTTGGCTTGTTTCCTTGCTCGAAGCCGTCACGGATTCAGGAAATAAAAAAAGGACCGGAGCAGGGTACTGCCGCCGGACCCTATCGTGTTGCGGTTGCACGTTTTTTCGGGCCTTCTCTGTACACCGTACAGGGCCCGGCGTCAAATATTTTTTGCTTCTGGCCACGCCGCCGGCCATGGTAGGATGGCTGCTCTTTCCGGCTAACCGGCCGAATAATTTGTTTTTCCCGAGAGACGACCATGGACGACATCCGCATCGAAAACCTCTCCCTGCTGCCCTCGGCCCTGGAGCCGGGGTCCTTTATCGAAGACGGTTTTCTGGCCATCGCCGGCAGCCGGATAACCGCCCTCGGGCCCATGGCCGGCCTCGATGCGGCCAGAGCTGCCCAGCGCGTCATCGACGGCCGCGGCCGGCTGGCCATCCCCGGCCTGGTGAACGGCCACGGCCACGCGCCCATGACCCTGTTCCGGGGCCTGGCCGACGATCTGCCGCTGATGGCCTGGCTCACCGAGCACATCTTCCCGGCCGAGGCCCGCGCCGTGAACCCGGAGATGGCCTACTGGTGCGCCAAGCTCGCCGCCGCCGAGATGCTGCTTGCCGGCACCACCTGCACAGCGGACGGCTATTTCTGCGAAGACGCCGTGGCCCGCGCCTTTCTGGAAGCCGGGCTCCGGGCGCTGCCGGCCCAGGGGGTGATCGATTTTCCCGCTCCCGGCGTACCCGACCCGAAAGACAACATCGGGGCGGCGGCCCGCTTCATCGACGCCTGGCGGAACAGAAGCGAACTGGTCACCCCCGGCGTCTTCTGCCACTCGCCCTACACCTGCTCCGCCGCCACCCTGACCGGCGCCAAGGAGATGGCCCGGGCCAAGAAAGCGCCCTTCTTCATCCATCTCGCCGAGACCGGAGGAGAGGTGGAGCGCTGCCGGGCCGAACACGGAAAAAGCCCGGCGCGCTACCTTGCCGACCTCGGCCTTCTCGACCGTGAGACCGTTTGCATCCACGGGGTCTGGCTCGATGCGGCCGACACCGAGCTCCTGGCCGCCCATGACGCCGCCGTGGTGCTCTGCCCGGAGAGCAACATGAAGCTCGCCTCCGGGGTGCCGCCCGCCGACCGGCTGCTGGCCCGCGGTCTCCGGGTGGGGCTCGGCACCGACGGCGCGGCCAGCAACAACGACCTGGACCTGTTCGCGGAAATGGCCACCTGCGCCCGGCTCCTGAAGGCGACGCGCCTCGATCCCACCGTGCTGCCGGCCAACCAGGCCCTGTGGATGGCCACCGGCGGCGGCGCCGCGGCCCTCGGCCTCGGCCACGAAATCGGCACCCTGGAGCCCGGAAAAAAGGCGGACATTGTGCTCCTCGACCTGGATGTCCCCCATCTCACCCCGTTCCACGGCCCGGATCTCCTGGTCTACGCGGCGCGGGGAAGCGACACCGACACGGTGCTGGTGAACGGCCGGATCGTGGTGGAAAAGGGAAAGCTCCTTACCTTCGACCTGGCCGAGACCATGGCCCGGGTGGGGGAGTTGGCCGCCGGCCTTATGGCTACATGAGGGCGCGGACCAGCAGGAAACCGCCCACCAGCAGCAGGAAGAAGACGATGGAGAGGATGTTGAAGTAGCGCTCGATGAAGTGCCGCACCCGGGCCCCGAAGAGATAGATGAAGCCCGCCACCAGGAAGAAGCGGCCGGCCCGGGAAAAGAGCGAGGCGATCATGAAGGTGGGAAAATCGATGCGGAAGGCACCGGCGGTGATGGTGAAAAGCTTGTAGGGCAGGGGGGTGAAGCCGGCGGCGGCCACCGCCCAGGCGTCGTACTGCTGGTAGAGATGCTGCACGCTTTCGTACTTGCCGTGCAGGCCGTAGAGGTCCATGATCCGGGTGCCGAGCGCGTCCATGAAGCCGAACCCCAGGCCGTACCCGATGGCGCCGCCCAGCACCGAGCCCACGGTGCAGATCGCCGCATAGCGGAAAGATTTCTGCGGCACCGCGATGCAGAGCACCATGAGGAAGACGTCCGGTGGGATCGGGAAAAAGGAAGACTCCGCCACCGCGATCAGGAAGAGGACCCAGACGCCATAGGGGGTCTGTACCCAGAGCAGGCAGCGGTCGTAGAGCTGGCGCAGCCAGCCGGTGGGTTTTGTTGCCGGCGCCGCCGCAACCTCGTTGTTTTCCATAAGCCGGTTACCCGTTTTCCCAGCCCTGCTCGCCGATCAGGTTGACGAAGCGGACGTATTCGATGGTTTTCGTCATGGTTTCGCCGTTTCGCCGGCTGACCACCTTGAGTTCCTGGCTGAACCTGTCTCCCACCGGAATAACCAGCACACCCGGGTCGGCAAGCTGCTCGAGCAGCGCTTCCGGCACCCGGGGGCCGCCGGCGGTGACCATGATGGCGTCGAAGGGCGCATACTCGGGCCAGCCCATGGTGCCGTCGTCGAGCTTGCTCTGGATATTGAGATAGTGCAGCCGGTCGAAGGTGCGGCGGGCCCGGGCCAGCAGGGAGTCGATCCGCTCCACCGTGTAGACCCGCTGGCAGAGGCGGCTCAGGAGTGCCGCCTGGTAGCCGGAGCCGGTGCCGATCTCGAGCACGCTCTCGCTGCCGGTGAGCTGCAGGGCCTGGGTCATGAGGGCGACGATGTAGGGCTGGGAGATGGTCTGGCCGCGGCCGATGGGCAAGGGAAAGTCACCGTAGGCCTGGCTCTGCAGGGCGTCCTCGACGAAAAAATGGCGCGGCACCTGGCGCATGGCTTCGAGCACCAGGGAATCGCCGACGCCGCGCGCCACGATCTGCTCGTCGACCATGCGGTTGCGGATTATCTCGAAGCCGTCTGCCTGGGGGCTCACTTCGATTCCGTTCCGGAAGCCGCCGCCGCGCCGGGCGTGTACTCCTCTTCCGAAAGATTGCGGTAGACACAGCGGGAAACCACGTCGCCGCTGAAGGAAACCGTGAGCACGTCGTGCTCCTCGCTGCCGAGGGCACCGCCGACATAGGGCGTGCGGCGCAGCAGGCTGGGCCGGGCCTGGCGGTAGATCCACAGCTCGCCTCCGGCCTGCTCCTCCTTTTCATCCGGCGGCCCGAGATAGGCCAGCACCTCCTGCTTGGTCGACTGGGCAGGGACCAGCAGGGCGGCATCGGAGGAAAGATGTTTGGTGGGCCGGCCGCCGCAAGCGGCGGTCAACGCGAGGGCGACCAGGAGAATGGCCGGGGCAACGGTTTTTCTTGAAAAAGGCATCAACGTCTGTCTCCGGCTGTGGTTGGGGGCTTCCGCTTCAGGTGGGAGCCCTCATTTTTTTGAAGCTGACAAAATATCGCGGCACCATGTTTTTTTCAATATCTAATAAGAAACCACCCCCGGCAACCAGCCGCCAGGGAAACAAACGCCATTTTGCTTGACGCCCAACTTTTTCTCTGAGTATCTATGAACCAAAGAGCAACAGAACTCCCCGGCAGAAGCGCAGGACCCTTTCACCAACTCCAGCAGAGAGGAGGCAGCTATGTCAGGCAGCGTGTACAAAATCATCGAAGTGGTGGGCAGCAGCAGCGAATCATGGGAACATGCGGCAAAAGCGGCCGTCGAAACGGCCAGCAAGAGCCTCAAAGACCTGCGGGTGGCCGAAGTCACCAAGCTCGACATGAAGATCGAAGACGGCAAGGTCACCGCCTACCGGGCCCGGGTCTCGCTCTCTTTCAAGTACCACTCCTGATCGTCCTGCACCGGGCAGGGCGGAACCGCCGTTCCCCCTGCCCGGTGAACCCCTTGCCTGCCCGTCAGCGGGTAACCCGCTCGAGGATCCGGTAATTGCGTTCCACCATTTTCCGGGGATCGACCACCAGCCCCGCCTGAATCAGGGCGTTGTCGAAGATCTGCTCCACCACCGTGCGGGCGAAGAGTTCGTCGCTGCCCCGCAGCAGCGAGAGCTGGCGGATGAGGGGATGGGCGGTGTTGATCTCGAGATTCTTGACCCCGGCCTCCTCTTCCTGGTGCTGCACCGCCCGCATCACCCGCTCCATGGCGCTGGTCATGAAGCCCGAAGGGTTCACCACAATGGCCGGCGACCCTTCGAGCCGCTTCGACTCCCGCACCTCCTTGACCCGCTCGCCCAGCACCTCCTTCATCCACTTGACGAGACTCTCGCTCACCTCGGGGGCGAGCCGCTCGGCGGCCGCGGCTTCGTCTTGCGGCTCCTTTTCCTCCGGCAGCTCGAGGTCGGCCCGGTCGGCGGACACCAGCTTCTTGCCCTCGAAGCTGCCCAGGTGGTTCATGACGAAATCGTCGATGGGCTCAAGGGTGTAGATGATTTCGATGTCCCGCTTGCTGAAAGCTTCGATGTAGGGCCCCGCCTCGATGGCCTCGCGGCTCGGGCCATTGATATAATAGATGTCCTTCTGCCCGTCGCCCATGCGGGAGAGGTAGTCGGCCAGACTCACCGGGGTGCCGGGTTCGGACTTGGAGGTCTCGAAGCGCAGCAGCTTGGCAAGCTCGTCCCGGTAGGAGTAATCGACGGTCACCCCCTCCTTGAAGAAAATGCCGAAGTTCTTCCAGAACTCCAGGTATTTCGTTTCGTCCTCGGCGGCCTGCTCGGCCAGGAATTTCAGGAAGCGCTTGGTGAGGATGGCTCTCAGTTTGGCCATCAGCGCCGAGTCCTGCAGGGCCTGGCGGGAGATATTGAGCGGCAGGTCCTCGGAGTCCACCACGCCCTTTACGAAACGCAGCCACTCGGGCAGAATGTGCTCGGAATGCTGCTCGATGAGCACCCGCTGGCAGTAGAGGTTGACGCCGCTCTTCATGCGCCCGAAGCCCATGAGCTCGAAATTCTCCTGGGGCGTGAAGAGCAGCGCCTTGATGGCCAGCGGCGCGTCGGTGGTAAAATGGAGCCGGTGCGCGGGCTCATCGAGGGCGTTGGCCACGAACTTGTAGAACTCGGTGTACTCCTCTTCCTTGATCTCGCTCTTCGAGCGGGTCCACAGGGCCTGCACGGTATTGACCGCCTCGCCCCCCAGCTTGATCGGGAACGGCACAAAGGCGGAATACTTGCGGATGATCCGCTTGATGGTCTCGGGGGCGGCGTATTCGTGGGCGTCGTCTTTGAGTTCGATGATGATCCTGGTGCCGCGCCGGATGCCGGGGGCAGGCGACAGGGTGTAGGAGCCGGTGCCCTCGCTGGCCCACTCGCAGCCCTCGGCCTCGGGCCGGTAGGAACGGGACTGGACCCGCACCCGCTTGGCGGCCATGAACACCGAGTAGAAGCCCACCCCGAACTGGCCGATGAGCGACACGTCCTTCTTGGCCGCTTCGGCCAACTGGGCAAGATAGGTGCTGGAGCCCGAGTGGGCGATGGTGCCGAGATTGGCCTCCAGTTCCTCACGGCTCATGCCGATGCCGGTATCGGTGATGGTCAGCGTCTTTGCCTTGTCGTCGGTGTCGATACTGATGTTAAGAGAGAGGTGGGAATCGAAGACCTCGGCGGCGGTGAGGCTCTCGTGCCGAAATTTTTCCAGGGCGTCGGCGGCGTTGGAGATGAGCTCCCGCACGAAGATGTCGCGCTCGGTGTAGAGCGAGTGGATGACGATATCGAGAAGTTTCTTGACTTCGGCCTGGAACTCCCGGGTTTCGACCTGCTGGCTGTGCTCCGTCATGGGCTGTTTCCTCCCTCTCAAGGTATCTATTGGAGATTATATTGATTTTAACAAAGTTTTGGGCAACAATGTTAAACATCTTTGCGCCCCTGTCAAGGGCACGGCCGCGGCGGCAGAGGCCCGCGGCGGGCCGGGGTGCGGAGCCACAGGGAGAAAAACCATGAGACTGGTGGCCTTCGGCGACGTGCACATGAACTGCGATTTTCTTCACCGTATCCCCGCCCTCTCAGAGGCCGACCTGGTACTGGTAAGCGGCGACCTCACCACCTTCGGGCACCGGGCCGAGGCCATGGAGGTGCTCGTAACACTTCGGAGGCACAACAAAAACATTCTGGCGGTGGCGGGCAACCTGGACCATCCCGAGGTGGAGGAGCTCCTCGCCGCGGAAGGACTCAGCCTGCACGGCCGCGGCGAGCTGCGAAGCGGGCTCGGCTTGTTCGGGGTGGGCGGCTCCAACCCGACGCCGTTCAACACCCCGAACGAATTCAGCGAGGAGGAACTGGCCACTCTGCTCGAAGCGGGGCACAAAGCGGTGCGCGGCCAGGCCCAGCACCTGGTGCTCGTCTCCCACCCGCCGCCCTTCGGCACCGCTACCGACCGGCTCGCCTCCGGCGCCCAGGTGGGCAGCCGGGCGGTGCGCGCCTTCATCGAAAAAACGCAGCCGGCTCTCTGCTGCACCGGCCACATCCACGAATCCCGCTGCGTGGACCGGATCGGCGGCACCACCGTGATCAATCCCGGCATGCTGCGGCACGGCGGCTGGATCGAAATTCTTTTCGACGGCACCGAACTACTGGCAACCCTGCATTCCTGAAAAACCCCCTCCGGGCGAGGACTTCTCTCATGGACAAACTGGACACCATCATCGTCGGCGGCGGCCTCTCGGGCCTGGCGGTCGGCCATTTTCTCAAGAAGAAAAAGAAAAACGCCGAGTTCCTCATCCTCGAAAAAGGCGAGCGGCCCGGCGGCGCCGTCGAAAGCCTGCACGACCAGGGTTACCTCGCCGAGTGGGGCCCCCACGGTTTCCTCGACAACTCGGAGGCGAGCTGCGAGATCCTGGCCGACACCGGCCTCGAGTACGAGGCCCAGAAGGCGCCGCTTGGCCGCTTCGTGCGCTACATCTGCCTGAACGGCGAGCTGCGGCTCATTCCCCAGAGCCCTCAAAAAATCATCGCCTCCAACCTCCTGCCGCTCACCGCCAAGCTCCGGGTGCTGGCCGACCTCTGGAAAAAACCACTCCTTGGCGAGCAGACCGTGGCCCGCTGGGTCGAGCACCGCTTCGGCCCGGCCCTTCTGCCCTTTGCCGACGCCGTGTTCACCGGCACCTACGCCGGTAATTTCGAAAAACTCTCCATCGATGCCACCATGCCGGGGGTGCGTGGGCTCGAGCTCCGATCGGGCTCGGTGCTCCGCGGCCTGCTGGGCAAGCTGAAGGAAAAAAAGAAGAGAAACGGTTCCCCGAAAAAGGAACTGCCGTCCATGGTCAGCTTCTCCCGGGGCATGGGGCGGCTGGTCGAGGGACTGGCCGAGGGGCTGCCGGTGCGCTGCCACTCGCCCGTGGTACGGATCGGCCGCTCGGAAGGCGGTTTCGAGGTGGAGACCGAGGGCAACCGCTATTCCTGCCGTTCCCTGGTGCTGGCCCTGTCGGCCAACCAGGGACTCAAGCTCCTGCATGAGGCGGCGTTCACCGAGGAGCCGCCGCCCGTCGCCCGCCTCGGCCAGGCGCGGATCGCCAACGTGGTGCTGGGCTTTGCCGCCGAGCGGGCCGAAATCCCCTTCGGCTTCGGCTTCCTGGCGCCGGAAAGCGAAAAGCGCTTCGCCCTCGGCGCCCTCTTCTCCACCCACATGTTCCCGGGCCGGGCGCCGGACGGCCATGTCATGCTGGAGGCGTTGGTGGGCGGCCGACGCCACCCGGAACGGCTCGAACTCGACGACGCCGAGCTGATCGAGCGAACCTGCGACGACCTCTCCCGGCTCCTGCCTCTGCCGGAGCCCCCCGTCTATGCCCGGGTGCTGCGGCCAAAACATGCGATTCCCCAACTCGAGCTCGGCCACCAGGGACTGCTCGCCTGGCGCGACAAGTTGCAGCAGCAGGTTCCCGGCCTCTTTGTCTGCGGTTTCGGCTGGGAGGGAATCGGCATCAACGACATGACCAAGACCGGCAAACGGCTGGCCGCAGAACTGGCCGCCGGCCAGAACGACGGCACGGAGGAGACGGAAGTCAAGAAGATCTACTTCTGATGGACTCGCAAGAAGGCCATCGTACCGCTGAAGATGGCCCAGCGAAAACTTTGAGGTACAATAAAGTAGTGGTGTCGAAGGCGCCGGGGCATACATCAGCTCTGTCGAGCACCCGAAAACCCGCGACGACGCCGAAGACCGGAGTTTTCGCTTAGCCATCACTTCTGAAACAGAGCGGCATCCCGCCACAAAAAAATCCCCCGGCCTTGGACAGGGCACGGGGGATTTTTTGGGCAGAGCGAACAGCGGCTATTTCTTGAGCTTTGCGGCCAGCAGATCCACCTGGCCGCGCACCGAGCTGTTGCGGGCCATGGCCTCGGTCACCACCTTGATGGAATGGAGCACCGTGGAATGGTCCCGGTTGAAGGCCCGGCCGATGCCGGTCAGGGGCTCCTCGGTGAGCTTGCGGGCCAGGTACATGGAAACCTGGCGGGGAAAGGCGATGTGCTTCTTGCGCGACCTGGACTGCAGGTCCTGCACCGTCACCTTGAACTGGTCGGCCACGAATTCGCGGATCCGGTCGATGGAGAGGTCGCTCGCCGTGCCGACGATGCTCTGCACGATCTCCCGGGCCATGGCCAGGCTGGGGGCGGAACGCAGCAGGCTCGATTTGGCCTTGAGGCCGACGATGGCGCTCTCCACCTGGCGGATGTCACCCCGCAGATGGCGGGCGAGGTAGGAGATGAGATCGTCCGAGAGGGGCAGATTGCAGTTCAGGGCCTTGCGGCGGATGATCTTCATCCGGGTCTCGAAGTCCGGCGGGTTGATGGTGGTGATCAGCCCCGCTGCCATGCGCGACCGTACTGAATCGTCGATATTGAGAATGTCCCGCGGCCCCTGGGCGCCAGTGAAGATCACCCGCTTGCCGCTCTTCAACAGAAAATCGAGAATCTCCGAGAGCTCCGCCTGGGTCTTCTTCTTGCCGTTCAGGGAATGGACGTCCTCGATGAGCAGCATGTCGCAGCCCCGGGAATACTTCTCCTTGAAGGCATCCATGGCGTTGGCCTTGATGTTGGCCACCATCTCGGAAGAAAACTGCTGCAGGGTCAGGTAGTGCAGGCGGGTGCCCGGCGCGTGGTTGATGATGTCGTGGGCCACCGCATGGGTCAGGTGGCTCTTGCCGAGACCGGTGGAGGCGTTGACGTACACGGTCTGGCCGTAGGACAGGTCGCCCCGGGCCAGGGATTGGCAGGCGGTCTGGGCCAACTGGTTGCAGTCGCCCACCATGAATTCGTCGAAGGTATAACGCGGGTGCAGGTTGCGGACAAAGGAGGTGGCCACCGGCATGGTGGGAAAACGAAGCTGCTCCGCCGGCTTCGGCGCCCGCGTTTCGAGAACGCGGCCACCGGAGTCGACGACCAGCTCGATACGCTGGCGGGCCTCGCAGGTGTCACGCAGGCAGCTCTGCATGACCGGCAGGAACTTATCGCGCAGCCAGACGCTGAAATACCGGTCGGGACAGGCAAGCTCGAGGACCTCGTCATCCTGCCGAACGCAGACCAGAGGATTGATCCAGAGCGAATAGTCGGCATCTGCCAGGGATTCTTTCAAAGCTCCTTTCAACTTCTGCCAAAGCATGGAGAACACCATAGTGAAAAATGAATTTGGTCAAAGGCATTGCAAAAAGCCTTCCGGCCCGGCCAAACGGCCAAACTTCCCGCCAGGAGAAACACGGGGAGAGCGCTGACGGGTTCAGACTTGTTGCCAGCCATGCCCAAGAGCGAAAGCCCCTTGCGGGGGGGCCTCCCCCTATCCCTTGAGCTGGACACTGAGGAACGGATCGAGCCTGTTCACTTGGCACACGGCCAAAGCCCCGAACCGAACACCCCTGCCTGCGCCGGAAAACTGTACGGGGCAGGAAGCGGCGACACCAAACAGGGTTGCGACGGTGATGCAGCCCTGTTGCCATGGGGCGGGGAGGCGGCAACCGGCCACCCTCGGTGGTCGACCGGCGGAGCCAACTCCCGGCGCCCTCATGATGCAAATAATTGCGAGGGAGCGTGCGGCTGTCATAAAACTTTTCACAGCCGGATTCCCTGCGGAACGGTGATGTAATTACTCAAATCCCCTTCCGCCGTCAAAGACGATTTCACCAGATTTCTCATGGTGGGCGCGGCCGGATTTACACAGCCGAAGAACCCCCCTCAATCGAGCAGTTACCCGACGGCGCAGGGCTATGGCCCCTGAAATCCGATCCTTTTCCGGCAAATTGAAAATAAGACAAAAAATCATGTGGTTAGAAAAATCTCCCCAGAGTTATCCACAATATTCGCTTTTGTTTAATCTCAACATATCTCGCGATATCTTCCATTTTCTCCGAATATCTCCATTTTTCTCCTTTAAAACCGTTTTCTCTCGCAATTACGGGCAATCCCTTTTCGGCACTTTTTCCCTCGAAGAAGAATGCTTCCAGCGGCCCGCAACAAAACACGACAACAACATGAATATACATCATTAATCTTCAAAGACCAGCCATGACGCACTGACACAATGTAACACCAGCGAGCTAACCCCTCAATCTCTGACAAGAAAATGGCGCACAAAGGTTGCCCGCCGCCGGCAAATGAATTTTTTCCATATATATTCAACAAACTAGAAAGAAAGCTCGGAGCGAGGGCGGCAAAAAAGAGTTGCCCCTTCCATGACCAGGCTTCACCGGCACCGTCGGGAAGGGGTCATTTTCGGAAAAAACACCGAAAAGCACGGCCAATCACCAAAAACGGTTTTTCCTCATTCTTCCACCCGGGCCAGGGTGAAAACCCGAACCATGCCGGCGCCGGCCCGTCGCAACACCCGGGCGCATTCGCTCACCGTCGCACCGGTGGTATAGACGTCATCCACCAGCAGCACCGTCTTCCCCCGCAGGCTCTCGGAGGCTTCGGCCTCGAAGACGCCCTTGACATTACGGCGTCGCGCGGCTCCGGCAAGGGAAGTCTGCGGCGGCCGCTCACCAACGCGGCGGAGCAGGTCAATGCGGATGCGAGCCCGCCAGGCGGGAAAGAGAGCCCGGGCAAGTTCCAGGGCCTGATTGAAACCCCGCTCCCGAAGGCGCCCGGCAGCGAGGGGGACGGGCAGCAGCCAGTCGATCTCCCCCAGGTCGGCCCCAAACGGCCACCGCTCCATGGCTGCGGCAAAGGAAGAAAGGCAGCTCCTGTCGCCCAGGTACTTGAAGGCATGCAGAGGGGGCAGGAGCGGCCCCTTGTAGAGAAAAAGTGCCCGGGCCAGGTCAAAATGACGGTTTCCAGCCAGGCACAATCCGCACAGGCGGTTGCCACCGGCAGCCGAGCGCAACATCCTGCCGCAGCAAGTACAGATAGGCTCACGGATCGGCACCAGATTTTCGCCGCAGCAGAGGCAGAAGAAAAACCGGCCCGGCGCCGGCAACAGAACCCCACAGCCAAGGCAGCGGGGCGGGAAGCAGAGATCCAGCAGGGCCTCACCCAGGGAACCGAGAGACGATGACCACCGCCGTTTCATGGCCTCCCCTCCCACGGCCGGGCCGGAAGAACATCATATTTGCAATGCAAAACCGTATGTGCTATTTTTTTCATCTTCCTCCTGCGGCAGGCTGGAAGTGCCACACGCCCATCGGCTCGAGCCCGTCGGCCCCTTCGACGTTTTTTTCACCTTTCCCCGTTCGAACGGATTTTTCTGCACCAGCAACTGCCCGGCGACGGCAGGGTGCGGGCGCCAAGCCGCAAGCCAGACAGAATTTTAGACGGTTTTTACCGGTCCGACACGTCTTACCACCTTAAAAAAAAGGAAGAGCATGAAAGAGCAGATCATCAACTACACCCAGGTCGACGAAGCCCCGGCCCTTGCCACCTATTCCCTGCTCCCCGTGCTGCAGGCCTTCACCAAGGACAGCGGCATCGTCTTCGAGGCCAAGGACATCTCCCTTGCCGGCCGGATCATCGCCACTTTTCCGGAAAAGCTGACCCCGGAGCAGCAAATCCCCGACCACCTGGCCGAACTGGGAGCGCTGGCCAAAACCCGGGAGGCCAACATCATCAAACTTCCCAACATCAGCGCTTCGGTCCCCCAGCTGCAGGACGCCATCAAGGAGCTGCAGAACCAGGGCTACCAGGTGCCGGACTACCCCGAGGAGCCGCGGAACGAGGCCGAAAAGGAGATCCAGGCACGCTACGCCAAGGTGCTGGGCAGCGCCGTCAACCCGGTGCTGCGGGAGGGCAACTCCGACCGGCGGGCCGCCGCCTCGGTGAAGAGTTTCGGCCGCAAGAACCCGCACCGGATGATGAAGCCCTGGCCCGAAGTTTCGAAGTCACGGGTGGCCCACATGACGGCCGGCGACTTCTACGGCTCCGAGAAGTCGCTCACCGTGGCCCAGGCCACCACGGTCCGCATCGAGCTGGTGGACGAGGCGGGCGCGGTCACCGTGCTGAAGGAAAAAACCCCGCTGCTGGCCGGCGAGCTGATCGACGCCGCGGTGATGAACGTCCGTGCCCTGCGCACCTTTTTCGAGGAGCAGATCCAGACCGCCCGCCGGGATGGACTGCTTCTGTCCCTGCACCTGAAGGCCACCATGATGAAGGTTTCGGACCCAATCATGTTCGGCCACTGCGTCTCGGTCTTTTATAAAGATGTGTTCGCCAAGCACGGGGAGATCCTGAAACCCCTGGGCGTCAACGTCAACAACGGGGTGGCCGACCTCTACGCCCGCCTCGAAAAGCTGCCGGCAGCCGAGCGGGCCGCCATCGAGGCGGATCTCGCCGCCACCTACGACTCCCGCTGCCAGCTCGCCATGGTGGACTCCACCAAGGGCATCACCAACCTGCACGTGCCCAACAACGTCATCATCGACGCCTCGATGCCGGTCTTCATCCGCGACGGCGGCCGCATGTGGGGAGCCGACGACAAGCTGCACGACACCATCGCCGTGATCCCTGACCGTTCCTATGCCGGAATTTACCAGGCGGTGGTGGACGACTGCAAGCAGCACGGCGCCTTCGATCCCGCCACCATGGGCTCGGTGGCCAACGTCGGCCTCATGGCCCAGAAGGCCGAGGAATACGGCTCCCACGACAAGACCTTCCAGGCCCCGGCCGCCGGCACCGTGCGGGTGGTGGACGAGGCCGGCGCCGTGCTCCTCTCCCAGGCCGTGGAAAAAGGCGATATCTTCCGGATGTGCCAGACCAAGGATCTGCCCATCCGTGACTGGGTGAAGCTTGCCGTCAACCGGGCCCGGGCCTCGCAGACACCGGCTGTCTTCTGGCTCGATCCGCAGCGCGGCCACGACGCCGAGCTCATGAAAAAGGTGGAAAAATACCTGCCCGAGCACGACACCACCGGCCTCGACATCCGGGTGCTGCCGCCGGTGGAGGCGATTCGTTTCGCGCTTGAGCGCATCAGGCGCGGCGAGGACACCATTTCGGTGACCGGCAACGTGCTGCGCGACTACCTCACCGATCTCTTTCCGATCCTCGAGCTCGGCACCTCGGCCCGCATGCTCTCCATCGTGCCGCTGATGAACGGCGGCGGCCTGTTCGAGACCGGGGCCGGCGGCTCGGCACCCAAGCATGTCCAACAGTTCCTGAAAGAAGGCCACCTGCGCTGGGATTCCCTGGGCGAGTTCTGCGCCCTGGTACCCTCCTTCGAGCTGGTCCACAACACCTTCGGCAACGAACGGGCAAAGCTCTTCGCTGACACCCTCGACCAGGCCATCGGCACCTTCCTGGAAAACGGGCGCTCGCCCTCCCGCCGGGTGGGCGAGCTCGATACCCGGGGCAGCCACTTCTACCTCGTCCTCTACTGGGCCCAGGCCCTGGCGGCCCAGGACCGCGACCCGGAGCTCCGGCAGCGCTTCGTGCCGGTGGCGGAAAAACTGGCGGCCAACGAGGCGGCCATCGTCGCCGAAATGAACAGGGCCCAGGGCAGCCCCATGGAGATCGGCGGCTACTTCCATCCGGATCGGGAAAAAACCGGCCGGGCCATGCGGCCGAGCAAACTTTTTAATGACATCATCGCCGAGCTCTGATCTCCGGAAGGGTCGACCCCGAGAAGAAAAACCCGCCGCCTGGCGGGTTTTTCTTTTTTTGACCCGCCGTCCGGCAATTCAGAAAGTACGGATCAGGCCGAGCAGCTCCTCGGTGCGGTCGGCCAGCAGCTGCCGGTCGCCCCGGGTTTCGACGTTCAGGCGCAACACCGGTTCGGTGTTGGAGGAACGGACATTGAAACGAAAATCACCAAATTCCATGGAAAGGCCGTCGGTGCGGTCCACCCTTACCCCCGGCAGACTCCGGTAGAAGGACTCGATGCGGGCCAGCACCGCTGCCGGGTCGGCCACCCGCGAATTGATCTCGCCGCTCACCGGAAAGGCCTCCTGGTAGGAGCCCACCAGGCGGGAAAGTGGCCTGCCGGAGCGGCAGAGGATCTCGGCCACCAGCAGCCAGGGGATCATACCCGAGTCGCAGTAGGCGAAATCCCGGAAATAATGGTGGGCCGACATCTCGCCGCCGTACAAAGCGTCTTCCCGGCGCATGCGCTCCTTGATGAAGGCATGGCCTGTCTTGCTCATCACCGGCACCCCGCCCGCCGCCTCCACCTCAACTTGAGTGTTCCACACCAGGCGCGGGTCGTGGATGATCCGCGCGCCGGGATGGCGGGCGAGCAGGGCGCGGGCCAGCAGCGCCACCATATAGTAGCCTTCCACAAAACCGCCGGTCTCGTCGTAGAGAAAACAACGATCGAAGTCCCCGTCCCAGGCCACCCCGAGATCGGCGCCGTGCTTTCGCACCGCCTGGGCGGTGAGCTCTCGGTTCTCCGGCAGCAGCGGGTTGGGCACGCCGTTGGGAAAGGAGCCGTCGGGCTCGTGCTGCAGCCGCACGAAGCGAAAGGGCAGCCGTTCGGCCAGCAGGTCCACCACCCGGCCGGCCCCGCCGTTGCCGGAGTTGACCACCACGGTAAGCGGCCGCAGCACCGCCGGCTCGATATAGCCCAACAGGTGCTCGATGAAAGCCGGCCGGGTGTCGAGAGGCCGCACCATGCCCGGGCTGACGCCCGCCTCGGGCGGCGGCACACTCGAAGCCACCATGGCCTCGATCTCCCGCAGGCCGGTGTCGCCGCTCACCGGTTGCGCCCCCTCACGGACGAACTTCATACCGTTGTATTCCATGGGGTTATGGCTGGCGGTGACCATGATGCCGCCGTCGAGCCGGTGGTGAAAAACGGCGAAATAGACCTCCTCGGTGCCGCACAGCCCGAGGTCGAGGACATCCACCCCGTGGGCGGTGAGCCCCTCGGCCAGGGCGGCGGCCAGGCCGGGGCTCGAAAGCCGCACGTCGCGGCCGATGGCCACCGCCCGCGGCTTGAAGAGCACGGCATAGGCGGCGCCTATCCGCCGGGCCAGTTCTTCGTTCAACTCCTCGGGCACCCGGCCCCGGATATCGTACGCCTTGAAACAACCCATCTTCCCCCCTTCTTCACATTCTCTTGAAAAAAACTCTCCGAAACGGGACGCAAATTCCGTCAGATCCCGTCTCCGCCAACATCTTGACTTCGCCTGGGAGAACGATTATGAACCATTTAGCGTTCAGCTTCGAGAAAAACCTTTTTCTGCCCGTGCCGGTGGCCTCCGGCGCGGCGGCAAACACCCGGCGGCTCCCTGGCGACCGCCCCTGACCTTTACCACAAAAACACGAACAACAACCGCCTTTGCCTTTCCACGAATTCCCACTGACCCGGACTGACCCGATGACCGAAGTTGACACGCCCGAGCCGCACCGCAAAAAAGTTGGGATCCTGGTCGGAGGGTCCGGGCTGATCGGCGGCTACATCACCCATTATTTCAAGACCAAGGTCTCCAACGAACTCGAGATCCGGGCCCCGAACAGCAAGAAGCTCAGTATCCGGGACCCCGAGGACATCAAGAGCTATTTCAAGAAGCACAAGCCCGCCTTCGTGGTCAACTGCGCCATCGCCGCCATCGATTCCGACGCCCAAATGGCCTACGAGGTCAACTACCTGGGCTCCATCCACCTGGCCCGGGCGGCGCTCGCCCTCGGGATCCCCTATATCCACATGAGTTCGGCGGTGACCATGCCGAACGGCGAGAACCTCACCGAGGAGGACCACCTGCCCCTTTCCCCGGGGCTCTCCAACTACGCCAAGTCGAAGCTGATGACCGAGATGACCCTCGCCCGCATGCACCGCGATCTCGGCCTCGACTATACGGTCATCCGCCTCGGCGTGGTCTACGGCCAGCACGACCACAAGATCCAGGGCGTCCACCGGCTGCTCTTCTCCATCGTCGACCAGGCCATGCCGCTGATGCTCACCCGCAAGGGCGTCATGCACTCCTACACCAACGCCGACAAGCTTCCCCTGTTCATCCACCACGTCCTCGAAAAACGAGCGGAATTTTCCGGAGAAACCTACAATTTCGTGGACCGGGAGCCCATCGAGCTCTGCAAGCTCATTCTCACCATCAAGAGCTACATGGAACTCAAGACCCCCAAAGAGATCTACGTGCCCTACCCGGTGGCCCGCATGGCCAAGACGGTGATGGCCTGGTTCATCCGGGTGCTCGGCCGTATCGGCGTCAAGGCCCGGATTCCGGCAGAGCTCATCTTTCTCGAGTACTTCTACAAGACCCAGACCCTGTCGGCGGCAAAACTGGCGCGCTCGAGCTTCGTCGATCCCAAACCAGAGGCCACCATCTACTCGGAGCTGCCGAGCCTCATCGACTACTACATCGCCCGCTGGGAGCACCTGAACATGTTCACCACCTTTTCGAGCAAGGGGTTCATCTGCCCCCACAACCGGTCGGAACCCTTCCTCACCGCCCCGCGCCGCCTCCTTGAAGAATCCCAGAAGGAGTTGCTCAACCCCATGGCCGAAGTCGCGGAAAACCGCTGACCTTCTCCGACCTCGCGCCACCACATCCCGAATCCCGTTCGATGAAAGCGATCCACCTGCTCCGCGCCCTGGTCTTTCTCCTCCTCGCCCCCCTTGCCACCCTGGCGGTGAGCCTGGCCGCCCTGGTCGCCATCGTCCTGCTGAACCGTCCGGCCCGCTCGGTGACCGCCATGGTCAGCTTCTGGGGCCGCTTTCTCTGCCGGCTGGCCGGCGTCCGGGTGCGGGTCGAGGGCCTCGAGAACCTCGAACCGGGCCGGCCGGTGATCCTGGCCGCCAACCACCAGAGCCAGTTCGACATCATGGCCCTGCAAGGCTATCTCGACGCCGACTTCCGCTGGATGGCCAAGGAGGAGCTCTTCCGGGTACCGGTCTGGGGCACCGCCATGCGCCGGGCAGGCTACATCCCGGTGGACCGCTCCCACGGCAAGGCCGCCATGAAGAGCCTGGTCGAAGCGGCCCGCCGCATAGCCGAAGGCACCTCGGTGATCATCTTCCCCGAAGGCACCCGTTCACCGGACGGCAGGCTGCAGCCCTTCAAGGCCGGCGCCATGGTCCTGGCCATCAAGGCGGGGGTGCCGCTGGTGCCGGTGGCGATCTCCGGCACCCACCGCATCCTGCCCAAGGGCAAACTCCTCGCCCAGCCGGGCCGGGCCACGATCCGGGTGGGCAAGCCCCTCTCCACCGAGGGCTACACCTCCAAGGACAAGCAGAAACTGGCGGAAAGGCTGGAGCGCGAGGTGGCTGCCCTGCTGGAAATGGAGAACAACGGTTAGCCGGCGGAGCGGCCCAGGGACGAAAAGGCCAGGCAGGCCAGGAAGATCCCGGTCTGCAGCAGGACGATGGCGGCGCCGCTGGGCACGTCGAGCAGATACGAGCCCCAGAGGCCGAAAAAGACGCTCAAGGAGCCGAACAGTACAGAAAAACGGGTCATCGCCGCAAAGCGCCGCACCACCAGGCGGGCGGCGGCGGCGGGAATCACCAGAAAGGCGGAGATGAGCACGATGCCCACCACCTTCACCGCCACCACGATGGTCACCGCCAGCAGCCCGGACAGAAGATACTCGTCCACCACCACCGGCACCCGGTCACTTCGGGCGAGATCCCGGTCGAAGGTGGCGTAGGCCCAGCGCCCCCAGAGCGGCCGGGTGCAGAGGGCCACTACCACCGTGGCTCCGGTGACCCAGAGATCGACGCTGGTCACCGCCAGGATCGAACCGAACAGATAGGAGAAGGCGTCGGCGGAGTACTGCTTCTTGAGGGACAGAAAGATGATGCCAAGGGCCATGGACACCGCGAAAAAGACGCCGATCACCGTGTCGGAGGCCAGTTCGGTGCGCTGCTTCACCCAGGTGATGGCCACGGCCACCAGCAGAGTGAAGGGAACCGCCAGCCAGAGCGGCTCCTGCTCGAGAAGCAGCCCCAGGGCGACGCCGCCAAAGGCGGCATGGGCCAGGCCGTTGCCCATGAAGCTGAGCCCCCGCTGGACCACGAACACCCCGTAGTAGCTGGCCAAAAATCCGACCATGAGGCCGGCGGCCAGGGCCCGCTGCATGAAGGGCAGCTCCAACACCTCGAGCATAATCTCTCTGTCTCCGTCAATTCGTCACACCGTGAGCCGGCGGCAAAGCCTGCTGCCGGTCTGTTTTGTTCTTCGTCCGCTCCCCTCCACCGGCTGCCCCGTCACCGGGTGAAACGGTGACCATGCTCCGGTCGCGGGCAGGAGGCGATCACCGGCGGCCCGCCGCGGCTCACCCCGTAGGCCCGCTTCAGACAATCCTCGCAGAGGGCCTCGGCGGGAGAGCCGAAGGAGATGACCCGCCGGTTCAGGACCAGCACGTGGCAGCCATAGTGGGAGGCGATCTCCCAGTCGTGGGTCACCATGATGATGGTGGCGCCGTGCTCCTGGCGGTAAGCCTCCAGAACCCGATAAAAATCGCTCTCGCCCACCGAGTCGATGCCGGTCACCGGCTCGTCGAGCAGGACCAGCCGGGGCTTGCGGATCAGGGCCCGGGCCAGGTAGACCCGTTGCAGCTCGCCGCCGGACAATCCGCCCAGGGAGCGGGACGCCAGATGGGCGGCCCCCACCGTCTCGAGGGAGGCCCGCACCAGCTGGCGGTCGCCGGCCGAAAGCCGCGAGCGCCAGGTAAGATGCAGGCCGGTGGCCACCAACTCCTCGGCCAGGGCCGGAAAAGAACGGTCGAAGGTTTTGAGTTGCGGCACATAGCCCAGGGAACTGGGCTCGACCCGGCCGGGCGGCTTGCCGTAGACCAGCACTTCGCCGGCGGCGGGCTCGAAAAGGCCGAGTACGGTCTTCAGGAACACCGATTTGCCGGCGCCGTTGGGACCGAGCACCGCCACGAACTCGCCGTGGTGGATCTGGCAACTCACCTCATCGAGCGGCGTGTTCTCGCCCAGCTTGACGGTGAGATTTCTGGTTTCGACAGCAATCATGAATGAAGTCCTGAAAAAGCTCCAGACCCTGCAGGGGCAAAACCGAAACTCAACGGGTAAGGCCAGGCAACCGTTGGCGAAACGGGCCTCGCCCGGCCGCCCGCTCACTTCCGGCACCTTCCTAAGCCGCCCCGCCGGCCAGGCTCCCGGAGTCCATCCGGCAACAAGATCCTTGACAGCACAGCCGTTGCCTGATATTGACAACAACCATCGCACCATATACAACACTACAGTCGGAGCGGCAGTATTTTTTTGATTTTCCTGCCGGTCATGCCCCTGGGCGAGACCGGATCCGGGCTCCCGGCCCGGGGCTGCCCCTCCCCCCGTACCCCATGCACCCCCGGTGCCCGTACCGTTCGCCGAAAAGCTGCCGCCAATTCCCTCTAACGGACAGAGTTCATGAAAAATCCTCGTCGCCCAGCCCACTCATCCTGCACGGCACCCCTGTCTTCATCGCCCGCCCCCATGGCGCTCACCAGAATCTGCGCCGGCGCCCTGGTGCTCTTTGGCTTGCTGCTTCTGGCTCTGACCGGCACCAGCCTCGCCGCCCAGCCCAACACCCTCTTCCTGCCGGTGAAGGTCAATGCCGCCACCGAGGCGGCAGCCCTGGCCTCCGCCGCCGACGCCGAGCTCGACAATGCCCTGGCCGCCAACGCTGCGGCCGCCGAGCTCTTCCGGCGGGCGAGCCGGGCGGATGCCGAGCAGGCCCTTGACTACCAGGCAGCCTGGCCGCCGGCCGCCGACGCCCTCAAATCCTTTGAAGACGCCGGGTACTCGTATCTGGCCGCCGGCAGTCTGAGCCGGCTGGGCACCACCTTGAGCATCGACATGAAGGTCTACGACCTGCTCTCTCCCGCCAAGCCCGCCTACTTCTATTACCAGGAAGTGGCCGACGCCGACGCCCTCGGCCAGGCCTTCAGCCGCATCGTCAAGGAAATCGTCGCCTTGGCCGGCCGCCATATTTTGATCGCCGACATCGCCCCCAAGGGCAACAAACGCATCGACTCCGGCGCCATCCTGCGGGCCATGACCACCAAGAGCGGCGACCGTTACGATCCCGCCAAGCTCCGGGAAGACCTGAAAAACGTCTTCCGGATGGGCTACTTCGACGACGTCCGGCTCGACGTGCAGGACACCGAAAAGGGTAAGGCCGTCACCATCGAGGTGGTGGAAAAACCGGTGATCGGCCAGATAAACATCGAGGGCGCCAAGGAGCTGAAGGAAGAAACCGTGCTCGAGGCGGTCACCATCTTCCCCAACACCATCCTCAACCCCAAGAAAGTCCAGGAAGCCGAAACCACCATCTACAACCTGTACAAGGAAAAGGGCTTCTACGACACCAAGGTCACCTCCCGGATCTCCACCCCTGAAAAGGACCGGGTCACCGTCACCTTCGCCATCGAGGAAGGCGAAAAGATCTACATCAAGGAAATCATCTTTTCCGGCAACCAGACCTTCAAGGCCAAGGAACTGAGCAAGACCATCGAGACCAGCGAAAAGGGGCTGCTCTCCTGGATCACCGACTCGGGCATCCTCAAGCGCGACGTGCTGGAGCAGGATGTTGCCCGGCTCACCGCCTTCTACAACCACCACGGCTTCATCGAGGCCAAGGTGGGGGCGCCCGAGGTGCGCCAGGAAGGCGAGTGGCTGCTGATCACCTTCAACATCGAAGAAGGACCGCGCTACAGGGTGGGAGAGATCACCATCTCCGGCGATCTCATCGACGACCAGGAAACCCTGCGCGGCATCCTCAAGCTGGGCGACGAAGAGTACCTGAGCCGCAAGATCCTGCGCGAGGACATCATGCGTCTCAACGACTACTACGCCGAGCACGGTTACGCCTTTGCCGAATCCACCCCGATGCTCGAGAAGCGGCCCGAGGAGTTGAAGGTCGACATCAATATCGTGGTCCAGAAAAACAGCCTGGTGCACATCAACCGCGTCCTCATCACCGGCAACACCCGTACCCGGGACAAGGTCATCCGCCGGCAGATGGAAATCAAGGAGCGTGGCATCTTCAACTCCAAGGCCATCCGCCAGAGCCACCAGAAGCTGCAGCGCCTCGACTTCTTCGAGGAGGTTCAGATCACCCCCGAGCCCACCGGCGAAGAGGATCTGATGGACATCCACGTGGCGGTGAAGGAAAAGCCCACCGGCACCTTCAGCCTCGGGGCCGGCTACTCTTCGGTGGACAGCTTCATGTTCATGGGCGAGATCAGCCAGAACAATTTCCTCGGCAAGGGCCAGCGGCTGTCACTGGCGGCCAACATGAGCTCCTCCTCCACCCGTTTCAACCTCGGTTTCACCGAGCCCTATCTGCTCGACACCAAGCTGCTCTTCGGCGTCGATGCCTACAACTGGCAGCGCGAGTACGACGACTACACCAAGGATTCCTACGGCGGCGGCCTGCGCTTCGGCTACCCGATCCGCGAAAACTGGCGGCTGGGCTTCGGCTACGGCTGGGACCACACCGACGTCAAGGACGTCGACCCAACGGTGCCCCACTCCCAGATCCTGCTCGATTCGCTGGACATCAAGATCACCAGCTACGCCACGGTATCGCTCACCCGCGACACCCTGAACCATCCCTTCGACCCCTCCAAGGGCTCGCTCAACCAGGTGTCGGTGAAATACGCCGGCGGCCCTCTGGGCGGCGATAACGAGTTCACCCGGCTGGAAGGCGCCAGCAACTGGTTCTTCCCCCTGTTCTGGGACACGGTTTATTCCCTGCAGTTCTCCGCCGGCCAAGTGTTCAGCGATTCCTTCGTGCCGGTCTTCGAGCGCTACTACCTGGGCGGGCTGCGCACCATCCGCGGCTTCAAGCCCGGCCAGATCAGCCCCATCGACCCGGCCACCGGCGAGCGCATCGGCGGCGACCGCATGTGGTACGTGAACAACGAGTGGATCTTCCCGCTGGTCAAGGACGCGGGCCTCAAGGGCCTCGTCTTCTTCGACGTCGGCAACGTCTACGACGGCACCTGGGGTGATGTCGACACCACCAAGAAGGCGGTGGGTCTGGGCTTCCGCTGGCTCTCGCCCATGGGCCCGCTGCGCCTCGAGTGGGGCTACAACCTCGACCCGGTGGACGACGAGGACCAGAGCAACTGGGACTTCTCCATCGGCGGCTCCTTCTGATTTAAAGGGCGGGGCGGCTGCTCCGCCCCGCAAGCACCATCCCAATGTTCGAATGTATCGCCCACCTGCGGGCCGGCCGGGAGAATTTTTCCGTCTCCGGCCTGCGGGGTGGAGGCGTGGCCTTTTTCTGCGCCGCCGCAGCCGAGGCCCGCCGCCGCCCCTGCCTGCTGATCTGCCCCACCGAGGCCAGCGCCCAGACCCTGGAGCAGGATCTGTCGCTCTTCTCCGGCCTCGACATCGTCCGCTACCCGGCCTTCGACATCCCGCCCTACACACCCCTTTCCCCGGACCCGGCCACGGTGGCGGCCCGCATCGCCACCCTCTCGACAATCGTCACCGCCGGCCAGCCGCTGGTCACCGTCGCCTCGGTGGAGGCCCTGCTGCGCCGGGTGCTGCCACGTACGGTGCTCACTTCGCTCGCCGAACTGGTGATGGCCGGCGAGGAGACCGACCCCGGCCTTCTCGCCGAGCGCCTCACCGCCATGGGCTACGAGCACGTCTCCCTGGTCCAGAGCGTCGGCGACCTCTGCGTGCGGGGCGGCATCGTCGATCTCTTCCCGCCCGGTTTCGCCATGCCGGTGCGCCTCGATTTCTTCGGCGACACGGTGGAATCGATCCGCCTCTTCGACCCGATTTCCCAGCGCTCGGTGGAACAGCTTCCGGAAGCGGTCTTTCTGCCGGCCAGCACCGTGCTCTTTCCCGAACCCGGCTCCACCGCGGCCGCCGAGATGCTCGGCCGCTTCCGGCGGCTTGCCGAAAAGCTCGACTGGGAGCCCGGAGCCGCCTACCAGATCGAGGAAAAGCTCGCCACCGGCAGCCGCTTTCCCGGCATCGAGTTCCTGCTGCCCCTCTTCTACCGAGAGCCGTCGCTTCTCACCGACTACCTGCACCCGGAAACCCTCGTGGTGCATACCGATTACCACGCCAACGGCCGGGAAGGCAGGCAGACCTGGGAGCGGATCCTGGCCAACTACGAGGAAGCCCTGGCCGCCGGCACCGTTGCCCTGCCGCCGGAGGAGATCTTCTGCACCCGGCAGGACCTGGAGCGGGCCCTCGCTCCCTTCCAGACGGTCAGCTGCCGCGAGTTCGAGGAATTCGCCCTGGAGGACGGAGCAAACGGCAAGAGCTTCGCCCTCAGGGCCGGCAACCACCTGTTATTGAAGCAGGAGCTCGGCCTCGGCCACGGCCGCGAGGGGCTCCTTGCCCCGCTGGCCGAAAAAGTCCGCTCCTGGCAGGAGGCCGGCGACACGGTGGCGGTTGCCTGCCGGACCCAGCGCCACGCCATGCATCTGGCCGAGCTTTTTTCCCACCACCAGGTGGCCGCCGAGCTGCACAACGACACGTTGAAGCCCCTCGCCGTCCGCCAGGACCTCGCCGCCTCCACCCTGCACCTCTTCGACCAGCCGCTCTCCGAGGGCTTCGACCTGGTGCTCGACTCCGCCGGCGGCGCGCTCCACCTTCTTTCCGAAAGCCAACTCTTCGGCCGCTACCGCATCGGCGCCGGCCGCCGCAGCCGCGGCCGGCGCCACGAGCGGCGGGGCGAGACGGTCTCCTTCGAGGAACTGCGGGTGGGCGACGTGGTGGTGCACCGCGACCACGGCCTCGGCATCTACGAGGGCATCGCCAACCTCGAGCTCTACGGCACCCTGAACGACTTTCTGCAACTCAGCTACAGGGACGGAGACCGGCTCTACCTGCCGGTCGACCGCATAAACCTGATCGGCAAGTACCAGGGGCTCTCCGACAAAGAGCCGAAGCTCGACAAGCTCGGCGGCAAGCAGTGGACCACGGCCAAACAGAAGGTGCAGGAAGCGGTCTGGCAGGTGGCCCAGGATCTGCTCGACCTTTACGCCCGCCGCGAGCTCAGGGAAGGTACCGCCTTCTCCCGCCCCACCGACCTCTTCCGGGAACTGGAGGAATCCTTTGCCTACGACGAGACCCCGGGCCAGCTGAAGGCGATCACCGACGTGCTCGACGATCTCACCGTCGACCGGCCCATGGACCGGCTGGTCTGCGGCGACGTGGGCTACGGCAAGACCGAGGTGGCGATCCGCGCCGCCTTCAAGGTGGTGGAGGACGGTTTCCAGGCGGCGATACTGGTGCCCACCACGGTGCTGGCCGAGCAGCACGCCGAGACCTTCCGCGAACGGCTGCAGGGTTTCCCGGTGCGGGTGGAGTCCATGAGCCGCTTTCGCACCACCGCCGAGCAGAAGGAGATCGCCAAAAAGCTGAAAGAGGGCCAGGTGGACATCGTCATCGGCACCCACCGCCTGCTCTCGAAGGACGTCTCCTTCCGCCGCCTGGGGCTGCTGATCATCGACGAGGAGCACCGGTTCGGGGTCTCCCACAAGGAGCGGATAAAGCGCCTGAAGGCAGAGGTGGACGTGCTCACCCTCACCGCGACGCCGATTCCCCGCACCCTGCAGCTTTCCCTGCTCGGCATCCGCGACCTCTCGGTGATCAGCACGCCGCCCGAGCAGCGGCGGCCGATCAAGACCTTCGTGGCCCGCTACGACGACCTGGTAATCAAGGAAGCGGTACAACGCGAGCTGCAGCGCGGCGGCCAGGTCTTCCTGGTCCACAACCGGGTGCGCAGCATCCACGAGATGGCGGCCCGGGTCGAAACGCTGGTGCCCTCGGCCCGGGTGTCGGTGGCCCACGGCCAGATGGCCCCCAAGGACCTCGAGGAGATCATGGTCCACTTCGTCAACCGCAAGATCGACGTGCTGGTGTGTACCACCATCATCGAGAGCGGCCTCGACATCCCCAACGCCAACACCATCGTGATCAACCGGGCCGACCGCATGGGTCTCGCCGAGATCTACCAGCTGCGCGGCCGGGTGGGGCGCGGCCAGGAGCAGAGCTACGCCTATCTGCTGGTGCCGTCGCTTGACAATCTCTCCAAGGACGCCCGCAACCGGCTCCGGGCGCTGATGGACAACCAGGAGCTGGGCGGCGGCTTCAAGCTCGCCATGAGCGACCTGCAGATCCGCGGCGGCGGCAATATCCTGGGCGTTTCCCAGAGCGGCCACATCGCGGCGGTGGGCTACGATCTCTACCTCGATCTCCTGCAGCGCACCGTGCTCGATCTCAAACGAAGGGCCGCGGCGGCGGGCGAGGAGACGGTTGACATCGAGCCCGAGCTCAACCTGCAGCTCTCCGCCTTCATCCCCGAACGCTACATGGCCGACACCGACCAGCGCTACATCGCCTACCGCAGGCTTGCCGGCCTCGACCGGCCCGAGGAACTGGCCGATCTCAAGGAAGAATTCGTCGACCGCTACGGCGCCCTGCCGGCCGAGACCGAGAACCTCTTCGAGGTCATGGAGCTCAAGCTCGAACTGAAAAAACTCAGAATCACCAAACTCGAAAAGGGCCGCGAGGCACTGGTCTTCTCCTTCCACGAAAAAACCACGGTGGACCCGGCCCGGATTCTGGCTCTGATGTCGAAGGCCAAGCAAACTATCCGCTTCACCCCCGACTCCCGGCTCATCGTCACCCTGCCGGCGGCTTCCCTCGCCTCGCCGGCGGCGCTGCTCGCCCACATAAACGACGTGCTGCAGGCCCTGGCCGGCTAGAGGAACTGTCCGGCAGGTCTGACAGATCGACACCCCCTGCCCCGTCACCTGCATCTTTCCCTTGCCTTTCGCCGCGGTTTTCCGTATAGTTGCTTCTTTTTTCCGGCTTCACCGGAAGCCATCGCCCCGCCACCACACAACGCAAGCCGCCTGCCGCGGACCGTACGCGCGCACGGCTTGCGATTTTTTTTGAATTTTTTCAAGAGCCCCGAAGGAAGTATGGAACAGAAGAGGATCAGAAACATCGCCATCATCGCCCACGTCGACCACGGCAAGACCACACTTGTCGACCAGCTTTTCAAACAGAGCGGCATGTTCCGCGACAACCAGGTGGTGGCCGAGCGGCTCATGGACTCCATGGATCTCGAGCGCGAGCGCGGCATCACCATCGCCTCGAAAAACGGCTCCTTTCTCTTCCGCGACCACCTGATCAACATCATCGACACCCCGGGCCACGCCGACTTCGGCGGCCAGGTGGAACGGGTGCTGCGCATGGCCGACGGCTGCCTGCTGCTGGTCGACGCCCAGGAAGGGCCGATGCCCCAGACCTATTTCGTGCTCAAGAAGGCGCTGGCCTCGGCCCTGCCGGTGATCGTGGTGATCAACAAGATCGACAAGCCGGCGGCCCGCATCGAGTGGGTGGTGAACGAGGTGTTCGATCTCTTCGTGAAACTCAACGCCCCCGAGGAGATCCTCGACTTCCCCATCGTCTACGCCTCGGCCAAAGCGGGCTACGCGCTTCATGAGCCGGGCGACGAGGCGGCGGACATGATCCCGCTGATGGAAAAGATCATCGCCCACATCCCGGCCCCCAAGGGCGACCCGGAGGCGCCCCTGCAGCTGCAGGTGAACACCATCGACTACTCGCCCTACCTCGGCAAGCTCGGCATCGGCAAGCTGGCCAACGGCACCCTCAAGATCAACGACTCGGTGGTGGTGGCCCGTCGCGACGGCTCCATCGCGCCGGTGCGGATCTCGAAGATCTTCCGCTTCGAGCGCGACCAGAAAGTGGCCAGCGACATCGCCCGCTGCGGCGAGATCGTGGCGGTGGCCGGCATGGAGGACGTCACCGTCGGCGTCACTTTCACCGACCCCAACGACCCGCGGCCGATGCCTTTGATCGACATCGACCCGCCGACCATCTCCATGAACTTCATCCCCAACGACTCGCCCTTTGCCGGCACCGAGGGCAAGTTCGTCACCTCCCGCCACATCGATGAGCGCTTGAAGCGCGAGACCCTCTCCGACGTGGCCCTGGTGGTGGAACCCCTCGAAAAGGGCGTGGGCTTCCGGGTTTCCGGCCGCGGTGAGCTGCATCTGTCGATCCTCATCGAGAAGATGCGGCGCGAGGGCTACGAGCTGCAGGTGACCCGGCCCCAGGTGATCATGCGCGAGGAAGACGGTGTTACCATCGAGCCCTACGAGGAGCTCACCATCGACGTCGACGAACAGTACCAGGGCGCGGTGATCGAGAAGCTCGGCACCCGCAAGGGCCAGCTCACCGAGATGTACAACGAGAACTCCATGGCCCGGCTGGTGTTCAAAATCCCCACCCGCGGCCTTTTGGGCTACCGCTCCGAGTTCATGACCGACACCAAGGGCATGGGCACCATGAACTACGTATTCGCCGAATGGGGCCCCTTTGCCGGCGAGATCCGCAACCGGATCAACGGCGTGCTCACCGTGAAAGAGCCCTGCACCACGGTGGCCTACGCCCTCTTCAACCTGCAGGAACGCGGCAAGCTCTTCCTGGGCCCGGGCGAGAAGGTCTACCCCGGCCAGATCATCGGCGAGAACAGCCGCACCGGCGACATGGTGGTGAACCCGGCCAAAGGGAAAAAACTCACCAACATGCGGGCCTCGGGCTCCGACGAGAACGTCATCCTCACCCCGCCCGTCTCCCTGAGCCTCGAGGACTGCATCGCCTTCATCAACGACGACGAACTGGTGGAGGTCACCCCCGAGGCGATCCGGCTTCGCAAGGTGCCGCAGCCCAAGAAGTGCTGATACCGGGCACCCGGCCCGAGCAGACTCTCCAGCGCAAAAAGGCCGCTGCCGGCATGATCCGGCAGCGGCCTTTTTTATCCCGCGCAGGCGGGGCAGGGAGACAGGTTCTGCTTGGCTAGCGGCCGAACACCTTCTGCAGAATCTCGGTGGAGCGGGCCACCGGGTTGGTGCGGATCTTTTTCTCTTCCTCGCCCAGGAGGGTGTAGAGGCCGTCGAGGGCCTTTTCGGTGACGTACTGGTCGAGGTCGACGGAAGTGCCCATGGCGAGCGGCGCCACCGCCGGCTTGCTCATCATCTCCTGGTAGGAGCGGGTCACCCCCACCTCTTCCATGGCGCCGTGGACGATGGGCTTGTAGCGCACCGCCAGCGGCTCGCGGGTCTTCGCGCGGAAATAGTCGGTGGCCGCGGTGTCACCGCCCTGCCAGATGCGGCGCACGTCGTCGAAAGTAAGCTCGGCGATCGCCTGCTTCAGGACCGGCAGCGACTCGGCCGAAGCCCGCTCCGCCGCCTGGTTCATGCTTTGTTCGAAAGCGTCCACCGGAGCTCCCATGCCGAGCCGGCGCAAGAGATCGCCGGCGCTCTTGAGCGGCCCCGGCATGACGATACGGATAAGCTCGTTGTTCCAGAAGCCGCCCGCCTGCGAGCCCGAGGCCACCGCCCGCTCGGAGCCGATGCGAAGCGCTTCTACCAGCCCCTCGCCCACCTCACCGTCGGAGAGCTGCGACGCCGCCGGCGCCGGCAGCGAACCACCCGACTCCAGCACTCTGTTGAAGGTATCGAAAAGCCCGGCCCGGGCCGTACCCGCCACTACCAGAAGAACCGCCGCAAGAACCAGTATTCTGACCATGGGAATCCTCCTTTTGTTTTTCCATGCCTCCCGAAAAATTGGGAAGAACCGACCGACCGCCCCGGAAAGCGCGGCGGCACCCGAGAACATCCAGACTTCTGAACTAACAGACACGGAGCCGCAAGGCAAGGGCAAGCGTTTCCCGCCGTCAAGATTCGGAGGAGAACTCCCTTCGCCACAGGCCAGCCCGCCCTTCACCCGTGGAGAAGCATGATGAGCCGCCAGGGCCGGCGGGGTCCGCCCCTGCCCTGGTGCCCATGCGTCCGGTTGCATGGAATTCTGGCTCTGGGTGACCGTAAAGGATTTAATGATTAACGAATAGAGACGCCTACGGCCTTCTCGCCGGAGGCTGGTAGGTGAAGAGGGCTGAGGGAGAGGACTTGACAGGTTTGAGGAGAAAGGGCATCGAGCCGGGTGGACAAAAAAAGGCCCGACCGTTGCCGATCGGGCCTTTCTGGTTTCTGGCTCCCGGGGAGGGACTCGAACCCCCGACAAGGTGGTTAACAGCCACCTGCTCTACCTGCTGAGCTACCCGGGATCAATGGGATGCGGGGGTTTATAGTATATTAAAGCGGGCGCGTCAATATTTTTGAAAAACAAAGTTGGCGTCCGGCCGCCCTGGCGGCGGGACGGGCTGCGGGCCGCCGGCCGCTTTCCGGAAATCCCTTGTGACCGTCCCCGTTGTCTGCTAAATAGTACTTTTTTCCGCTGACAGTGCCGGGCGCCACCTGCGGCCCGGCCGTTCTTTCGTTCTTTCCCAAGAGGTCGACCATGGGTTTTCTGACCGGCTCCGCCAGCTTCGTGCGCTACAGGGTCGAGGGCGAGCTGCCCGAAAATTTTATGAACTTCGTTGCCGAACGGGTGGCGTCCTTTTCCTTCCGCGACATCGACGACACCTTCGACGAGTACTCGGTGGGCTGGGTCTCGGTGAGCAACATGTTCGACTCGAGTTTCCGCTACGCCTCCCACCAGGCCGGCGACTTCATCGTTCTCACCCTGCGGGTGGACGAGCGTAAGATCTCGTCGGCTGTTTTGAAAAAAATGACCGCCAAGGAAGAGGAGCGGGTGAAGCTCGAGCGCGAGCTGCCGCGCCTCAGTCGCGGCCATCGCATGGAGATCAAGGAAAACGTCCGCCTGATGCTGATGAAGAAGGCGGTGCCGGTACCGGCGGTCTACGACCTGGCCTGGAACCTGGCGGAATCGACCCTCACCT
>JBFHWX010000001.1:0-65674 GCA_041599275.1 Desulfobulbales bacterium | reverse complement strand
TTCCCCGCTTTCGGGTAGACTGTTTCTTTCGGTCTTTTTCCGCGCTGGGTTGCCGGCCCGTCACAAAGCAGGGACCGGCGCAAAGTTGAGGAAATCGAAAAAAGGTGATGCACCGTTGATCTTCTGTCGGTAAATTTCTGACACGGGGTCTTGCGGCAAGTATTCAGGTTTCGTTTCGACTCCCTGTTCACCGTGGAAGCCAACAAGGTACGAATCGACAAGTGGCTGTGGGCCGCCCGCTTTTTCAAGACACGGTCCCTGGCTTCCCAGGCGGTGGCTGGCGGCCATGTGCAGGTGAACGGTGAGCGGGTGAAACCGGCCCGTAACGTGCAGGTCGGCGACAGATTGCTGATCCGGCGGGCCGAGGAAATTTTTTCCGTTAGCGTCCTCGCCCTTGCCGAGAAGAGGGGGCCCGCTTCGGCGGCTCGCCTGCTTTACCAGGAATCCGAGGAGAGCATCGCGGCCCGGCAGCAGGCAAGTGAAGAGAGGAAACTCCAGAATGCCGGCTCCTCCGGCCCCGCCGGGAGGCCGGGCAAGCGGGACCGGCGCCTCATCCGCGATTTCATCCGCAAGTCCTGAAGGATGGACCGGCAGAAAGTCCATCGTATGGCCAGGAGTCGTGGTGTCGAGGGCGCCGAGGCATCCATGCAGCAACGGCATGACGCAGGCCACGGTGGTGCTGGTTTGGGCCGCCGCCTGGGTTCATTTTTTACAGTTCTACCATACATATAACCAAAGAGTGAGAATCCAAGGAGCAGTCGCATGAAGAAAGCAGAACGGGCGCTGATCAGCCTTACCGATAAATCCGGCATCGAGGGTTTTGCCAAGGAACTCGTCGGTCTCGGTATCGAGATCCTCTCCACCGGCGGCACCGCCAAGAAGCTGCGGGACGCCGGCCTTGCCGTGAAGGATGTCTCTCAGTTCACCGGTTTCCCGGAGATGCTCGACGGCCGGGTGAAGACCCTGCACCCCAAGGTGCATGGCGGCATCCTCGCCCAGCGGGAAAACAAGGAGCACCAGGCGGCCATGGCCGAGCACGGCCTGCAGTACATCGATATCATCGCCGTCAACCTCTACGCCTTCGACAAGGCCACCGCCGACCCGAACTGCACGGTGGCCAATGCCATCGAGAACATCGACATTGGCGGCCCCACCATGCTGCGGGCCGCGGCCAAGAATTTTCAGGACGTCACGGTCATCGTCGACCCGGCCGACTACCCCCAGGTGGTGAAAGAGCTGAAGGAAAAGGGCCACACCACGCTCGCCACCCGCTTCAAGCTGGCCACCAAGGTTTTCCAGCTCACCAGCCGCTACGACACGGCGATTGCCGCCTGGCTCGAGAAGGTGGACACCGACACCAACCCGCACTTTGCCGGAGACAAGTAATGCTGCGGCTGGGCGTTCTTCTTTCCGGCTCCGGGCGGACCCTCGACAACTTCCATGAACGGATCCAGGGTGGCACTCTGCAGGCCCGGATCGAGGTGGTGATCTCCAACATGGCCGACGCCCTTGGCCTCGAGAAGGCCAGGAAGTACGGCTACCCGGCCTTTGCCGCCAAGGGCAGCGCGGCCACCAACGAGATCCTGGGCCGCTACGAGATCGATCTCGTCTGCCTGGCCGGCTATCTCAAGCTCTACCAGCCGCCGCCGGCCCTTGCCCGCCGGGTGCTCAACATCCACCCGTCGCTCATTCCAGCCTTTGCCGGGGCCGGCTACTACGGTATGCACGTGCACCGGGCAGTGCACCGGCGGGGCTGCCGGGTGAGCGGCTGCACCGTGCATTTCGCCAACGAGGTCTACGACGAGGGGCCCATCGTGGTCCAGAGATGCGTGGCCCTCGACGAGAAAGACAGCCCCGAGGACATCGCGGCCCGGGTTTTCGCCGCCGAATGCGAGGCCTTTCCCGAGGCCATCAACCTGGTGGACGCCAAGGGGGTCGACCATTTTTGGAAATGAGTCTGTTCGATTGCACCGCCGTGCCGTGGTAACCTTCGGCAACCGGTCCTGAAACACCACTGTTTTTGGGAGGAAAGCATGGCATCAACCAAACGCTGCATCATGACGAGCCAAGACATAGAACGCTCCCTGGCTCGCATCGCCCTGCAGATCCTCGAGCAGGCCGGGCCCATCGAAGACCTGGCGCTTATCGGCATCCATACCGGCGGCGTCTATCTCGCCGAGCGCATCCGGAAAATCATCGCCGAGCAGGAAGGCGTCGAGCTGCCCATCGCCACCCTCGACATCACCCTCTACCGGGATGACTGGAGTCTCGTCTCCATGAATCCCATCGTCCGCAAGACCAATATCCCCTTCAAGGTGGAGGAGAAGATCGTGGTCCTGGTGGACGACGTGCTGTTTACCGGCCGCACCATCCGCGCCGCCCTCGACGCCATCATGGATTACGGCCGGCCCAAACGCATCGAGCTTGCCGTGCTGGTCGACCGGGGCGGCCGGGAATTGCCGATCCAGGCCAACTATTCCGGACTCGACCAGCAGGTGGAGGCAGGCGAGCACGTGCATGTGTTGCTCCAGGAAACCGGCCACGGCGACGAGGTTATTCTGGAGAAAACATCGTAGCTGGCACTTCCACTGTGGGGGATCCCATGGTTCAGCCGACAAGCGAAAGAGCGGATTTGGCCCTGATCCGCCAACGTCTGCGCGAGAAGGTGGAGGCGTATACCGCCTACAACTTCACCGAGCAGCAGAATACCATCCTCAAGAGCTTCTTCGACCTTTCCCAGGAATTCGACAGCCTGCGCGATCTCTACCGGATCAGTGTCGCCGTGCTGCTGGAAACCATGGGGGTGGAAAGTGCGCTCTACCTGCTTCATCCCGAAAGAGACGGCCTGCTCCTGGTCTGCGACTCCGAGCAGGGAGTGCTGACCGATCCCCAGCCGGCCCCTTCACGGGTGCGGTGCTCGGACATCGTCTACGAAACCGGTTCTTCCCTGGTCGTCCCGGTGTTCCAGCGTCCGCCTTCCGCCGATGCGGCACCTGCCCGGCCGGCCGCCCTCAACCTCTTCTCGCCGGCGAACTGTTCCTGGGAGCTGCAGGCCCAGTTGCTCGGCATGTTCGAGGTCAAGCCGCTGGAAAAGCTCTCCCGGCAGGAAAAGTTTTTTCTTTCCAAATACACCAACCGCATCGGTTTCCGCCTCCACAACCGGCTGGTGGCTCGCCAGAACATCCGCCACCTGAAGTTCATCAACACCCTGGTGATGGACATCGAGCACAATGTCATCATCCCCAACATGTACTTCAGGCACCTTTTCAACCAGCTCAAGAAGAAGATCGGCGAGCTCCAGGAGCTGCAGGTCATGATGGGTGAGCTGCAGGCCAAGCGGGGGACCTCCGAGGATCCCGACTGCCAGCGGATCATGGAGAGGATAACCATCCTGCGCGGTGACCTCGACGACTACCACAAGCAGATGCAGAAGCACCACGCCAATCTCTCCCTCTTCCTGGAGAGTTTGTTCCGCCGCGAACACTTCGAAAAGGGGCATCTGGTGCTGCAGGCCCGGCGTTGCCGGGTGGTGGAGGAGATCATCAAGCCGCAGCTCGAGCAATACCTCAAACGGCTGGAGGCCCAGGGGATAAGTATCGACGAGCCGGTGGGCATGGCCGGCGAGGAGATCCCGCTCATGGTCGACGTGGGGCTGCTTGCCCAGGTGTACGCCAACCTCTTTTCCAACGCCGTGAAGTACACCAGGGAGATCATCGACCACCGGGGCCTGCCCCGCAAGGCCCTGGCCTATGGCCGGGAGATCCTCTACAACCATTTCGGTCAGGGCCAGCAGGGTATCAAATTCAATGTTTTTTCCACCGGACCCCACCTGCCCGCCGACGAGGCGCGAATCATCTTCAGCGAGGGAACCCGGGGCAGCAACAGCCCGGCCCAGTTCGGCACCGGCCACGGTCTCGCCTTTGTCAAGCACGTGGTGGAAATCCACGGCGGCCAGGTGGGCTACGAACCCACCGAGGAAGGCAACAACTTTTACTTCATCCTGCCCCTGCCGCCCATGGAACTGCTGCCCCTCTGGTCCAGTCTCGGTGAGTAGATTTTCTCCCGGCCCGTTACCACCCCCGGGCCACGCCAGCCTCTGCGCCCGGTCGGCCCGGCTCCATCTGTTCCCGCCTCGCCGTCCCGTGTGAACACATGTTTCCCCTCAAAGACAATATCCCGGCCCAGCGCTTTCCCTTTGTCAATTTTCTGCTGATCGGCCTGAACGTCGCTTTCTTTCTGCTGGAAGGAAGGATGGGCCCTCACCTCGAAGCTTTCCTCTACGATTACGGGTTCGTGCCGGCCCGGTTTTCGGCGGCGCTGGCCGAGGGCTTTTCCGCGCCGGCCCTGGTGCCGGTGTTTTCCTCCATGTTCCTGCACGGTTCCCTTCTGCATCTGGTGGGCAATATGTGGATGCTGTGGATCTTCGGCGACAATGTCGAGGACAGCATGGGCCATTTCCGCTATAGTGTCTTTTTTCTGCTCTGCGGCACCGCCTCGGTGCTTGCCCAGTACTTTTCCGCCCCTGCTTCGTCCCTGCCCCTGGTGGGGGCGAGCGGCGCCATCTCCGGCGTCATGGGGGCCTATTTCCTCACCTATCCACGGGCCCGTATCGTGACTCTTTTCCCCATTTTCATTTTTTTCTATCTCTTCGAGGTACCGGCCTACTTTTTCCTCGGCCTGTGGGCGGCGCTTCAGTTGCTGCAGGGCTCGGCAATGACCTTTCTGGCCTCAGCCGGCGACCAGGAGATGGGCGGGGTGGCCTGGTGGGCCCATTTCGGCGGTTTCGTGGCCGGCGCCGGGCTTGTTCCGCTGTTCCGGGAACGGCAGGCCAAACAGAAAACGCGGCGCTGGCAGCGCCGGGGCTGGTGGGCATGAGTAAGGGAAAGAAGCAGGGCAAGAAAACCGTCGCCGGCAAGAAGACTGCCCGGCGGGCCAGTGGTTCTGTGAGCAAGCGACCGGAACGGGTGGCCCAGGAGGCCCGCCGTCCTGGAAAGGAGGGACATGGGGGAGGCGGAGCCGAGGCGGCGGGCGACCCGAAGAAGATGGAGCTTCTGGCGCCGGCCGGCAACATGGCCGCTTTCGAGGCGGCACTGAGTGCCGGCGCCGACGCCGTCTATATAGGAGCGCCGGCCCTCAATGCCCGGGCTCTGGGGCGGGATTTCACCCTGCCGGAGATCGGTGCGATGACCGACTACGCCCACGGCCACGGCAAAAAACTCTACCTGGCGATGAACAGCCTGATGAAGGAAGAGGAGGTCCCGCAGGCGGTGCGGCTGCTGGCCGAACTTGCCCACCTGCGGCCAGATGCATTGATCGTCCAGGACCTGGGGGTCTACCATCTGGCCCGCCGCTTTTTCCCGGAGTTGCGTCTGCATGCCTCGACGCTGCTGGGCGCCCACAACAGCATGGCGGTTGGGCAGTTTGCCGAGATGGGCTTTTCCCGGGTGGTGCTGGCCCGGGAGCTGACCCTGCCTGAAATCGAGACGCTTTGCCGCCGGAGCCCGGTGGAGATCGAGGTCTTCGTGCACGGCGCGCTCTGTTTCGCCTATTCCGGGCTGTGCCTGTTCAGCTCCTATCTGGGCGGCAAGTCCGGCCTGCGCGGCCGCTGCGTGCAGCCCTGCCGCCGCCGCTATTCCTGGTCCGCCAAGGAAGGGGGGGCTGGCAGGGGAGGGGGGTATCTCTTCTCGATGAACGATCTCTGCGGCATCGATCATCTGGCCGATCTGGCCCGGGTCGGGGTCACCTCGCTGAAGATAGAAGGAAGGTTGCGTTCCGCGAGCTACGTGGAGCGCGTGGTGCGGGCCTACCGGCTGGTTCTCGACGGGCCGCCGGAAGACGAAAAAATCCGGGCCGAGGCCCGGCACCTGCTCGAGGGCGCCATGAGCCGCAGGACCACCGCCGGTTATTTCGGCGGCCTGCGCACCGACGATATCCTGGCGCCGGCCCACTCGGGCAATATCGGGCTCTTCCTGGGCCGCATCGAACTCACCGGCAAGGGCAGGCGGGCCGAACTCGTGCTGCGGGAGCGGCTCGAAGTGGGTGACCGGTTGCGGCTGCACCAGGAAAAGAGCGGAGAGCGTTTTGCCTTCACCCTGACGGAACTCGCGGTGAACGGAGAAGAACGGCGCCAGGCCCTGGCCGGTGAGCGGGTGTCGTGCCCGCTGCCCGTGGATTTCGAGGCCGGCGATCTGCTCTACAAGGTGGATGCCGCGGCCCGCCGCGAACTGGAAGGGAAGAGCGGGCTGGAGACGGGCCTGCGGCCTGTTGACAACGAGATCCTCGCCAGGATCGGCAAGCGGGCGGAAACCGTGCTCCGGCAGATGAGCGTGGGGGCCGGACCGGGCAAAGAGCCGCCAGTTGCCCTGGCGGTGGAGAGCGGTAAAAGTTTCCAGAAGAAGGGCGGTCAGCCGCGGCCCGGCGGCCCGAAGGGCGGCCAGCGGCAGAGTGCCGAACTCTGGCTCTGCCTCGACGTTTTGTCCCTTCTCAAGCAGAAGCTCGCGGTGGAGCCCGACCGCATCGTGGTGCCGCTCAACCGCGACACCTACCGGCAGTTTGGCGCTGGCCGCCGTTACCTGGAATACTGGGAGAAGAAGTTAATCTGGGCCCTGCCGCCGGTGATCCACGAGGGAGCGCTGCGGTTCTACGCCAGCGCGGTGCATGGGCTGCTGCGGGCGGGTTTCTACGCCTGGCAGCTTGGCCACATCAGCCAGCTTGGCTTTTTCGGCGGCCCGCGGCGGCCCGCCCTCTATGGCGGCTTTACCCTGAACGTGCTCAACTCCCAGAGCCTGGCGGCGCTTGCCGCGCACGGGTTGCGCGGCGTACAGTTCGCCCTGGAAACCGACCGGGCCAGCCTCGAATCCGCCCTGGCCGGTTACCGGGCTGGCCTCGATGGGGGCAGGGCAGGGCGCAGGATCTCCGTGGGCCTCACCGTCTACGGCCGGCCGCCGCTCTTCACGGCGCGGCTGGTGGACGGCCATTTCCGCTACAACAAGCCCTTTGTCTCACCCAAAGGCGAGAGCTTTGTTCTCGAGAAACGCGACGGCCTCACCGTGGCGCTCGGCATGAAGCCTTTCTCGCTCCTCGACCGGGCAAACGACCTTGCCGCCGCCGGTCTCGACTTCCTGGTGATCGACCTCCGCTCCCTGCGTCTCAAGGCCGAGAGCCTCGAGGAACTGCTCAAACAGTTCGGCCGCGCCGGCCGCGGCCCCCGCCTTTCTTCTTTCAACTTCGACGGCGCTTTGCTCTGAGGCAACGGGTAGGGCCTGACCGAAGTCTTTTACTGTTCGCTCAGAATATCCCGGGTCCAGCTCAGAGCCGCCGCCACCCGCGGGAAACCGATGGTGGAGACGAGAAGCAGCAGGGTATGGGCGATTTCCTCGTGGCTGGCTCCGGCCGCCACAGCCCGCCGGGTGTGGGAGTGGACCGAGCCCTCGGAGCCGATGGCGGCGGCCGCTGCCAATTGGATGAGCTCCGTGGTCTTGCCGGAAAGGGGGCCTGACGAGCGCAGGGTGGCGCCCAGGTTTTCGAGGGCGGTCATCACCTCGGGATGAAGGTTGGCGAGCCGTCGGTAGTGTTTGGGCTGTTTCGCGTCGGACATGGTTTTCTCCTTGTGTTCTGTTGGTAACGCGAGAAGAAAGCGTAGGCTGGACCGGGATATCGTCTTTCAGTCGTCCAGGGGCTCGGCCGGCGTCTGCAGCAGGCCGCGGACCAGGATGGCCAGCCCGCAGGCCAGGGACAGCCAGCCGATGAGCGTGGCCTCGTCACCCTGGAGAAGCACCGCGCCGCCCCTGCCGAGGATTTTCCCTTTCACCAGGCCGCCGTATGCCCCGGAGAGCACGATGATGCCGGCATAGATGTTGGCCCACCGGTTGCGGACATAGCGCAGAAAGAGATAGGCGACCAGCAGCAGGGTGATGACTCCGAAGATGACCATGGCCTCACGGTACCAGAGCCTGGGATTTGCTACCAGTGGAAAGCCTCGATGAGGTCTGTTTGGTTTATTAATCTGTAAAGGCAATCACCACTTACCTCAGTGAGCTCCTGCGGGGGTCTGAGTGGCCTGCCTCCTGCCTGCCTCAGTTCGGCACATACACCGCATACCCACGGGGCGGCGCGTAGAGCTCGGCCCAGCCGCCACCGTCGGTCTGCTTGTCCATGGGCCGGGCTAGATCCCGGCCCCACCAGGCGGCCGGGGTGAGCTTGCGGTGTGGCCAGCGGGTCTGCACCCAGGCGCCGCGCCAGGAGTCGGGGTCGGTGTTGAGCACCACGACAAGGCCTTGTTGTGCTCCGAAACCGTCTCTTTGGGCGATGTAGAGACTGCTGTCGGCGTGCAGCAGGCTGGTGGCGCCGCCGGCGTGGTCCCGGTGCAGGCGGCAGAGAGCGTCGAGGCCGTGGGGGGTGCCGGCTAGAGACAGCCCGTAGGTGAAGTAGTCGCGCCAGAAGATGCAGGGCACGCCCTCGTGGGTGAGGATGAAGGCGTAGGCCAGGAGTTTGTCGTTGACGATGGGTTGGGAACGGTCGGTGTCGTGGTTGTCGCAGAAGGTGACCGAGCGGTGCGGCGCCTCGAAGAGGAGACCGCTGCCCCACAGCCTGCGCAGATCGTAGCCCGGGTCGTCGCACATTGCCCGCAGGGCGTAGAACAGCGGAAAATCGAAGGCCGAGCACGACCAGCGGATGTAGTCGAGGTATTTTTTGATCGCCTCCTTGCTGCCATCCCAGTACTCCACTACTCCAAAACATTTCTGCCATTCCTGGATGCTCTGCACGATCCAGGAATCGAAGTACTTCACCGCGTCGTAGCGGAAGCCGTCGTAGCCTATGCCCTGCTGCCGGTCCTTGAGGAAGCGGATGTACTCCATGACACCGAGGTAGGTGTAGGGGTTGTCGTGGCAGAGATCGGGCAGGTCGTAGCCCTCGAGGTCGCCGTAGAAGGCGCCGGCGTCCGCCGAGGAATACTCGCAGGGGTGGAAGTTTGTCCAGTCGCGCGTGAATTTTTTGGACTTGGGCGTGTATTTCGACTTCATTTCCCTGCCGGTCAGCGGGTTCAGCTCGAGCTCGTCACCCAGATCGCAGTGGTTGAGCACCGCGTCGGCGATCACCGTCATGCCGTGGTCGTGGGCGGCGGCCACCAAACCCCGCAGCTCGTCCTTGGAGCCGAACCAGGTCTTCACCCCGCCCTTCTGGTCGAACTCGCCCTGGTCGTAGTAGTCGTAGGGCGCATAGCCCATGGAATCGATATGGCTCGACTTGGCCGATGGCGGCAGCCAGAGCCCGGAGATGCCGATATCCGCCAGGCCAGGCAGCAGTTTTTTCAGAAAATTCCACCACTCGCCTTTTTTGTTCTCATAACGGGGGCAATCCCAGTAGAACGCCTGAAAGAGTCGCATTGCTCGGTTCCTCGCAAAAGGGAAGAAGGCACAAGGGAGGGCGCTTCGTGCCCATAAGGCACTCTGATACCATGATGTATCCCCGGGGATAAGGCAGGGGAGGAGCGCGGTCAGGAAAAAACTGTCTGGCTGCTACGGTTGGTTAGTTTGTTTTCCTACCACACTTTGCGGGTTGCGGCCACGGAAATCCGGGAGCGGAAGAAAAAGAGGAGAAATCGTAGTACTGCCATCTCATCGTGCCAGTTCGTCCTGCACGGTACGGCCGAGCTGAGCCACGGTAAAGGGCTTCCTGAGGAAAGCGCCGGCACCGAGCCCTCTTGCCTTGCGGACTTCCTCGCTTTCGGAGTAGCCGCTCATGATCACCGCCCGCAGACCCGGGTGCAGGGCGACGGCCTGCTCATAGGTTTGGCGGCCATTGAGGCCGGGTTCCATGAGCATGTCGAGGAGCACGAGGTCGACCCGGTTGTCGCGCAGGAAGCGGAGGGCTTCTTCACCCGAGGAGACGGTCGTGACCTGGTAGCCCATGACCCGGAGCATGTCGGCGGCGAGTGCCCGGACCTGTCTCTCGTCGTCAACCACCAATATCTTTTCCCCCCGTCCCCGCAGCCCGGCAGGAGTGATGTCGTTCTCGGCCTTGTCGGGCAGGGAATCCGCGGCCAGGGGCAGGTAAAGGGTGAACAGGGTGCCGGCCCGGCTGCTTTCGACGAGGACGGTTCCGCCATGATCCTTTATCGTGTTCCAGACCACGGCGAGACCAAGACCGGTCCCGCTGCGGCCCATTATTTTTTTACTGTAGAAGGGCTCGAAGATATGGGCGAGGTCCTGTTCGGAAATACCCGAGCCGTTGTCACGCACCGTGAGAACCGCGTAGTCGCCGGGTTGCAGGCCGATATCGGCGGCCTCCTCGGCGTCCAGGGTGCGCCGGCTGGTGGCGAGCAGTACCTGGCCCGGACCGTCGATGGCCTCCATGGCATTGGTGGCCAGGTTCATGATGCTCTTCTTGATGTGCACCGGCGAGCAGGAAACCGGCAGGTGCTGTGGCGCTGGCTCCGAGATACAGCGGATATCTGGATGGTTGTCCTTGAGTTTAACCCCCTCCGGTGAGAGCAGATATTCTCCGAGCAGAGAATTGAGGTCGACCAGCTCGCGGGCCGCTGCTACTCCCCGGGCCACGGTGAGCAGGTCGGCGACCACGGCCGCGGCCCGTTGACCGGCGGCGCCAATGGCGGCGATCGGCTCACGCAGCTCGCTGTCCTTGGGAAGTTGCAGGAGAAGAAGTTCGGGATAACCCACGAGGGCGGCCAGGATATTGTTCAGGTCATGGGCGACGCCACCGGCGAGAAGACCTATGGCCTCCATCTTCTGGGCGCGCTGCAGCCGTATTTTCATCTTCCTCTTTTCAGCCTCGGCTCTTTTCTGCTCGGTGAGATCGTCGTACACCGCCACCACCTCGCCCGACGGCAGCGGGTACACCGTGTTCTCCCGCCAGCCTTCGATCCGTTCGTCCTTGTAGAGAGTGATCGGATGGGTCAGGACCTGGCCGCTTTGCAGGCTCTTGCGGAACACCTCGAGCAGTCCGAAGCCCTCGACGCCCGGGAAAACCTGGCTGACCTTTCGGCCGAGGATCGCCTCCCGCCGCACTCCTTCGATGCGCTCCGCCGCCCGGTTGCAGTCGCGGATCACGAAGTCCATGCCTTGCTCATCCGGCTGATAGACCACGACGCCGCTCTTCATGTGGTCGAATAGCTGGCGAAAGCGCTTCTCGCTGGCAGCGAGTTCGGCGGTGCGCTGGCTGACTTTCGACTCGAGCCCGTCAACAAGCTCACGGATACGGCCGGCCATGAGGTTGAAGGTGACTGCCAGTTCGCAGAGCTCGTCGTCGCCCTCCTCGAGGGCCGTCACCTGCAGATTGCCCTGGCGCATCGATTCGGCGGTGCGTGTCAGGGTGAGTATCCGGTGGGTGATGGTGCGGTGCAGCTGCCAGGAAATGAGAATCGCGGCGGTCAAGCCGGCCAGAGTGACGATGGCCATTATCCACAGGCTGAGCCTGTGCAGGCGGTCGATTGAGGCCCTCGCCTCGTCGACTTCTTTCCTGGCCTGGGCCAGGAGGGCGGTGGAGCTGCCGGCCAGGGATTCTGCCTGCAGGGCGAAATCGTTGAGCTTCGATTTTACTGCCTCATCGATTTGGAGTATCTCCAAAGCCGTCTGTTCGAGGGTTTCGAGCTCGCGGAGGATGTCGGCGCGGGCCGGCAGGTCGTCGGTCCTGGCGGAGGCCTCCTGCCGGAGCGTGGCCAGGGTGTTGAGGGCGCCCTGCATGAAGGGGCGTTTGCGGCTGAGCAGGTATTCTTGACCAAGATTCCTGGCCATACCGGCCTGGTGGAGAAGGTCGACGCTGTCCGCCGTCGCTGCTGTGAGCGCAGTGAAACCGTTCTTCAGTAGGGTTTCCAGCCCCCTGTTTGGGGCGGCGAGTTCCGTGACCAGTTCCACGGCGTCGATGGAAGTTTCGGAAAATCGCTTGGTTGTCGAGAGGTAGAGGTTGAGCTCGACGATACGCCCCTTCAGGGGACGTCGCGGCGAGGAACCGGAAATCATGCCGCGCAGTTCGTTGCCGATGGCCAGTACCCTGGCGGTTTCCCGCACCGAGGCCTGGGCGTATCGCTCGTGGGCGGCGGCGAACCCGATATGCGGGTAATGCAGGAAGAAATCGCCGTGCAAACGCCTGGCCTGCTCAAGGCCGCGGTCCATCTCGAGGACCATGCTCTGCACCTGCCGGCTCCGCATGATCGAATTCTCGGCCCGCTCGGTACGCAGCAGAGCAAAGGTGCCGGTGGCGGCCACCACCACGAAGAGCAGGAGCAGCAGCCCGATGCCGAGCCCGAAACGGGTGGTGATGCTCACCCTGCCGAGGTTGTTCTTTAGTCTTCTTTCCAACATTTTAATTTTTCTGCTCGCATGTCACGACCGGATCGTGTGGCAGAAAACGCGACTGGCTCAGGGGGAGTCGTTTTCGGAGGAGGAAAACATCACGTTTGACAGCAATCCGTCGAGACCCTTTGCCGGTTCGTCCAACCGCAGGATATTGAAGGGGGAACGGGCGCAGTCGCCGAATTCGTCGCAGCTCAGGGAGCCGGTCACGCCGGCAAAGTCCCTGGTGGCGTAAAGGGTATCGCGCAAGGCCTGGCGTCCGAAGTGCAGTGTGCCATCCGAATCCCGGACCGCAAGCTTGTTCAGGGCTGAGAACAGGAGCCCGGCCGCGTCGTGGCCGTTCAGGTAATAGTGGGTGGAGGGGGCTTCGCCGTAACGGGCCCGATACGCAGCTTCCAGTTCGGAGACGGCCGGTCCTTCGGGTTTGGCGGGCCCCACGAACAACATGCCGCGCCCGGTCTCGCCCACCGCTTCGAGAAAGGACGCCTCGATCAGGGCGCCGTCGCTCATCAGGGTGATGCCGTCGAAATCGCGCCGGCCCCGGGCTCCGAGCAAGATATTGTTGCCGTCCGGCTGGAAGAGCGGGAAGAAGAGGATCTCGGCGCCGGCCTGCCGGGCGCCGTTCAGGGTGGGGCCCACGTCGCTTTCCTCCTTTTCGATGGAGGTCGAAAAGACGATTTGGCCGCCGAGTTGCCGGAAGGTCTGTTCAAAACCTTCGGCCAGGCCCTGGGTGTATATGTCGCCGTCGTTCACCGTGGCGGCCCGCCGCAGGCCAAGCCCTGCGAAGGCGTAGCGGGCCGCCACCCGGCCGGCGTTTTCCTCGTTGGGCGCGGTCCGGAAGTAGCCGGCCTGCCAGTTTGGCGCCCGTTTGCCGCCGATTGCGGTCAGGAAGGGGGCGGAGTTGTTGCCCGAGATCATGGTGAGCCCGGCTTCGCTCATCGCCTTGGCAGCGGTGGCGGCGGCTCCCGAACAAGTGGTGCCGAGAATGGCCACGGTCTGCGGGTCGGCGATCACCTTGAGGGCGGCATTGGCGCCGCCTTCGGCAGTGCAGCCTGTGTCCTCGATCTGGAAGACGACGGGATGCCCGAGGCCGCTCAGGTCGGCGCGATCGAGGGCCAGTTCGATGCCACGCACCTGCTCCCGGCCGAGGGGCTCGGTGTCGCCTGAAAGGGACTGCAGCACCCCGATGCGGATGGGTTCGCCGGGGCCGATGTCGACACAGCCGATGGCATCGTTGCAGACAAAGGGCTGTGGTTCGTGGGAGCCACCGCTGCAACCCGCCGTGGCCCCACAGCAGGCAAGAAGTCCAAGACCCAGAAAAGTTCGAATCGTCTTCGGTGGCGTCATCCCTTTGTCCTCGTTTTTTTTCGGTTGACGGGGGCGGGCCAGGACCGTTTTTCCACCCCAAGCGATGCTCCCGTATTAGTACCACAATGTGGAAAACTAAAAAAGTTCCTATTTTTCATGCTAATTCACATGAAATGAGTTTGAAGGGGCGATCGCTTTCGCCCTCCACGGGTAGCTTCCGAGAATCCTGCCGCGGGGCGGCCATGATCGTTTCAATGGCGTATTCGACCCTGGCTCGTACACCGCTTATCCCGGGCCGGGGCGTAGTGCCCGGCCCAGCCGCCGCCGTCGTTCTGTTTGGCAATGGGTGTTGCCAGGTCCTGGCCCCACCGGGCGGCAGGGGAGAACGTGCGGTGCGGCCAGCGGCTCGGTACCCGGGCGCTGCACCAGTTTTTGGGATCGGTGTTGCGCACCGCGCCGGCGATCACCGTCATGCCGTGCTGGTGGGTGCTGCTGGCGACCGACCAGGGAGGACCGCACCAATCCTTCAGGCCGAATCAGGTCTTGCCGCCGCCTTTTTGGTCGAACTCTCCCTGGTCGTAGTCGTCATAGGCGCGTAGCCCATCGAATCGGCGTGGCTCTACTTTCCCGAAGGCGGCTGCCAGAGGCCGCTCGCGCCGGTATCCGCCAGACCGGCAACAGCCTTTTTCGGGAAACTCCACGACTCCCCTTTTCCTCGTAACTGGGGCAGTCCCAGAAGAAAGTCTGAAAGAGTCGCATGGCGCTTTTCTCCTTTTGTCGGTTTTGGGTGCATCCGTTGGTTAGTCTGTTTCGTGTGCGACACCCTGGTGCGGTGGGCCAGTTATTCCCTGCGCCACGGAGGAAACGGTTTCGCATCGTGCCGGAGTTCCGTCGTGAAAAACAGTGAGCAGGCTCTCCCGGAGGTTGTCTTTGGGGGCGTTGTGTGGTCTAAGGTAAGAAAAGAGGACGTCTCTTCGTTGGCCTGAAAACTCCTGGAGTCATTGCCGGCATTCAACAGGGGGCAGGACCATGGGACCGCCGCAGGGGAACATCGCCAAAATCTCTCGACCGCGTCTTGCTGCGGTGTGCCACCGAGCACGCCTTTTCTCGCGCTTGGAGGAGTTGCGCGCGGCATGCCGTGGCATATGGATTCGTGGCTTGCCGGGGGCCGGCAAAACGACCCTGACCGCGAGCTACCTGGATGCTTTCAGGCTTCCCTGCCTCTGGTATCAACTGGAAGAGGACGACGGTGATGCGGCGAATTTTTTTCACTTTCTGAGCCTCGCCGCCGGCAGGGCACCCTACAGGAGAGGAAAACCGCCCGCACCTCCCGCCCCTGAAAACTTTCTCGATATCCGCCGCTTCGCCCTCCGGTATTTCCGGGATCTGTTCCAGGTCCTCAAGCCTCCTTTTCTGGTCGTGCTGGACAACTATCAGGAACTGCCGGCCGATTCCGTCATTCACGACCTGCTGAGCACCTGTCTGGAACAGGCCCCTGCCGGCATCACACTTTTTTTCCTGAGCCGTACCGCGCCCCCCCCGGCAATGGGCCGGCACCTGGTGAACAGAACCCTCCTGGCGGTCGGTCAGGACGAGCTGGTCCTGACCCGTGACGAAGCCCGCCAACTGGCCGGGCTTGCCGGTGCATTCCCTCCCGAAACCTCCGTTCTGGATGATCTGCTGAGGTATACCCAGGGGTGGCTTGCCGGGTACCTTCTGCTTCTTGAGCACGGCGGCACTGACGTTTTTCCCGCATTCGAGGCAGAGGAGATCGGCGATGTTTTTTTCAACTATTTCATCGGGGAAATCTTCGGAAGGATCGAACCGGGGATTCGTACCTTTCTTCTGCAGACAGCGTGCATGCCGTTTTTCACGGCTGCAGAGGCCCGGGAATTGACGGGACTCGACCAGGCCGGTCGTGTTCTTGCCTTCATGCACCGCAAAAATTATTTCCTTTCCAGAAAAAAGGAGGGCGGCTTCTACCAGTATCATCCAATCTTTCGAGAATTCCTTGTGGCCAGGGGCAGGGAGGCTTTCTCCGCTGGTGAACGCGTCGCGCTGCACAGAGCCGCCGCCGGTATCCTTACCGGCCATGGCCAGTACGAGGAAGCTTTTGCCCTCTCCGCCGAGACCAAGGACTGGCATGCCATGCGGGAGCTTATTCTCCTCCAAGGTACCGATTTGCTCAAGCAGTGCCGCTACGGCATCCTGGGGCAATGGCTCGACTTTCTCCCCCGGGAAATGTTTCTTTCCGATGCCCGTCTTCTCTTCCTGTGGGGCCAGTGCCTCCTGCCGGTGGACCCCCGGAGGAGCAGGGAGTTCTTTGCTAGGGCTTTCGAGGAGTTCGTGAAACAGAAGGACTGGGCAGGAAAGTGTCTCAGCGCTTCCTGGGCGGTGGAGACCGTGCTTGCCGAATGGGGCGACTTCAGCGAGCTCGATTTCTGGATAGACGAGCTCGACTCGCTGCTCGCCGGCGAAGAGGCAAGGGAGGAGGCGGAAACTGTGGCCCGGGCGGTGTTCGCCCTGTTTGCCGCCCTCATGTTCCGGCGGCCCCAGCACCCGGAAATGAAGTACTGGACGGAAAAGATGTTCGGTCTTCTGCGGGCCGGCAAGGATCCCCATCTCCTGCTGCCTGCTGGCGGCTATCTTTCCCATTATCTTTTCTGGCTCGGCGACACCGTGAGTGGCGGCCTGGTGGTGGATATCCTGAGGGAGCTTCTTAAAAACACCTCGCCATCTCCCCTTGTGCACCTCACCGTAAAGATGCAGGAGGCGGTACGCTGCTGGCACGATGCCGATTATGAGGGGTGTCTGGAGGCGGTGCGTCAGGGACTCGGGGTGGCTGCCGAGAGCGGTGTGCATCTGGTGGACAACTGGCTGCTGGCCCAGCAGGTCTATGCGGAGCTTTCCCTGGGGCGGCCTTCCGCCGCCCGGCCAGTGTTGAAGCGGATGAAAAAAGTGATAGCCAGCCGGCGAATTCTCGACATCGCTCATTATCATTACCTCAGTAGTCTTTATTTCGAAGGAACCGGTGACCTCGAGCTGGCCCTGGAGCACGGCAGGAGCGCTCTGGATTTCAGTGCCCGGGCGGGGGCTCCATTCCCGGAGGGGCTTGTCGCCATAGTGCTTGCCCGGATATGCCATGCGCTCGGCAAGCGTGAAGAGGCGGCCAGCGCCAACGATCGGGCCAGGACGATAGGTCACAGCATGGGGAGTCTTTCCCTGCAGATGATGAGTCTCTTGAACGAGGCCTGGTTTTTTCTCGCCGAAAGCGGCAGCCAGGAGCAGGGCAGGCATGCCCTGGCAGCAGCCTTGGCCCTGGCCAGAAGAACGGGAGTGGTGAACTTTGCCGGGTGGCATTCCAAGGTCATGGCCAGGCTCTGCGCCGAGGCCCTGCAAGCGGGGATCGAGGTGGAGTACGTGGAGCGCCTGGTCCGGCGCCGGCACCTCTATCCTGTCCGGGAAACGTTTCATGTCGAGCGCTGGCCCTGGCGCTTGAAAATTCGTACCCTCGGACGTTTCGAGCTGGTGGTCGACGGCAAGCCCCTGCAGGGCAAGGGGAAGCCCCAGCAAAAACCACTGGAGCTTCTGACGGCTCTGGTCGCAATGGGTGGCCGCCAGGTGTCCCGCTCCCGGCTCGAGGATCTGCTCTGGCCCGAAGCCGATGGCGACCGGGCCCGGCAGTCGCTCAACACCACCCTGTTCCGGTTGCGCAAGTTCATCGGCTTTGATGACTGCATTGCGGCGGGCGATACCCGGTTGTCCTTCAACCAGCGGCTCTGCTGGCTCGATGTGTGGGCCTTGGAAACGCTTCTGGGCAGGGTAAATACCCGCATGCATGAAAAAGGGAAAGACCGGCGGGATGTGGTTGCCCTGGCCGATGGCATTCTCGATCTCTATCAAGGCGGCTTCCTGGCCGACAGGCTGGAGGACGGATTGGGCTGGCGCCTGCACGAACGGTTGGGAAACCGCTTTGTTCGCAAAATCGGCCAGATCGCCACACTGCTTCAGGCCGATTCCAGGTTCGAGAAGGCCGAGGAGATCTACCTGCGGGCCCTGGAACGGGACCCATGCCAGGAGGAATTTTACCTCGGTCTTATGGAATGCCTCTGTCTGCAGGGCCGCAAACGCGATGCCGCCGCAGTCTTTCAGCGTTGCCGCGCCGCCCTTGCCATAGAGCAAAATCGTGAGCCGTCTTCCCGGCTCGAATCCTTCCACCTTCGTCTCCGGCAATAGGAAACTCCACTCCTGGCCGGGGACGGTCTTTTTTTTTGTTCATCTGTAATCCATCTGTAATTCCTTGTGCGCTACTGAATCTTCAGGACAGGGTGTGCTCTGTCCAAACCGCTTAAATCATTAAGGGGAGGGATCAGCATGCGTGCCACAGAAGATACGGCAGGAAGATTCGGAATCGTGAAGCCTGCAACGGATGTGATCAGAACAGAAGGTGCAAGATATTGTCTCGCAGGGGTGGCCGCCGCTCTGCTCCTTTGGGGACCGGGCGGCGGCCATGCCTCCTCTGTCTATGATACATTCGACGACGACTCTCTCAGCAAGACAAGGTGGGCGGTACAAGTTTCTCCAGCCACCGGGCTGGACGAGACAGGCGGCCGGCTCGAGGTGAGCATAGCTCCCTGGGCGAGTGAAGGGGCCTTTGCGGCCACCGCCATATCGTACTGCTGGCTGGAGGGCGACTTCGACGTGGAAACGGATTACCAACTTCTTTCGTGGCCTGCCTTTAACGGAACGAGGCTCGGGCTCACACTCACTAACGGTCACGAGACTGTGGTGGCAGGAAGGGCAAGCACGAGCGCTTATGACCAGCTTGGTGCACGGGAGATATATTTCATGGACTCAAGTCCCTCTGCCCCGGTGGGGATCATCAACACCGAGGATTCGGCCGGAGCCTTGCGGATCCGGAGAACAGGCACTGAGATAACCGGTTACCGGTATGACCGGAACCTGGCAGGTTGGGTGGTAATCGCCACCTACCCGGCAACCAACGTTGGCGCCGACAATGTCCGGTTCAGGCCGAACGTCTGGTCTCACGGGCAGGTGTTCGATCCCCAGGGAAAGGAAATACGGGCGGCCTTCGACAACGTGATCATCAACCAGGGGCAACTGGTCTGCCCGGTCAAGGAAGTGCAACTCGATGTGAAGCCGGGCAGCGAGCCCAACAGCATCAATCTGGGTTCCGCTGGGGTCGTGCCGGTGGCCATCCTCAGTTCCCCGTCCTTCGATGCCTTCACAGTGGTGCCCGAGTCCATCAGCCTGGCCGGCGCCAGGGTGAAGATGGTGGGCAAGAGCGGCAAATCCCTCTGCCACACTGAAGATGCCAACGAAGACGGCCTGGAGGACCTGGTCTGCCAGGTGCTCACCGCCCAGTTCATGATCGAGGAGGGCGAGTCGGTGGCGATCCTCGAGGCCGAAACCCTCGACGGAACTCTATTGCGCGGCGAGGATGAGGTGAGGATCGTACCATGATCGGGTCGGTGCGGTTGGTGATCCATCTGGCATGCCATGGAAAATGTTTTTGGCCGAATGGGGGCCAGAAGCGTTGTCTGGACGGTCGCTAAGACACAACGAAAGGGAGGGTAACCCATGAAAATGAAAAAAAACTTTTTTGCCGCAAGGAAGGCGGGAGGGACAAAGGCCAACGAAATCAGGCTGTCTTTTCTGGTGGGAGGGGCCGTGATCGGTGCTGTGCTGTTTGGTCATCCCGGACAGTGCGAGGCCGGATCGGTGGCAGACATCGTACCGCCACCGGGAATCCAGGCGGTGGAATATTATTCGTATTCCACGGACGGGAGCTGGCAAACCAATGCGCTGGGAGCGCTCTCCTTTGGAAATGGAAGCGCTTCTTTTGGAGAGGATGTCTATTTTCTGGATGCCAGCAGGAGTAGTCAGACAAGGCTCTACCGGTTGACGGATGGCAATCTTGACGGTGATGCCCTGGACCCCGGGGAAGCGATCCATGTCCAGTATACTCCTGGAGTAAGACCGAATGGCATTCGGTTTGGTGATGGCTCCGGCGCTTTCGCCACCACTGATCTCTTTTTGATCGACGACGGCCCCAACCGCGTGACGCGGCAATCGGTTTTCGGTCCTGGATACACCGTTTTTTCAACTGGATATTACACGCCGGGAGACGCCGTGTTTACCAGGGACGGAAATTTGCTGCTGGTGCTCGACGCCTCCAACTTTACCGTATTTGGCGGCGGTGCCGATGGCATGATATACAGAGTGAATCCGGCGGCAGGCAAGGCAGTATGGGCAACCGGCGTCAACATTCCCTATGGCCTGTGGGATATCAATTCTCAGCCGGTCATGAATAAGGAGGGCTGGTTGACGTTTTTGAACCACTCCATTGGTCCCAGTTACAGATGTGAGCTGGTTCAGTTTCGGGACAACAATGGCGACGGCGACGCCGACGATGCCGACGAGGGCAGGGTGCTCATCCCCGTCGAGGGTTGTTCCATGTATAGTACGCTGGCGGAAGGCAGCGACGGGGCCCTTTACAGCAGCAGGGCGGATGAGATAATCAGGTTTGTCGATCTGAACAACGACGGAGATTTTTGGGATTACACTTTGGGGCAGTACGACTCCGGTGAGTATTCGGTATATGCCCATGACCTTCCTGGCCGTTGTACGTCACTTGCTTTCTCACCGGCAGGAGAACTTCATGCCGGAATCACCGACATCAACAGCAGTCCCAGGCTCAGCTACCTGGTCCGTTTTACCGCCTCGGCCGACGGCGACGGCGACGGCGTGCTGGACGTCTCCGACAACTGCCCCGACACGCCGAACCCGGAGCAGGCCGACACCGACGGCGATGGAACCGGCGACGCCTGTGACCCGGATGACGATGAAGACGGTGTCGTCGATGAACTCGACAACTGCCCGTTTTCGGTGAACCCGGAGCAGGGCGATGCCGACGGCGACGGCGCCGGTGACGTCTGTGACGACGACCTCGATGGCGACGGTGTTCTGAATGAGGAAGACAACTGTCCTGCAAGCCCCAACCCCGACCAGACCGATACCGATGGCGACGGCGCGGGTGACGAATGTGATGACAACGACGACAACGACCAATTCCCCGATGGGGCGGACAACTGTCCTACCGTGGCCAACGATGACCAGTTCGACCTCGATGGGGATGGTATCGGTGATGCATGCGATGCCGATCTCGACGGCGACGGGGTCGGCAACGGTACCGACAACTGCCCGTTGACTGAAAACGCTGCCCAGGACGATACCGACGGTGACGGCGATGGTGACGCCTGCGATGGCGACGACGACAACGACGGTCACGCCGACGGGGCCGATAACTGCCCGCTGGTGCCAAACGACCAGAGCGACACCGACGGCGACGGCGTGGGCGATGCCTGTGACGGTGACCTCGACGGCGATGGCGTCGATAACGAAATTGACAATTGTCCGGCCACCGCCAACAGCAACCAACTCGACTGGGACGGCGACGGGGCGGGTGACGCCTGCGATCCGGACATCGACGGCGACGGGGTGACAAATGCCAGTGACATCTGTGCCGAGACCCCGGCAGGCGCTGTGGTGGATCCCGACTTCGGTTGCTCCATCGAGCAGTACTGTCCGTGCGAAGGCCCGCGGGGCACCACCATCTCGTACCGCAACCATGGCAAGTACGTCTCCTGCGTGGCAAAAACCTCTGCGAGTTTTGTGGAGAGAGGGTTGCTCAGCGAAGAGGAAAAGGACCTCATCGTATCCTCAGCCGCGCAGTCCGAATGCGGAGACAAAAAGTAGCGAGAACCCGAAGAAGAACTGGCTTGGTCGGGGGGCGACAATATCCGCATTGCCATCGAGGCAGTGCAGAGTGAACCCCGGTGGAGTGATCATAAAGAAAAGGCGCGGGAGCCCCCCGCGCCTTTTCTTTATGGCGGAACGGGTCGTCCTGCCGGGCAGGGCCAGCCTGGTTGTGGGTGAGGTATTGAAACCCGTTTGCTTTCCTTTTGAATTTTTGTCTAAAATGCAGGAAACGGTGTACCTCTAAGGAAATGCAGTTTTCCCTCAACCCATGGGAGGGCCTATGCATCCGGGATACGAAGTAAATATCGACGGCAGGTTGCTGGAGCGGGGTTACTGGCTCTATGTCTGGAAGATCGAAACACCGGAGGGTGTTCTCGTGCATGTCGGTCACACCGGTGATTCGGTGAACGCCGGCGCCGGTACGGTGGTGGCCCGGCTGGGAGCCGTTCTCGACACCCGGGAGCAGGCCAGGGGGAATTCCCTGGCCCGGCTGGTTGCCGGCCGCGGCCTCGAGCCCCTTGCCTGCACCTACCGGCTCCTTGCCCTGGGTCCTTTTCAGCCGGAATCCGAAAGCATGCACGAGCACCGGCCCCGGCGTGTCGAGATGCAGGAACGGGCTGCGGGGCTCTGTGCAGCACTCGAGGCCCGTGGTCTGGATCTTGTCGGCGGAGCGGCCGCCGGCGGAGGGGATGGCGTATTGCCAGAGGAAGAGCTTCTGGCACGGATAGTGGTCTTCCTCGGCGAGGAGGAGGGTGGTGGCGTCGATTTCGTTATCTGATGCTGTAGAGTTTTCGGGGTGTCTGGCGAGCTGCTTTCTGTCGCATATTCTCAATAATGTTGAAATATTTTCTGATGACGCCTATAAGAAGAGTCAGGTGGTCGCGGCGCGCGGAACCGCGATGAGCTGCTCTCCGCAACCATGACCTTACCTGAGGCAAGGGCGCGGAGCGCTATCTCCGTTTTTTTTCAGCACGGCAAGACCAGAGAGAGAAAATCACCCACGGCTGCGTCGACTCATCTCTATCCAGGGGGAGTGGCATGGACACGGACCTGCTCAAACGTGTGCTGGACACCGAGAAGGAAATCCTTCGGGCGGTGGAGGCGGAGCGTGTCGAGGCCTCCCGGCGTCTTACCGGGGTCGAGGAAGAGTGCCGGCGGCAGGTGGAAGTGGAGCGGGAGCGGCTGCGGGGAGAGCTCGAGGATGAGGCCCAGCGGCTGGAGCACGAGCTTGCCGGGGAGGCCCGCCGCAGCCGGCTGCAGGCTGAAGAGCGCTGCGCCGCGCTTCGGAGCATGGGCGACGAGGCGATCCGCGCCGCGGTGCGCCGGCATCTTCCCAGGATCCTGCCATGAGGGCGCCATGATCGTCCGCATGTCGAAAATCGAGGTCGTTGGCCTGCGCCAGGATCTGGAGGCCGTGCTCGAAACCCTCTGGCAGGACGGCCACCTGCACATCGACCCGAGCACCGTGGGGTTTGTCGACGAAAAAGAGCGGGGTGCCATCCACTCCCTGCTGCCCGACGAAAAAACGGTGTTCGAAAAGCTTTTTCTCACCGACCTGCGCGACAAGCTCGACACCCTGCTCGGTTTGCTGCCCAACGTGAAGGTGCGGCAGAGCCATTTTTCACCTGCCCTGCTGCTCGACAGCATCAGCGCCCGGATCGACGGCCATCTGGCCCAGTGCGCCGAGCTCGACCGGCGGCGGGCGGCGCTGGTTGCGGAAAGGGAAGGGCTTGGCCGCTACCGGGCGCTCTTCGCCCAACTCGAGGGCCTGCTCGCCGACCTCGAAAAGGCACCGGATCTCGAGTATATCGGCCTGTCCTTCGAGGGCCAGGGGGGCGAACGCCTGGTGCGCAAGGCCCTCGATACGCTGATCGGCGACGCCTACGAACTCTTCATCGATCGCCAAGGTGACCTTGGCTCCTGCGGCCTGCTGGTCGTCGAGAAATCCCTTGCTGGCCAGGTGCGCAGCCGTCTGGCCGAGAAGAAGGTGCCGGAGTTGTCCCTGCCCGGCCTCGATCCGGAACTGCCCTTTGCCGGGCGTCTTCGCCTGCTGGCCGGCAGGGAGGCAGCCCTCGACCAGGAGCTGGCCGACTGCGTCCGGCAGCTCGAAGCCTTCGCCGGCCGCTGGGGGCCGCTCTACCTGGCCAGCCGTGAGTGGATCAAGCAGCGGCTGTCGCTTCTGCAGGCCTCCGGCATGGTGTTCGAAAGCACGCTCTGTTTCTTTGTCTACGGCTGGATCCCGGCCGCCGATGTGGAAGCCCTGCGGGGTGTGCTTGCCGAGCGCTTCCTTGGTCGGGTGCATCTCGAAGTACTGGCCATCCGCCGCAGCGACACCTCCCGGGTACCGGTGCTGCTGAAGAATCCCCCCCTGCTCAGGCCCTTCGAGAACTTCACCCGGCTGCTGCCGCTGCCCGCCTATTCCTCCTACGACCCGACCCCCTTCATCGCCTTCTTCTTTCCCCTGTTCTTCGGCATGATCCTGGGGGATGCAGGCTACGGCCTGCTGCTTCTGCTGCTCGGTCTGCTGCTTCAAAAAAAGGCAGGGCACCGCTCGCGGTTGCTGGCCGACGCCGGCGCCGTTCTGCGCTTCGCCTCACTCTACGCGATCCTTTTCGGGCTGCTCTACGCCGAGTTCTTCGGCGACCTGCCGGCCCGGTTTTTCAATCTGCACCCGATCCTCGACCGCCACACCAAGATTCTGCCGCTTCTCTATTTTGCTCTGGCGGTGGGCGGAGTGCACGTTCTCTTCGGCCTCGGCCTCGGGGTGGTGGCCGCCTGGCGCGGGCAAGAGCACCGTAAGGCCCTGGCCAAGGGGCTGCATATCCTGCTTCTCTTCTGCGCCGCCTTTTTGGTTATCGCTTCCGTGGGAGGGCATCCGGAACTGCGCAGCCGGCCGGTGCTGGTTGCGGTGGCAGTGCTCTGCCCGGCTCTGCTTTTCACCGGCGGGCTTCTCGCCCCCCTCGAGCTGTTGAAGGACTTCGGAAATATCGTGAGCTATGCGCGGATCATGGCCATCGGCCTCACCTCGGTGCTGCTCGCCTACGTGGCCAACCGGTTGGCGGGCGCCACCGGCGACGTCTTCCTGGGGCTTCTGGTCGGCGCCCTTATCCATCTGATGAACATGGTGATCGGCGTCTTCTCGTCCACCATCCACTCGATCCGGCTCCATTATGTTGAATTCTTCGATAAATTCCTCGAGTTCGGCGGCCGTCATTACCAGCCGCTGCACAAGGAGGACACTGCCAACACCAGCGAATCAGGGGGTACCACATGAACGACATTCTGCTTGCCTTTGCCGCCGCGCTCGCCATCGGCCTGCCGGCCCTTGCCACCGCCTGGGCCCAGTCCCGGATCGGCGCCGCTGGTGCCGGCACCCTGGCCGAGAAACCGGAGTTGAGCGGCACCATCATCATCCTGGTGGCGATCCCCGAAACCATGGTGATCCTCGGTTTCGTGGTGGCGGTCATCATCCTGCTCGGAGGCCAGCCCGGGTGAGCGTCGACGATCTTCTCGCAGCTCTCGAAAGAAACCGGCAGCAGCAACTCGAGGAGATCCGGCGGCAGGCGGCGGAACGGGAATCGGGGTTGCGGGCCGCGGCCGCGGCCGAGATTGCAGGCCTGCGCGCCCGCCACGCCGAAGAGCTGAGCCTGCGTAACGACAACCGCCGGCGGCAGGAATCCCGCCGCTTGCTCCGCGAGCAGCGTGCCCTGCTGCTGGCCGCCGAGGAGGAGCTTGCCGAGCGGGTCGGTGAGCTGGCCCAAAAACTCCTCGTCGAACTGCGGCTCCGAGAAGACTATCCGGCAAGTTTCGAAAAGCTCTGCCTCGAGCTGCCGGCGGCGGCCTGGGAAGGGGTTTTCGTGCATCCCGACGACATCGACCTGGCCCGCCGCTTTCTTGCCGGCGCCAAACCCCATCCGGAGCGGGGCATCACCGGTGGCCTGCGGGCCTGGGGCGGGGCCGGCAGCATCGAGGTGGACAACACCCTTGACCGGCGGCTGGCCAGAAGCTTGCCCACCCTGGTTCCCGGCATCATCCGGGAACTTTGTGAAGGAGCCGAAGATGGAGCATCTTTTCAAAACACTGCGGCAGAATGATTTTCCCGCGGATTTTCTGCTCGCCAGGCTGCGGGGCAGGGCGGCGCGGGTGCGGCTCGACTGGCATGAGCTTGCCCGGGAGGAGGCGGGCCTGGCCGGGCAAGCTTTGCCGGCCTGGCTGTGGACCGGCCCCGAGGCCGGCCGCCTGGACGCGGCCTGGCAATATCTGGCGGCGGAGAAAAGGTGGGTGTACGGGCGGATGAACCGCGGTCTGCGCCGGGATTTCGCACCTTTATTCTTTTTTCTGGAACTGCCGGCGCTGGTCTCCACCCTGCGGCTTCGCGAAAACGGCGAGGCCGCTGAAATGCTCGACCGGATCGGCGCTCTGAGCCTTCTGGCCGAGAAACATTTCGCCGCCCTGCGGCGGCCGGGGCCGGCACAAGAAACCCTTGCCGATCTTTTCACCTCACTTGCCGGCCATTCCAACATGTTTTTGAAGGAGCCGGCGGCTGGCCCACAATCCGGGCCGGCGCTGGAGGGTGCGCTGCTGGATGGTTTCTTCGGGTACGTGGCAAAGGCCAAAATCAGCCGCATTCTTCGTTTGTTTTTCCGGGGCATGGCCGACTGCCTCAATCTGCTTCTTCTCCAGAAGGTGGCGCGCTGGCACCCGGAGCAATTTCCTGTTTTTCTGGAAGGCGGCAGCTTTCCGGCCAAACGTTTGCACTCCGTGGCCCTGCGCGGGAGCCAGGAGGAGTTTTTCGCCTCCCTCGGCCTGGAGCCCGGCATGAGCCCTGCCCGGCTCGAGGGCCACCTGCTTCTCGCCATTCTGCGGAAGCTCCAAAAGGAAGCCCGGCTGGCGCTGGAGGCGGAGGCACCGGTGATCGCCTATCTCTTCGAGCAGTACCTCTTTGCCCAACGTTACAGCCTTTATCTGCGGCGGGCGGGTATCGTCCGGGAACATCTGCCCGGGGAGCTTGCCGCATGAAGCGCATCGCCTGCATCACGCCCGCCGGCGCCGCACCCGGTTTCGCCCTTGCCGGCATGCTGCACCAGCAGGCCACCACGGCGGAAGCCGCCGAGCTTCTGCGCCAGCTCACGGGGAGTGGAGAGTTCGGCCTCATTGTGGTCGACGAGCGGCTCCTCGACCCTTTTCTCGAGGAGTACATCGGCCGCCGCCAGGAAACCTGGCCGGGGATCATCGTGGTGCTGCCGCCACCGGGGGACGCCACCAGGGAGAGGGATTACGCCGAACGGCTGCTGCAGAAGGCGATCGGCTACCAGGTGAGGTTGAATCCATGAACGGCTCGATCACCGCTATCTCGGGCTCCACGGTGCGCACCGACCTGCCCGGCCTCAAGCTCTACGAACGGGTGCTGGTCGGCCACCGGCGGCTGACCGGCGAGGTGGTGCGGCTGGAGGCCGGCCGGGCGGTGATCCACATCTACGAAGATCCCCATGGCCTGGCGGTGGGAGAACCGGTGGCCGGGCTCGACCGGCAGTTGACCGTCGACCTGGGGCCCGGCATGCTGGGCCGCATGTACGACGGCCTGCAACGGCCCCTGCAGATCCTCGAGAAGCTCGACGGTCCCTTCCTTCGCAGCGGCACGGTGGTGACAGCCCTCGATCTCGAAGCTTCCTGGGAAGCGAGCGTCGCGGTAAACGAAGGCGACCGGGTCGGGCAGCATGACTGCATCGCCGGGGTGGAAGAAGGACAGATCGTGCACAGAGTGCGGGTTCCGGCTGGTGTCGAGGGCAGGGTGGGGCGGCTCGCCGCTTCCCCGCTCAAGCTCGGCGAGCCCTTCTGCCTGCTCGACGACGGGCGGGCCCTCTACCTCCACCACGCCTGGCCGGTGCGGGTGCCGAGACCCTTCAAGCGCAAGCTGCCGCCCAGCCGGCCGGTGGTCACTGGCCAGCGGGTGATCGACTTTCTCTTTCCGGTTGCCCGCGGCGGCGCGGTGGTCATTCCAGGCGGTTTCGGGGCCGGCAAGACCATCCTGCTGCAGACCATCGCCAAGTTCGCCGATGTCGACGTGGTCATTTATGCCGGTTGCGGCGAGCGGGGCAACGAGATGTCGGAGCTGATCGAGGATTTCCGCAAAATGACCGACCGGGCCGGCGCCCGGCCCCTGGTCGAGCGCACCGTGCTGGTGGTGAACACCAGCAACATGCCGGTGGCGGCCCGCGAGGCCTCGATCTACACGGCGGTGACCATGGGCGAATACTTCCGCGACCTGGGCCTCGACGTGCTGCTTCTGGCCGACAGCCTGTCGCGCTGGGCCGAAGCCCTGCGGGAGATTTCGTCGTCGCTCGAGGAGATGCCCGGCGAGGAGGGGTATCCGACCTATCTCGCCTCACGGCTCGCCGCCTTTGTGGAACGGGCCGGTGAGGTGGAGACCCTGTGCGGTGACCGCGGTTCGCTCACCATGATCCTGTCCGCCTCGCCGCCGGGCGAGGACTTCACCGAGCCCGTCACCCAGGCCCTGCTCCGTACCACGGGCGGCCTTCTGATGCTCGACTCTTCCCTTGCCCACGCCCGCCATTTCCCGGCCATCAACTGGTCGCTCAGCTATTCGGTGTACGACCGGGAGCTGCTGCCCCATTTCAGCGAAGCGGCGGGGGAGGCCTGGGGCAGGCTGCGCGCTTTCTGCCGGGACATCCTGCGGCGGGAGGAAACGCTTCGGGAGATCGTCGAGATCGTCGGCATGGAGGGGCTGCAGGACGCCGACCGGTTGCTGATGATGACCGCCGAAGAGATCCGCGACCGCTTCCTGGGCCAGAACGTGTTTTCCGATGACGCCTATTCGAGTCCCGCTCATACCCTGGCGGCCATAGACCGGATCTTTGCAAGGCACCAGGCGGTTTCGGACAGGCTCGGCGGCGAGCAGAGCCTCGCCGAGATCATCGAAGAGCTCGACAAATCCGGCCAGGCCGGCAACGGCCGGAAAAGGAAAGAGGAGCCCTGAGCCCCATGCGCCTGTCGACTCACATCTACCGAAGCATCGGCTCCATCTCCGGCCAGCTTCTCTTCGTGCGCAACGTTCGCCAGGCGCGGATCGGCGAGATTGTCACGGTGGTGGCCCCGGATGGCGGCCGCCTGGCCGGCGAGGTCCTGCAGATCAGCGAACGCGACGTGCTCGTGCAGCTCTACGGCGATACCCAGGGGTTGGACGGCCTGCGGACCAGGGTCGAGTTCAGCGATGCGGTGAGCACCGCGCCTCTGTCGCCGGAGGTCATCGGCCGGGTGTTCAGCGGTTCCTTCCAGCCTCTGGACGGGCTACCCGCATTTCTGCCGGAGAAATGGGCGCCGATCAGCGGCAAACCCATCAACCCGGTGGCCCGGGACGTGCCGCACCAGTTCATCGAGACCGGCATTTCGGCCATCGACGTGCTCAATAGCCTGGTGCGTGGCCAGAAGCTGCCGGTCTTTTCCGGCTCCGGCCTGCCCACCAAGGAGCTGGTGGGCGGCATCCTGCGCCATGCCCGGCTTGCCGAAGGCGGCGAGTTCGTGGTGATCTTCGTCGCCCTCGGTCTCACCTTCACCGAGTACGCCTACTACATGGACACGCTGCAGCGCACCGAGTCCGACTTCATCGGTTTCATCAACATGGCCGGCGACCCGGTCATGGAGCGGCTGCTCGCTCCCCGCTTCGCCCTCACCGTGGCCGAATACCTGGCTTACGAGCACGGCAAGAACGTGCTGGCGGTGATCACCGACGTCACCAATTACTGCGACGCGTTGCGCGAGATTTCCAATGCCCGCGAGGAACTGCCGGGCCGGCGGGGCTACCCGGGGTACATGTACTCGGACCTCGCCTCCCTTTTCGAGCGGGCCGGCCGGGTGCGTGGCCTGCCGGGCTCGGTGACCATCCTGCCGGTGGTGAACATGCCCGAGGACGACATCACCCACCCGATTCCCGACCTCACCGGTTACATCACCGAGGGCCAGATCGTGCTCCACCGCGGCCTGCACCGGCGCGACCTGTTCCCGCCGGTGGACGTGCTGCCGAGCCTCTCCCGCCTCATGCAGAAGGGTATCGGCGCGGGCCGCACCCGGGAGGATCACCGGCAACTCGCCAATCTTTTATACAAAAACTACGCCCGGGGCAGGGAGCTCAAAAAGCTCGAGGCCATCATCGGCCGCGATGGCATGAGCGAGCGCGATCTGCTGGGCCTCGATTTCGCCGCCGCCTTCGAAGAAGAGTTCATCCACCAGGGCGAAGCGTCGCGCTCCATCGGCAAGAGCCTCGATCTCGGCTGGAGTCTTCTGCGCCGCTTCGGGCTCGACGCCGGGCTCGGGCCGCCAGTGCAAGAAAAACTGGGCGAGGAACCGTCGGCATGATAACCCCCACCCGCACAAATCTTCTTCTCTTGAAAGACCGGGTGCGCTCGGTCCGCGGCAGCGTCGAAATTCTCGTCTCCCGGCGCCAGGCTTTGATCGCCGAGCTGCTGCAGACCAGCGTCCCGTATCTCGAGTCCCGGCGCCGGCTGCGTGCTCTCTACGGCACCGCCTGCTCCAGCCTGCAGGCATCCCTGGCCCTGCTGGGCGAGGACGGTATGGCTGCCCTCGCCTTCAGCGGGCGCCGAGACTACCGGATCACGGTGGGTGCGAAAAAGCTCTGGGGGGTGCCGTACAAGGAGATCAGCGCCACCGAATCAGCGGTGCGGGAGGTCACCGACCGGGGCTGGGACTACCGCTTCACCCCGCCGGTGGTGGAGGAGGCGGCCTCCTCCTTTGAACGGATCGTCGATCTGCTGGTGGCCCTGGCCGAGCACGACAACAAGATCCGGCGGTTGGGCCGGGAGGTGCAGAGAACCACCCGGCGTATGCGGGTGCTGGAGGAAAAAATCCTGCCCGGTTTGCAGGAAAGGATAAAAAACATTGCCCAGCACATCGCCGAGCGGGATCGGGAAACCCACTACCGGCTCAAGGAATTCAAGCGCCACCGGCAGCGCCGCGGAGCAACGGGAGCATACTCTTCTGCCGGAAAAGAGGACTGAGCCGCAGCCCGCAGGCGGAAGCCGTTGACAACCTGCCGGGCCATGGGGTATTCGGGCCTTCCCCGCGTTTTTTCAACCGTCAGCGGGCGCTCTTCTCCGGGCGCCGAAGAGGTTCTGGATGTTTTCACTGCACGCTCTCTCGACCCTGATCATCCTGCCGGGCATTTGCTTCATGCTCTTCTCCCTGGTGGCCTCCATGCGGCTGCACCGGCAGGTGCCCGGACATCTTCGTTCCCGGTGGGTAACCATGACCTGCCTGGTGGCCTTCTTTCTGGCCGGTTATCTCCTTCATCTCTTCGTGCAGGTGCGGGGCATTGCCTTTCCCCTGGAACTGCTGACCAGCCTGGTGTTCCTGGGCGGCTCTTTTTTTGTCTTCCTGGTCATGCGGCTCACCGGCCTCACCATCTACCGGGTGCGGCGCAACGAGGAACAGGTGCAGGAGGCCAACGTCGCCCTTCTGGCAAAGAACGAGGAGCTCGAGGCCGAGATCGCCGCCCGCCGCGAGGCGGAGCAACAGGCCAGAAGCAGGCTGCAGCACCTCTCCATCCTGCACACCATCGACCTCATGATCACCTCGAGCCTCGACCTCAAGGTGACCATGGCGGTCTTTCTCGACCAGATCATGCCCCAGTTGCAGATCGATGCCGCGGCCGTGCTTCTCTTGAACCCCCATACCCTGACCCTGGAGTTCGGCGCCGGCAGGGGGTTCCGGACCACGGCCATCGAAGCGAGCAGGTTGCGCCTGGGCGAGGGCTGCGCCGGTACTGCGGCGCTGGAGCGGCGGCGGGTGAGGATCGACGACATGGCGAACCCTGAGATCAAGTTCGTGCGCACGAAGCTCCTGGAAGGCGAGGAATTCACCAGTTACTGCGCTCTGCCGCTGCTTGCCAAGGGCCAGGTGAAAGGGGTCTTTGAAATATTCCGGCGCGGCCGGACCCTGGGGGGCGAGGAATGGCTTGAATTTCTCGAGGCCCTTTCGGTGCAGGCGGCCATTGCCATCGACAACGCCACCCTGTTCAACGAACTGCAGCGATCGAACACCGAGCTCATCCTGGCCTACGACTCCACCATCGAGGGCTGGGGCCATGCCCTGGAGCTGCGCGACAAGGAAACCGAGGGCCACACCGTGCGGGTGGTGGAGACCACCCTCAGGGTGGCGCGGGTGTATGGCATGAGCGAGAAGGAGCTCGTGCAGGTGCGGCGCGGGGCCCTGCTGCACGACATCGGCAAAATGGGCGTTCCCGATTCGATCCTCTTGAAGGACGGGCCGCTCACCGAGGAGGAGACGGCGGTCATGCACCGGCACCCGGAATATGCCTTCCGCATGCTCGCACCCATCGCCTACCTTCGCCCGGCGCTGGACATCCCCTACTGCCACCACGAGAAATGGGACGGCACCGGTTATCCCCGGGGCCTCAAGGGCGAGCAGATACCGATCGCCGCCCGCATCTTCGCCCTGGCCGACATCTGGGACGCCCTCAGCCACGAGCGCCGCTACCACAAGGCCTGGCCCCGCGAGAAGGTGGAAACCCACATCCGGGAGCTTGCCGGCAGCCACTTCGACCCCGATCTGGTGGAGGTCTTTCTGGCCAATATCTGAGGGGGAGACTCTCTGGCCTGCACACCCCGCACTTTCTCGGAACCCAGGGATTTTCTGCCGGCCAGGGAAATGGCCGCTACTTGCTCTCCGCCGTCTTTTCCGCCTGGCTGATCAGCCGGGCGGTGACCTTGTCGGCCACCTGCTTCAAGACCTTGTCGCCGGAAAAGCCGGCAAAGACGAGGAGCAGCAGGTAGAGATACTTTTTCTTCTCCTCGCTCGGAACCCGCAGGGTGACCATGGAGACGGAGAGCACCTGCTGGGTTTTGTCATCGTTGTTTGCCTGGTTGTTTGTTTTCGCATTTGTCTCGTCAGCCAGCCCGGTTGACACGGTCGCGCCGCTGCCCTCTGAATCCGCCGCCGTTTGTTGCGTTTCTCCGTTAACCGATGCCTCTGTGGCCGCCGCTTCGGTGCCGTTTCCTTCGACCTTCTGCTCTGCCACCGCGGGCAAGGCCGGAGCCGCCTGTTTCTGCGCGGCGCTATCGGTCTGGTCTTTCTCTGTCCGGGGCGCGACCTGTTCGGGGCCGTTTGCCGTTTTTTCGTTCTGGCCGGAGACTGCAGTGCCCGTCGGACTCGTGTTGTGGTTCGCTTCTCTTGCTGTGGGCGAGGCGACCTGGATGCGCAGAAGGAACTCGCTCTCCACCGCCCAGAACACCGCAAGGGCAGCGGCGGCGCCGATCAATGGCCGGGCCAGGAGATAGTAGGAGATCGGCACCAGGAAATGGCTCTTGGGGATCGATTCCCGCTCGCCGGTGAGGATGCCGCTCAGCAGGCCGCCCACGGCGCCGGCCAGCAGGATGGCGATGCTGCAGACAACATTTTTCTCCCTGTCAGGCGTGATTGCCTCCGGACAAGGGGTTCCAGCCAGGGCCAGGATTCCATCAAGCTGGCTGCCGAAGAACAGAAAATAGCCGGCCACAATGAGGAGCAGGGCGTAGCACAGGGCCAGGAGTTTTTGCACCCAGATGTTCCAGAACCGGTCATCGACGGCGTCGTTGACCATTTTCAATATGTTTCGGTAATGGCATGCTGTCAGTTTGATGTCTGCGGCCGTGGGGGCAGGATTACCCAGCTTTTCGAGAAGGGAATCGATCCGCGCCACCGCCGCACCTGCCGCCTCCTTGGGGACCGGCGCCATCCGCACTTCCTGGGCAAGGCGAGGACCATATGCCTGGAGTTCCTGGCAGTCCATGAGCAGGATCAGCTCCTCGGCCACCCGGTGCAGGAGGCGCCAGGCCAGGAAGGTCTTGCGGTGCCACGGACGGTACCACTTGACCGGGAAAATGGCGACCCGGGCTTCTTCCAGCTTGTCGCGGCAGAAGATGACGATCTGTTTGCGCCGAGGGTCTGCTTCGTCCTCGAAGCGGGAGATGAGGTTTTCGTATTCGAGAAACTTGCCGATCAGGCCTTCGGCGCTCTGGTTCATCCGCCAATCCTGAATGTTGGCCAGGTTCCTGTTGACCTGCTGAAGTCTTTCGGCGTCCATGGGATCCCCTCGCTGTCTTGTTTACAGGCCTGGAAGAGTGTCGAAGCCGATGGCCAGCCGGTGGCGTTGCCAGTCGTCGTCGAGGAGCAGGAAATAGCCGAAGAGCCGGTACTCGTACGCCGCTGGAGCCACCGAGGAATGGAAGGGCTGGGTGAGCGCGGTGCTGTAGATGAGCTGGCCCAGGAAGAGGCCTTCGGCGATCTCGACGATTTCGTCGAGGCAGAGCCCGATGGGGGCGGCGCCGCCGAGCATCGGGAAGCGGTAATGGAACTGGAACACCTTTTTCATCCCCCGGTCGCCGTTGTTCATGGCCAGAATGGAGTCGCGCTCCGAAGCGCCGAGAAAGATGTAGCCCTGGCGCACAAAGGGCGAGGGCCCGCCGTTGGCCAAGCGCTGGATCGACGGCAGCGGCGGCCCGTAGTTCATGTCCAGCACCCGGAAGAGGGGGTCCACCGGCAGGATGCGGCGGTCCTGGAGGTTGGTGCCGAACACCCAGCGGCTGCCGGCTTCTCCTTCCCAGAAGGCGCGGTCAACGTCGTTCATCGAGGAGTCCCAGGAACCGGAGGAAAGGTGCGCGGCGTAGGCCCCGGGAGCAGGCCAGTGATGGCTTTCGTTCTTCTTGACCAGATCGTAGTGGGGCCAGCTTGCCGGGTGCCGCCGGAGCTCGGCCACCCGCTCGGGGTAGCGTTTTCTGAGGTCATCGGACTCGTCGAGCAGCATGGAGAGCTTGCGGGGGCTCACTTTTTCGAAGGACTTGCCGGCCCAGGGAAAGATGCAGCGGCCGATGGCGGCCCACACCGTGTCGAGCAGGTTGGGGCTGTCGCCTTTCTGCAGTGCCAGGGCGACGCCGCTCGGCAGCAGCTGCTCCTCGTCGAGGGCCGCGGTCCGCTGCCTTGCCGTGTCTCCCAGACCGCAGTGCAGGTTGATGGTGGCGCCGTGGTAGTGGTCGAAACCGAGGCAGGGATCCAGCCTGCCGTACCATTTGCGTTCCTCAGGGGCATCGAAGCGGGTGTTGAAGCCCCGGCCCTGACCGTGGAAGAGACCGTTTTCCACCTTCGGGGCGATGCCGGCCCGGAACAGGCGGTGCAGCTCTTCGAAGTGGCGGAGGTCGTCGTCGAACCGGCTGCGGGCGCCGATTTCTCCCTGCAGCCGCTGGATCGCCTGCAGGACCGACTCGTCGGGATGCCGCAATGAGCCGAGATCGGGATCGCCGGCGCAGGGCGACTCTTCGAAACAGAAGGTGGTGAACTTATGCAGCAGGGCCGGGTCCCGGCGCCAGTCCTGCAGCCAGTCACGACTGTCCAGGGGTTGAGCTGCTGACCGGGTGGCGGGTGAAAAAGGCGCGGCGTTGCCGCGTTTGCCGTAGCCCAGTTCCTCGTAGCCCTGCTCGCCGGGCCGCGGCCTGAGGTGGGGAAAGACCGGGTCGCTGTATGCCTCGCGGGCGAGATCCGGGTCGATCATCAGGAAGAAGCCGTTGTTCTGGTAGCCGTAATCCTTTCCCTCCTCGGGCCGGTACGGTTCGCCGAGGTCGATGCGGCGCTCGCCGAAGCCGAGAAGCGGTACTTCGATGGAACCAAGGCTGTAATGGCGGCTGGCCATCACCAGTTGGCCCAGGTAGACGCCGCTCGCCACCTGCACCAATTCGTCGACCAGGCGGGTCATGGGATAGGGCGGGTCAAAGGCCGGCCACCGGTAATTTAATTGATATACCGGTTTGCCGTTCATCTCCGGCACCACCGAATGGCCTGGCTGGGCCAGGAAGAAGCCGCCGGTCATCGAGTAGGGGATGCGCTGCTCCTTGACCAGGTGAGCTGCCTGCAGATCGGCGTCGAAATCCGCCGCACCGGGGTGCAGGGGGCGGTCCTGCAAGCGCCAGAGCCGGCTGAGCACCGGCAGGCCCAGGGGCTGGATGCCATGGGGATCCGGCGGCTGCCGGAAAAAATTGCGGCCGATGCGGCTCGACCGCGGGTCGAATCCTGCCATGGCGGCGGGGTCGTTGCCGCAGCGGGCGGCGAACGCGTCGCGGGCCAGGGGCTCGAAGGTTTTGCCCATCCACAGGCCCGAATCGGCGAAGGTGCAGTTCCAGGCGGTGGCCATCCACTCGATGTCGGCGACAAGCGACCGGTCGCGGCCGAAGAAGCGAGCGGTTTGCCGGAAATAATCAGTGTCGCGGATGGCCAGTGGTACGCCGATCATCGGCCCGTCGAGGGGAACGCTTCTGCCGCACTGAAAGAGGACCAGGAGCCTGGCGAAGACGTCGTCCCACTCGTCGCGCCGGTTGTTGTCGGCCAGGATCCGCTGCATGCGGCCGAGCCCCGGCAGGATGCCGTCCTGAAACCAGGCGCGCCGCGCCGCGTCGAGCCCGTGTTGCAGGCGGGCGGCTTCTTCTCCAGTCAAACCAGGAAAGTTGGCAGAATCAAGAAAGTCGTTCATCGCTTCCCCCCTTTAACCTTTTACCTTTAGCCTTTGCCCTTGCCTCACGCCGCACAAATTCCGTAACGCGGCAGGATATCGTGCAGCACGGTGATCCTGTGACGTTGCAGGGCGTCGTGGAATCTCTTCCAGTCGCTGGTCAGGAAGCTGTCGCTGTAGGTATAGACCGGCATATCGATATGGGTGCCGATGGCTTTGGCTTTCCACGAGTCGCGGCCGTCCTCGGCGTAGGTTGGCTTGGCCTTGCCGAAACTGAAGTCGCCCTGGGCTATGGCCTTGAGCCAGGCGGCGTGCCGCTTGTTGCCGTCTTCAACCGTCAGTGTGGCGAAGAGATTCCTTAACTTTGCCATGTCCCGGTCCCCGATGCCTGGCACCTCGGCCTCGGGGTCGGCAAGGCGGTAGCGCTGCATGGCCCGGCACATGCCGTCGGCGGCCTTGCAGAAGAGCTCGGTATTGTCGCGTTTTTGCACCGTGCCGGTGCCGTCCTTGTATTGCCAGGCAAGAAAAGGCATGTCGGGCAGGACCAGGGCGCGGCCGTGACCGAGGGGCGGAATGAGGTCGTCGAGAAGGTTTGCCAGGTGGCTGTCGAGTTTCTTGAAAACGCCGGTTTGGCTGGTTTCCCTGGCCTTGTCCACCTCGTTGACCTGGTGCAGCACGCCCGCGAAGCCCTGGTGGCTCCAGGTATCGGCGTACACATGCATGGTGATGCCCAGGCGGTGCAGGTGGTCGGGCCGCTCCTTGCCATCCGCCGAGACTTTGTCGGCAATGACCTGGCGGATCATGTCCTGGGCGATGGGTGAGTCGGGGTGGCAGACCAGTTTCTTGACAAAGGAACCTTCCGGGCTCTGGCCGGCGGGCAGGCCGCCGTTGCCGGGCAGGAAGTGAAAGGGGATCCAGACCAGATGGTTCTGGATGTCGTTCATGTTGCGGGGGTCCACCGCCTTGTGGGCCGAGCTGATACGGCTGTACATCGCCTTGTTGGTGAAGACCACCGTGCCACTGGAGGTGGCGTCGTCGACGTACTGGGCCGCGTAGGCGATGACTTCGCTTTCGGCATGGGAAAAATCGGCGATGCGGGCGGCAACGTAGGTGACGGCATGATGGAAATCTATCTGCATATTTCCCCTCCTTGAAAAGGTTTGCGATTTTTACGGGTCGGTGGATTTTTTCGTGAGGCAGCGGTTGAAAAAGGTCCGGAGCTCATCCTCTTCGGCGCGCTGCATGGGCTCGTGGGACAGACCGCGGGCCGCTGGCCTGCCCAGAGCCCTGCGTTTCTCCCGGCCGCCAGGGAACCAGGGCAGAAGGGTGGCGACGGTGAAGCCACAGCGGCGGAGAAAAGTTGCCAGGGCGGCCAGGTTTTCTTTGCAAGCCGTCGCCCCGGGAACCAGGGGTATCCTGGGGCGCAACCGCTCCGGGGCGAGACGGGCCAGGCGTTCGAAGTTCGCGAGAATTCGGTCGTTGGAACGGCCGGTCCAGCGGCGGTGCTCGGTGGCCGAAAAAAGCTTGAGATCGAAGAAGACGAGATCGAGCCGCGGCAGGAGCTCGGCCTCGAAAAAAACCGGTTCGAAAAAACCGCTGGTCTGCAGGGCGGTGTGGATACCCTGGCTTTTCAGCAGCCCCAGCACCTCCGCCAGATACTCGCCGTGCATGGTGGCCTCGCCGCCGGAAAAGGTGACGCCGCCGCCGGACACTTCGAAAAAGGTCAGGTCCCTGAGCAGCAGCTCGACCAGCTCGGCCGCCGGCTCCTGGCTCCCCACCGCCTGCAGGGCGAGCGAGGGGCAAACCCTGGCGCAGCGGCCACATCCGTCGCAGCGCTGGCGGTGGAGGAACACCGTGTTGCGTCTCATTTCTATCGCCTGGCGGGGGCAGATTTTCACACAACCACCGCAGCCGAGGCAGCGAGTTTTCCGAAAAAATATTTCCGGCTCCGGGCTCATGGCCTCCGGGTTGTGGCACCAGCGGCAGGCCAGGGGGCAGCCCTTCAGGAAAACCGTGGTGCGGATGCCGGGGCCGTTGTCCAGGGAAAAGCGGTACAGGCCGCAGACAATGGGCAGGTGCGGGTCCGCCTCCTTCATACCCGGCCCATGGCCAGGAGTTGCAGCCTCCTTGCCATGTAGGCGAACTTGTAGAGATAGTTCAGGTTGCCGTCGAGGGTCACCTCCTGGCGCAGCATGGCGCCGAGGATGTCGGGCTTCGGGGTCAGCAGAAAATCCATCAGGGCCCGGCCGTTTTTGAAGAGAATGGTGATGTGGGGATCGCTCACCGTTTCCCGGCGCTCCAGGCGGCTGTCGCGGAACCGCGCGCCGGTGCGGACATGGCCGTCGCGGCTCAGGAACTGGTAGCGGCCGTCGAAATTCTCGATGTTTTTCCGGTAGTGGGGCAGGACCAGGAAGGCAAGCCCCATGAGCTCGAGGAGGATCTCGAGGAAATCGTCCGCGGCCCGGGATTCCATGCAGGTCAGGAAGCGCCCCATGAGCAGACCGAGCACCGGGTTGCGGGTAATGGCGCTGCGGGCGGCGGCGAGCGGCGTTGCGGGCCGCGTTGGGGGGGGCGCGCCCTGGGCGGGCAGCAGATTTCTGTGCCCGGCCGGAAACTCGGCGGCCCGGCCGGTTCTCAGATCATAGGCGGTGCGGGTGATGATCTCGTCCTTCATGGCCTCGTTGAGGTCCTTGAAATAGGCGGAATAGCCCGAGACCCGCACCAGAAGCTCGGGGTAATCGTCGGGGCGGGCTTTGGCGGCGAGCAGCATCTGGTAATCCATGATGTTGAACTGGATGTGCAGGCCGCCCCGCCGGAAATAGACTTCCACCGCGTCGGCGAAGCGCTTCAGATCGTCTGCCGACTCCACCTCCGGGTATTTCAGGTTGAAGGCCTCACCGCCCGGGATCAGCTCCGGATCGATGGCCGCCACCGCGTTCAGACAGCCGGCGAGACCCGTCGCCGCCTGGGAGACCGGGGTGATGCCCGAGGCGAAGACCTGGTTCGCCTTGCGGCCGTTGGGCAGCGCGCCGCAGAGCTTGCCCTGGCCGGCGTGGTTGGTCATGGTCCAGTAGGCCGGCCGGTAGCGCCCGCCCCGGTAGTTGGTGTAGCCCTGGTAGGTTTCGAACAGAAAACCGAGCAACCGCTCGGCATTTTTCTGGGCCGCCGGGTTTTCGGTGCCGTACTTCGGGGTTTTGTTGACCAGGTAGGCGTGCAGCTCGGCGTCGTTGGCGAAGTTGTCCCGCAATCCCTTGAGCAGCCGCTCGAAGGAGAAACGGCGGTCGACGAACACTGCCTGCTCGATGGCCGAGAGCGAGTCGACGGTGTCGGCAAACCCTATATGGGTGGCGCCCGACGAGTTGTAGAGGGCGCCGCCCCGGATGAGGTCGCGGCCTTTGCCGAACGGCCCTTCGAAGAGCGCGGAAAGCAGCGGCGTGGGCAGCAGTTCCTGGTGGCTGCGGCCGAGCTGTTCATTGAGCTCGACGGCCTGGCCGATGAGCCAGGCGAGCTGTTTGCGGAAGACCTGCCAGAACTCCTCGAAGTCGGAAAAAGTTCCGGGCTCGCCGGTGTCGGGGCCGATCCGCTCGTCGCCGGTGACCGGCCGACGGCCAGCGTAGAGGGCAAGCTCCAGGGCTGAGGCCAGGTTGAGCATGATGGAGCTCGAAGCGTCGTAGGAGCGGCCGGCAACGGCGAGCTCGACGCAGCCTATGATAGCGTAATCTCTTGCATGCTCCAGGGGAATTCCCTGCCGAACCAGGGTGGCGATGGCGGCCCGGTCGTTGTAGAGAGCAGGCACCGCTTTGGTTGAGGCGATCACCGAGGCCACCCGTTCGAGATAGGTCCGGCTGTTTGCTTCGAAGTCGTAGCGCGCGTTGACTGAGGGGTCGCGGGTCTTCAAAAGCTCGGTAACCCGCAGCATGAGATAGGTGAGGTCGTTCACCGCGTCCCGGCCGTCTTGGTCCACCCCGCCCAGGGTGACGGCGGGCACGGTGCCGGCGCCGCCGAACAGCTCCTCGGCGGTCTCCGGCACCAGGTTGGTGTTGTCGTTCAGTTTGAGCCACAGGCAGCCGATGAGCTCCAGGGCCTCTTCCGTGGTGAGCCGGCCGGCCGCCAGGTCGCGCTGGTACCAGGGCCAGAGCACCTGGTCGAGGCGGCCCGGGCTCATGGCCATGTTGATGCTCTCGGCATGGATCGCCACCTGCATGATCCACAGGCCGTTAATTGCCTCCCGGAAGGTTCGGGCCGGTTTGGCCGGCACTTGGGCGCAGACCTCGGCAATTTTTTGTAAATTTTCCCGTTGGTCCGGGTACGGTTCGAGGGCGGCCAGGCGGCTTGCTTCCCGGCTGAGATTTTCAGCGTAGGCGATGATGCCGGCAAGGGCGATCTGCACGGCCCGGTAGAAGTCTATTTTTTCGGCTTTCTCCGGATCGGCCCCGGCCGAGGCTTGGAGCCGCTGTTCTTCGGCGGCGGCTTTGTCGATCAAGGACTCCAGGCCTTCTTCGAGGGCGGCCCGGTAATGGGGCACGGTATGGGAAATGGTGCCCGCCTTGCTGGCCAGGAAGAACACGATGCGCTCGAAGAGCCGCATGGCCGGCGGGTTGCCCTCCCGGTGCCGGGTGTGCTCGAGGATGGTGCGGTCGAGCCAGTAGGGAAAGATCTCTTCGTTCAGCTCGTCGGCCTCGGCCTGGGTGAGGGCCTGGGGGTTCTTTTCCCGGCTGCCCATGACGTCGAGCTCGGGCCAGATGGTGAGCCCGGTGAGCTCCGGATAGACCGGAGCGCCGAAGGGTTTTCCGGTGGTGGTGCCGGCCAGCAGGTTGGCGTCGAAGAACCGGGGCTTCTTGTTGCGCAGGAAATGGCTGACCGCCCGGGCGTAACGGATCTCCATGGACTCGGCCGGATCGGCCAGGTCGCGCAGAAAGGCGGTCACGTGGCGGGCCCGTTCGATACAGACCTCGGACCGGGCGCTGAGGCAGGCCCTGCGCAACCCGGCGAGGCGGGGCAGGGTGCTGAGAGTGTGGCGAGCCAGGGAGATATCCGCCAGGGTTACAGGTGCCATGGTCAAGGTCTCCGTCTGGGTTGTGAAGGTGTTTGCGGGCCTGTGCTGCGGTGTTTTGCAGGGAGCGCGGAGGCGGTGAGCCGGTGGGTGCGGAGCCGGCCTCACGAGTGTTCTCGTATACTTATATATAGCGAACTGAGGTGTTAGGTGTCAACTGCTTAGGTGCGTGAGGTTTTTGCAGGAATTTGACGCTGCATGGCAGTTTCAGCCTGCCTTCTGGCAGTGCAATGGTGTAGTATGGGAGGCGACCGGTAATCCTGGCAGAACCGAATAAAGTTCATGGGAGGACGTGGGTGGAGATGAAAACCGACAGGGAACAAACTGCGGCCGAGGCCCTCGAATGGCAGAGGACCTTCGACGCCATGACCGATTTCGTGGCCGTGCTCGACCGCGAATTCCGTTTCGTGCAGGTCAACCGGGCCATGGCCGAGTTCCTGAAAAAAAGCAGCGGCGAGCTTCGCGGCACCCGCTGCCACGAGGTGATGCATGGTCGTTCGGCCCATTGGCCCAGTTGCCCCCACGCCGAGATGCTGGCTTCCGGCCTGCCCGTCACCCGGGAGGTGGGCGATCCCCATATCGGGGTGCCGCTGCTGGTGACCGCCTCGCCGATTTTCGACGACAACGGCACGCTCATCGGTTCGGTGCACATCGCCAAGGATATTTCCGATCTGAAAAGAGCGAAAGAAACACTCGATCTGCGCAACAGGCAACTCGAAAATCTCAATCAACTGAGTCGCCGGGCCATGGAGGGCCGTTCTCTGGAAGACGTGGTGGACATCGCCCTTGACGGCATCCGGCAGGCGGTGGGGCCGGATCTCGCCCTTTTCTATCTCGAAAAGGAGGGCTGGCTCATTCTGCAGGGCGCCAGGAGCGTCGAGGCCGGCGACGACCACCTCAACGAGAAGAAACGGGTCGGCCAGTGTCTCTGCGGGCTTGCGGCCGCCAAGGGAAAGGCGGTCTATTCCAGGGACATCCACCGGGATGGTCGCTGCACCCTCAATGAGTGCAAGGAGGCCGGCATGCGCTCCTTTGCCGCGTTGCCGCTTCTCCAGGAGGGCAGAAGTCTCGGGGTGCTGGGCATCGCCTCCCGGCAGGAACGTGGGTTCGAAGACGAGCGGGAGTTTCTGGAAATCCTTGCCGGCACCCTGTCGGTGGTGACCCGCAACGCCCTGCTCATCGAGGAACTGCGCCGCCACACGCTTTCCCTCGAAGACGAGGTGCAGAGGCGGGTTTCCGAGATCGAGAAACGCAACGCCGATCTCGAGCGCTTGAACCGGCTCTTCGTCGACCGTGAATTCCGGATCAAGGAACTGCGGGATCGGGTGAAGACGCTCGAGGCGGGAAGGGCCTGAAAGGGGGACAATGTGAAAATCCTCATCGTCGACGACAGCGTCGATTCCCGGCTCATTCTGCAGACCACTCTCAGGTCGGAAGGTTACGAGGTGCTGGCCGCGGCCGATGGCGCCCAGGCTTTGGAAATCGCCCGCCAGACCCCCCCGGACATGATCATTTCCGACATCCTGATGCCGGTGATGGACGGCTACCAGCTCTGCAGGCTGTGCCGGGAGGACGAGCGGCTCGCCTCCATCCCTTTTGTCTTCTATTCCGCTTCCTATACCGAGCCCCAGGACCGGCAGTTCGGCCTCGGCATGGGGGCGGTGCGCTTCATTGTCAAGCCCATGGCCCCCGATGAGTTTCTACGCACCATCAAAGGCATCATAGAGGAGTTCGACCAGGGGCTGTTAACTCCTGAACCCGTAGCGGCGCAGCAGGGGGAGGACAGCTTTTTGAAAGGCTACTCGGCCCGGCTCATCCGCCAGCTCGAAAAGAAGGTGGAGGACCTGGAAGCGGCCAACCTGGCGCTCAGAAAGTCCGAGGCCGACCTCAAGGAACTTTTCGAGTCCTTCGTGCGGGCCATGGTCAATGCGCTCGAGGCCAAGAGCCGCTGGACCACGGGGCATTCGAAGCGGGTGGCGTCCTACGCCGAGCGCATCGCCCGGGAGATGGGGCTTGGCGACGACCAGGTCGGTGAACTGAAAATGGCGGCCCTCCTCCACGACATAGGCAAGATCGGCCTCAGGGACTCGATCCTCGACAAGCCGACGGAACTGACCCGGGAAGAGCATGCAATCATGCAAAGACACGCCGCGCAGGGCGCTGATATCCTTAGGGATATAAGTCTGTTGCATGATATCCTGCCGGCCATCCGCAACCACCACGAAAAACCGGACGGTTCAGGTTACCCCGCCGGTATCAAGGGTCATGAGATCGGTCTTTATGCCCAGATCATCCATGTTGCCGACTCCTTCGACTCGATCACCGCCGACCGCCCTTACCGGCAGGCCCAGGGCAGAGAGCAGGCGATCGCGGAACTGCGGCAATTCACCGGTGAGCAGTTCGACCGGGACATGGTTGACGCTTTCGTGAGGGTCCTCGGGAGAGAAGAAGAGGGGCGGAAGAGACAGAACGGCTGAAACGATTGTTTGGCTTTCCGGATGTTCCGTCCGCCAGAGCCGTGGGCGAGGCGCAGGCAAGAGGCGACTGCGCATGGGGCTGGGCAGGCACCTCTGGGATGAGCCCTTCTTCTTTACTTCGCTGTCTGTCGGTAGTAGGAAAATGAAGGAGAGGCCGGGTCGCCGTTCATGGCGCGGCCGTTGTCCGTTCGCAGGTATGGGTGCGTAGCGGCCTGATCGGAGGGAGAGCATTGCCATGGAAAGTCTCGGGAAAGCATTTCGCGTTCTGCTGGTTCTTGCCCTGCCTGCCTTGCTGCCGCCTCCGGCCAAGGCCCAAAGCGCCGGTGGCATGCCGGATCTTTTCGAACTCGATCTCGAGGAGCTTGCCTTTCTCACCGTTACCACCGCCTCCAGGAAACCGGAGCCGCTGGTCGACGCGCCGGCCAAGGTGACGGTGATCACCCGGCAGCAGATGGTGGAGCGGGGCTACCTGAACCTCTTCGACCTGCTGCGCGACCTGCCCGGGGTCGATACCCACAGTTATTCCCACGAGACCACCTCCAACCGCATCGCCATCCGGGGGGTGGAAGGCAACAGCCGGTTCATCATCCAGCAGAACGGCGTGCCCATCGGTTCGCCTGCCGGTGACCCGATCGCCGTGGCCGACAATTTTCCGCTCTACAACGCCCTGCGGGTTGAGGTGGTCTACGGGCCGGTGTCGGCCCTCTACGGAGCTGACGCCTTCACCGGCATCATCAACATCGTCACCGAGGGCGGCCGGGAGAACGAGGCCGCGGTGGGCAGCTTTCTGGGCGAGGACGGCTACCGCTATCTCTACGGGCAGGGCAACTACCGGCTGGCCGAGGGTCTGCGCCTGAGCCTGGCGGGCCACCTCCACCACGCCGACAACCCGGATCTCTCCGGGTCCTACCGGGATACCTTCGCCCTCAACGATCTCGTTACCTTCGGCGGCCAGGTGGCGGTGCCGGCGGCGGAGCGGGCCGGCTACTACGGCGCCACCGACAGCCACACCCTGGACCTCGGCCTGCAACTGGGTGAAACGGTGCGGGCCGGCTTTCACCAGTCCGAGTTCTCCTCACCCACCACCACCGGCATGCTGCCGGATTATATCGATTACGGCAAGCGCGGCACCTGGACCAGCACGGTGAGCACTCTGCACGCCAATTACGACGACGAGCTCACCCCGACCTTCGGCCTCCACGTCCTGGGGCTCTACTCTTTCTATCAGGTCGACCCTGATTCTAAATTCAACAACATCTTCAGTAATTTCGAAGACGGTTACAAGTATGCCGAGGCCGATCGCAGCCAATTCGACCTGCAGGTGACCTGGACTCCCGACGAGCGCAACCACCTGGTGCTGGGCGCGGTGGCCGAGCATTTTACCGCCATCCCCAAGACCACCGACCTCATCGTACCCTACGACCCGGACCGGGGCGCCGGCGAGCAGCCCCTCTACTACGTGGGCAGTGACGACACCCTGCGGGCCAGGATCTTCGAGACAAGCTACGACAATTTCGGCGGCTATTTCCAGTACCGCCGCTCCTGGCACCCGCAGTTCGATACCGTGGCCGGGGCGCGTTACGACGGCTCCAGCCGTTACGGCAGCACCTTCAACCCGCGACTCGGCTTGATCTACAAGCCAACCGGCCAGCTGACCGCCAAGCTTTTATACGGCGAGGCCTTTCTGGCCCCGGCCCCCGAGTTCACCTACGAGCACTTCGGCGCCTTCTCCGGCGACACGGACAGCGAGGGGCGCTACACCAGCGGCTTCATGTTCATTCCCAATCCCGATCTGGAGCCCGAGAAGATCCGCACCACCGAGGCCACCTTCTCCTGGCTGCCGAGCCCCCGTTTCTCCGCCGCGCTCTCCCTGTATCATTCCCGGGTGGACAACCTGATCATGAACACCGGCACACCGGAACCGGTGGCCGACTTCATCGACGGCGGCGTCATCGCCTCCACCTCCCACAACGACAACCTCGGCGATCTGGAACTTTTTGGCGGCGACCTCGAGCTCTCCTGCCTGGCCGCCTTCGGCTCCTCGACTCTCAAGACGTGGGGCAACTATTCCTACATAGACGGCAGCCTGGAGGATTCGGTGCGCCGGAAAAAGGTGGACCTGCCGTTCGTTTCTCCACACAAGCTGAAGCTCGGGCTCACCTACCGCTACCGGGGCAGGTACTACCTGACGCCGCTGGTTTACTGGATCGACGATTCCTCCACCGACGTCGATGCCCTGGTGGGCGGCGGCGCCTCCACCACCTCGGCCGGCTCTTACTGGCTCGTGGGTCTGCGGGCCGGGGTCGAGGACATCATCCCCGGCCTCTCTTTTTCCCTGCGGGTCGACAACCTCTTCGACCAGCGCTACGCCAACGCCGGCACCGGAGTCAGCATCACCTTTGCCGAGTCACCCCAGAACCCGCGCACGGTCCTCTGCGGCCTGCGCTATGCCTTTTGAGAGGAGCGATGGGCGGAAAAAGGCAGAGACCATCGCGCCATCGCGCCGTGCTGTTCTGGTTCTTGGCTGTATTGTCCTTGAACATGGCGCGACCGGAACCGATCCAGGCCGATGAGGCCGAATACCGGGTCAAGGCCGCCTATATCTACAACTTCGCCAATTTCGTGACCTGGCCCGTGACGGTGCTCGCCGCCGGTGAGCCGCTGGAGGTCTGCGTTCTCGGCGACAACCCCTTTGGCGGCGCCCTGGAACCGATAACCAGCCGCACCGTGGCCGGCCGCTCCCTGCGGCTGCGGTATCTGGAAAGGGCCGAAAGCATCGAGGGTTGCCGGGTACTGTTCGTGGGCTCTTCGGAGCGTTATGGACTGGGCCATATTCTGGAGCAGGCCCGGCAACGGAGCGTTCTCACCGTCGGCGAGATACCGGACTTTGCCCTGCAGGGAGGAGTGATCGGTTTTGTGGTGCGGGACGGCAAGGTGCGCCTTGAGATCAATTCCCGGGCGGCGCGCCGGGCCAGCCTGAAGATCAGCGCCAAGCTGCTGGAAGTCGCCACCATCGTGGAATAACGGGGTTCGAGACGAGTTCAGATGAAAAGCCCACTGACCACCTCCGCCAAACTGACCCTGATCATCCTGCTCACCTGCGTGTCGAGTCTGCTGGCGGTCAGCCTGTTCTATGCGGTGGGGAACTGGTACACGGCCCGCCAGACTCTGGTGCGGGAGGTTCGGGTCATCGCCCGGGTGGTGGCCGACCGCAGCACCGCCGCCCTGGTTTTCGACGACCCGCAGCTTGCCGAGGAGAACCTCGCGGCCCTGCAGGCCCTGGAGGCGGTCCACGAAGCCTGCATCAGCCATGGAGACCGCTTGGTGGCCGCCTATGCGCGGCAGGGCAGCACGGAATGCGGCTGGGCGGGGCCTGAACTGGGGGAGGGTGGCCACCTGTTCCGCGGGGGCCGGCTTCTGCTGGGCCAACCGGTGGAGCTGGGCGGCGAAGCGATCGGCACCCTGTACATCCGGGCCGGGCTCGATCAGTATTACGAACGGCTGCTGCGACAGTTCCTCGTCGCCCTCCTCGTGGTCGTGGCCACCGGCACCACCGCCTTTCTTTTCTCCAACCGCTTGCAGAAACTCGTTTTTTCTCCGGTTGCGAAACTTGCGGAAACCGCCGCCCTGGTGGCCCGGGAGAAAAACTATGCCCTGCGGGCCGAAATCCCCCCCGGCGACGACGAGATCAGCCGCCTGGCCCATACCTTCAACGAGATGCTGGACCGCATCGAGACTGGCCTTGGGGAACTGCAACTCAGTGAAGAGCGGTTTCGCACCATCTTCGATGCGGCCAACGATGCCATCTTCATCCACGAGCTGGGCACCGGCGCCATCCTCGACGTCAACCAGAGGATGTGCGAGATGTTCAAAACGAGCCGCCAGCAGGCCCTGGAGGCGGATATCGAGTCCCTCAGCTCGGGGAAGCCGCCCTACACCCAGAAGGAGGCCCTGGCCTGGATCGCCAAGGCCGCGGCCGGCGAGCCCCAGCTCTTCGAGTGGCATGCCCGGGACAACTCCGGCCGCCTGTTCTGGGCCGAGGTCAACATGCGGCGGGCCGCCATTGGCCGGGTGGACCGGATTATCGTGCTACTGCGCGACATCTCGGAACGCAAGGCCGCCGAAGAGAAGCTTCTGCGCCAGCAGCAGGTGCTTCGTCTCTTTGTCGAGCATTCACCGGCGGCCATCGCCATGCTGGACCGGGAAATGAATTATATAGTGGCCAGCCGGCGCTACCAGAAGGACTACAGCCTGGGCGACCAGGACCTCTCCGGCCGTTCCCACTACGAGGTGTTTCCCGAGATTCCCGAACACTGGAAGGAGATCCACCGGCGCTGCCTGGCCGGGGCCGTCGAGAAAAACGACGAGGACCCCTTTCCCCGGGCCGACGGTTCACTTGATTGGGTGCGCTGGGAGATCCGGCCCTGGCACGAACCTGGGGGGGAGATCGGCGGCATCATTCTTTTTTCCGAGGTGATCACCGAGCGCAAAAAGGCAGAAAACGAAATCACCCGGGCCAACGAGGAACTGCGGGCGATCAACCGGATCATCCTGGCCTGCTCCTCCACCCTGGACCGCCAGGATCTCTTTAAAAATATTCTTGATGAGGCCCTGCGGGTCACCGGACTCGAGGGCGGCACCATTTGCGAGGTGGGGGCGGGCGAGGTTCTGCACCTGGCCGCCGAGCGGGGCGCCTCCGCCGACACCATCAAGGAGCTGACCACCAACGAGGTCAAGGTGGGCGACTGTTTGTGCGGTGAATGCGCCCGGGACCACAAGCCGCTTATCCTCGAGAACAGGGAAGCGGTGCTCCATTACGCCACCCGGGAGGCCACCCGCAACGAGGATATCCGTTTCCACGCGGCTTTTCCCCTGCTCTCGAGCGGCCAGTGCCTTGGCGTGCTCTGCGTGTTCACCCGCACCGACCGCCAGCCGCCTGCCTCGAGCCTGAAGCTCCTGGAGACGGTTTCGGCCCAGATCGCTCTGGCCGTAGAGAACGTCAGGCTCTATGAAGAGACCAGGCAGTACACCTCGACCCTGGAGGAGAAGGTGAAGCAGCGGACCCTGGAGCTCGACGAAAAGAACAGTGAGCTCGAACGCTTCAACAAATTGTTCGTCGGCCGTGAGCTGAAGATGGTGGAGTTGAAAGAGGAACTCGACAGGTTGCGGCGAGATCGCACCGACGAATCCCCCGGCGGCACAATCTCTGAGGATTGATTGAGCATGAACGGCAGCCAGGAGAAAAGAGACCGGTTGAGCCCACTTGTGATCGTGGTGCTCTACGCCCTCTCTGGTGTCATGTGGATCCTCTTTTCCGACTCCATCGTGCTCTGGTTCGTCAAGGATGCAGACCTGCTCACCCGGGTGCAGACTTTCAAGGGCTGGTTCTATGTCCTGGTCACCGCCGTTCTGCTCTACGTCCTTATCCGGGGCATGGCCAATCGTCTCGAAAGGTCGCGCCTCGCCCGGCAGGAAGAGGAAAGATCAGCCCGCCGCCTCATGGCCCAGTTGCCCCTGGGGCTTGCCCTCTGCCGCATGGACGGCTCCCTGGTGGAAGTCAACCCGGCCTATGGAGCGATCATCGGCCGCACGGTGGACGAGACCCTCGGGCTCTCCTACTGGGACATCACGCCCAAGAAGTACGCCGACCAGGAGGCCCGCCAACTCGAGAGTCTGCACGCCAGCGGACGCTATGGCCCCTACGAGAAGGAATACATCCACAAGGCCGGCCACCTGGTGCCGGTGCGCCTCCAGGGCCTGCTGGTGGAGCGGGGCGGCGAGCAGTTCATCTGGTCCTCGGCGGAGGACATTTCGGAGCGGAAACGCATGGACGAGGCCCTGCGCCTGTCCGAGGAAAAATTCGCCGCCGCCTTCCGTAGCAGCCCCGACGCCATCGCCCTCACCGACGCATCGACGGGCCAGTTCATCGAGGTCAACGACTCCTTTCTAAGCCTGAGTGGCTACACCAGGGAAGAGATCTCCGGGCGTACCACGGTGGAGCTCGGCATGTGGGTGGAGCCCTTGGAGCGCGACCGTTTTCTCGGGTTACTGCGGCAGCAGGGAAAGGTGCTCGCCATGGAAGCGGATTTTTACCGGAAGGGCGGCAGCGTGGCCAACTGCCTGATCTCCGGTGAAAGCGTCGAGCTCCAGAAGCAGCACTATTTTTTGAGCGTTCTCCTCGACATCACCGACCGCAAACATGCCGAGGAGGCGTTGCGGGAAAGCGAGGAGCGCTTTCGCGGTCTCTTCGAGCAGGCGGCGGTGGGCTTTGCCCAGGTGGGGCTCGACGGCAAGTGGCTGGCGGTCAACCAGCGGCTCTGCGATATCGTCGGCTATCCCCGCGGGGAACTGCTGGGTCTTACCTTCCAGGATATCACCCACCCCGACGATCTGGACGCCGATCTCGACAACGTCCGCCAGCTTCTGGCCGGTTCCATTGCCACCTATTCCATGGAGAAGCGCTACGTCCGCAAGGACGGCTCCCTGGTCTGGATCGAGCTTACCGTGTCTCTTCTGCGCGAGTCCTCGGGAGATCCGAAATATTTCATTTCGGTCATCCAGGACATCGAGACCCGTAAGTTCATGGAGGAAGAGCTTCGCCGACTGAACCAGGAACTGGAGGTGCGGGTGGCGGAGCGCACCAGGGAGTTCGAGATGCGTGGCGAAGACCTGCGGCGCAGCCAGTTGGCGTTGGTCAACATCGTCGAGGACCTCAACGACAAGACCCGGGAGCTTGGTCTGGCCAACGAACGGCTCCAGGAGCTCGACCGCTTGAAATCCATGTTCATCGCGAGCATGAGCCACGAGCTGCGCACGCCACTGAACTCCATCATCGGTTTTTCCGGGGTCATGCTGCAGGGCATGGGCGGCGAGATAACCGACGACCAGCGCGAGCACCTGGGCCGCATCTTCCGGGCCGGCAAGCATCTGCTCTCGCTGATTACCGACGTCATCGACATCGCCAAGATCGAGAGCGGCAAGATCACGCCCCATGCCGAGGAGTTCGAACTCAAGGGCCTGCTGGACGAGGCAGTGGGCCAGGTCCGCCGGCAGGCCGAGGAAAAGGGACTCGAGATCGTCATGCGGTTGCCCGAGGGGAGGGTTACGCTGCGCACCGACCGTAAGCGTCTTCTGCAGTGTTTGCTCAACTATCTGAGCAACGCGGTGAAGTTTTCCGAACAGGGCACGGTGACCGTTGTTGCGAAGGGGCAGACTGAAACCGGAACGACGGACCGGGAAACGGTGGCGGGCTCGGTGGAGATCAGCGTCAGTGATACCGGCATCGGCATCAAGGAGGAAGATTTGCCCCGGCTCTTCGGCTCCTTCGTGCGCCTCGAAACCCCACTCATGACCGCGGTGCCCGGCACCGGCTTGGGGCTCTATCTCACCAAGAAGCTGGCCGTCGAGGTGCTGGGCGGCGAGGTGGGGGTGGAGAGCGAAGAGGGCCGTGGCAGCCGCTTCTGGCTCCGGGTGCCGATGGATTTGGGGCAGGAAGGCTAAAGGGTAAAGGGTAAAGGCTAAAGGGCAAGAACGCCCTGGCGGGCGGTTTGAAAAACAAGGAAACATCCATGACAAAAGCACTCGTCATCGAAGACACGCCGGACAACATGGCGCTCATCTGTCTTATCCTCAACAAGAACGGGATCGACACGGTGGGAGCGGAGACCGGCGAAAAGGGCGTCGAACGGGTTCTTGCCGAGCGGCCGGATTTCGTCATTCTCGACATCCAGTTGCCGGACATCGACGGCTACGAGGTGCTGAAGCGGATCCGCTCCTCCGAAGCCAACGGCTCCATTCCCGTCATCGCCATGACCTCCTACGCCATGAGCGGCGACCGCGAGCGGTTGCTGGCCGCCGGCTGCAACGGCTATATCGAGAAGCCCATCGACCCGACCATGGTGATGGCGGAGATCCGGGGTATTCTGGAAAAGCATGGAGAGAAGCGGAATTTATAACAAAATGGTTTTCCCGGTCGAGGTTCGCCAAACGCGGTGAGTATTTTTGGGCAGAAACCGTTTTCCGTGTAGTTCCGTTCCGGAGGAGCACAAAGGTCCGGGCGGAGAAGGAAAGGGATTGAAGAGGTCCTGGAAAAAACCGGCCGTTCTTTCCTGACGGGTTGATGTGTTTGTCGGAAGGCTTGGTCAGGTTGAAGCAAGGGCGTGTTCCTTTTTGTCGTGTCCGCACATTTTTGTGCGGACATTTTTTTTGGCGGCGCTGCGGTGCTTCCTTGTTCTTTGTGTGTTTCTCCCCGATGTGATTGTGAAAAGATGGGGTGTTCTGGGCTGGCTCGGCGGTTGCAAACAGAAAAAAGTGACCGGCGCGGAAGCGGCGGTCCTGTCGGGAACGGTCTCAGTTTTTCAGAAAAAATCCGGAGGAACGCACCATGCTTGGACTCGTCGACACTACGTTGCGCGAAGGAGAACAGACTCCGGGGGTCGGTTTCGGGCTGCCGGAGAAAGTGGCAGTTGTCCACCGGCTTCTGGCATTGGGGATTGAGGAGATCGAGCTTGGGGTGGCAACCCGGCGCGATGGAGCGCTTCCTTCGTTGATGAACGCGGCCCGGGTACTGGTTGGCGACGGGGCGGCGAGCCGCCTCGCCCTCTGGTGCCGCTGCCGGGAGGAGGATATCCGGTTCGCCGCCTCTCTGGCCCCCGATGTTCTCAACCTGTCGATCCCGAGCTCCGACCTTCACATCCGCGAAAAGCTGCGCAGCGACCGGGATGGAGTGCGGGCCATGCTTTCCAGCGGCGTGCGGCTCGGCCGTTCTCTGGGGATTACGAGGATCTCGGTCGGGTTGGAGGACGGCACCAGGGCCGAGGCGCGTTTCCTCGAGGAACTGGCCAGGGTGGCGGCCCGCAGCGGTGCCAGCAGGGTACGGCTTGCCGATACGGTGGGGATCGGTACCCCGGCTGGCATCGTTGAACGGGTGGGGCGGTTGAAGAAGGCGGCATCCATCGAGGTTGGGGTGCATACCCACAACGATTTCGGCATGGCCACGGCCAATGCGCTGTCGGCCCTGGAGGCCGGCGCCGACTGGGCCGACGTTACCGTGCTGGGGCTCGGTGAGCGGGCCGGCAACGCCCGGCTCGAGGAGGTGGTGGGGTACCTTGCCCTGGGGCCGGGGCCGGCCGGCGGAGCAAGACAGTACCGAACCGAGATTTTGAAAAATCTCTGCGCGGCGGTGGCGGCGGCTTCCGGCCGCTCAATTTCTCCCCAGCATCCGCTGGTAGGCGAAAACATCTTTACCTGTGAGAGTGGCCTGCATCTGCAGGGACTGTACAAAGACCCGAAGACCTACGAACCCTACGCGCCGGAACGGGTGGGGAGCAGCCGCAGGCTGCTGGTGGGCGGCAAGAGCGGCCGCGCCGCCCTGGCCGCAACGCTTGGCAGACTTGGTATTTTTCTCTCCAGGGAAAGTCTCGAAAGAGCCCTTTCGCGGGTGCGGGATCTCTCCCGGCGCTGCAGCCGGCCCCTCGATGACGCGGAGCTTGCCGCCATCGCCGCCGAGGAGATCTGAGCGGAACAGGGCACCGCCTGTCCACCTGGCTTACGAAGGTTTCAGGTCATATTTTTTGATCCGGTAGCCCATCTGCCGCCGGGTGATCCCCAGTTCCCGGGCGGCCCGCGACTGTACCCAGCCGTGGCGGCGGAGCGCCGCTTCCACCTCCGCTCTTTCCAGATCCTGCAGGTGCCTTGCACCGTGGCCGCCGTCTCCGGAAGCAGGCGCGGCCCCGATCTGAGCCGGAACAGGCCGAACCGGCCGCTCCGGTTCGGCGGTCATGAATACCGGAAGGTCGGCAAGCCGCACCAGATCGTTGTCCGCCATGATCACCAACCGCTCCACCAGGTTTTCGAGCTCGCGCACGTTGCCCGGCCAGTCGTAGGAGGAGAGAAAGCTCACCACCTCGCTGGTCATCCTGGTCTTCCTGAGGTTGCGGTGATTGCTCTCCCGCAGGAAGTGGTCGAGAAGCAGTGGAATGTCCTCGGGCCGGTCGCGGAGCGGCGGCAACAGCATGGGCACCACGTTCAACCGGTAGTAGAGGTCGAGGCGAAAATCGCCCTGGGCCACGGCCTCCTGCAGGCTGCGGTTGGTGGCGGCAACCAACCGCACGTCGACCTTGATCGTCTTCGTGCCGCCCAACCGCTCGAACTGCCTTTCCTGTAATACCCGCAAAAGCTTGGCCTGCAGGTCAAGCGGCAGTTCCCCCACTTCATCGAGAAAGAGAGTGCCGGTGTCGGCCAGCTCGAAGCGCCCCTTCTTCATGGCATGCGCCCCGGTGAAGGCGCCCTTTTCGTGGCCGAGAAGTTCGGACTCCAGCAGATTTTCGGGAAGCGCCGCGCAGTTCACCTTGACGAAAGGCCTATCGCTTCGGCTGCTCGCCTGGTGGATGGCCCGGGCCACCAGCTCCTTGCCGGTGCCGGATTCGCCAAGCACCAGCACGGTGGCAAGGGAGGGCGCCACCTTTTCGATGGCCCGGAACACCTCCTGCATGACCTTGCCCTGGCCGATGATGTTGGGGTGGCTGTAGCGGCTCTTGAGCTGCTCGCGCAGACAGATGTTTTCTTCCCGCAGCATCTCGTGCTTTCGGGCGATGGCCCGGTTCAGTTGCAGGAACTGGCCGATTAGCGTGGCGCAGACCGACAGGAAACGCACGTCTTCTTCAAAAGAGATCTCGAGCCCGAAGAGCCGGTCCACGGTGAGCACACCCACCACTTCCTGGGCGATGAACACCGGCACGCCGATGAAGGAAAGTTTTTCCTTGGCGATGCTGCGGGAGCCGGTCTTGTTCAGGAAGAGCGGCTCGGAGCCGATGTCCGGCACCACGAAGGGCGAGCGGCTCTGGAAGATTTTTCCGGTTATCCCCTCGTTCAGCCGGTAGACGCCGCGGTTCTTCTCGGCGTCGGACAGGCCGTAGGAGGCGCGGATCACCAGACGGTCCTGCTCACCGGCGATGAGGGAAAGGGTGGCGCGCTCCATGCGCAGGATGTCGTGCAGGACCCGGAGCACCCGGTTCAGGGTGGTGGTGAGGTCATGGGCCGAGCCGATGAGCTGGGCGATTTCGAACAAAGCCTGCAGTTCGATGACCTCGGTGGTGATCAGGGTGTTTTTCGGAAAGGGTGTCGTGGTGCCGCACGGTTTCATGGGGGAAATTTCCTTATGTGGAATTGCGGGTGTTGCCTGGCCTGGCACTGGTAAATGCAAATCCGAGACCTGCCAGGGTGTAATCTTTTTTTACTGTTATTTTGGTAAGATACATTATGGCTGTGGGTTTGTCACTGTCGGCGATTTACATTTTTGGTATTTTTTAGAAAAAATATTCTCTTTGTGTACATAATTGTGCCGAAGCTTTCTGGTGTACAGAATTGTGCCGGACAATGAACAGGCCTGGAGAGCTCGAAAGTCAGTCTGATTTTCAGTAATTAGCTGATTTGTATGTGAATGTAAGAAATATGCGGCTGTGGCACGAACCTTGATAAACCCTTGGGCAAAGACAACGGCATCGTGTTCACGAGGGGAAGAGGCTTCTCGAACCATGCCAGGATTGCCAGAGATTACGGCGATTCCCTGAACACCATACAAATTTGTACAAGGAGGAACATCATGCGAAAGGTAGCGATCTACGGCAAGGGCGGCATCGGCAAATCCACCACAACCCAGAATACGGTGGCGGGGCTCGTTGAGTTGGGGCGCAAAGTCATGGTGGTCGGCTGCGACCCCAAGGCGGACTCCACCCGGCTGCTCCTGGGCGGTCTCGCCCAGAAGTCGGTGCTCGACACCCTGCGCGAGGAAGGCGAAGACGTGGAACTCGAGGATATCCGCAAGGAAGGCTACGGCGGCACCCTGTGCGTCGAGTCCGGCGGCCCCGAGCCCGGCGTCGGCTGCGCCGGCCGCGGTATCATCACCTCGATCAACATGCTCGAAAGCCTCGGCGCCTACGAGGAAAAAGTCGGCCTCGACTATGCCTTCTACGACGTTCTCGGCGACGTGGTCTGCGGCGGCTTCGCCATGCCGATCCGCGACGGCAAGGCCGAGGAGATCTACATCGTCTGCTCCGGCGAGATGATGGCCATGTACGCGGCCAACAATATCTCGAAGGGTATCGTCAAATTCGCCTCCTCGGGCAACGTGCGCCTGGGCGGCCTTATCTGCAACTCGCGGAACGTGGACAACGAAAAGGAAATGATCGAGGAGTTCGCCAAGAAGCTCGGCACCCAGATGATCTACTTCGTGCCCCGCCACAACGACGTGCAGCGCGCCGAGATCAACCGCAAGACCGTGATCGAGTGGAAGCCCGAAGCCGAGCAGGCCGACGAGTACCGGGGGCTTGCCAAGGCCATCGATCAGAACAAGATGTTCGTGGTGCCGACGCCGCTCGCCATCGAGGAACTCGAGCAGCTCCTCATGGAATACGGCCTGCTGGACGCCTGATACCTCTCAACACCATTACTCAACCAAGAGCAGGAGAAAATACCATGCTAATCATGATTCGATCGATTGTCAGGCCAGAAAAAGTTGATAACGTCCTTGCCGCCCTCATGGATGCGGGGTTTCCGGCGGTTACAAAATACTCGGTGGCCGGCCGCGGCAAGCAGCGGGGCATCAAGATCGGGGAAGTGACCTACGACGAAATCCCCAAGGTCATGCTGCTGAGCGTGATAAACGAGGCGGACAAGGATTTCTTCATCGACACGGTGATGAAGACCGCCCGCTCGAAGGGCAAGGGCGCCTTTGGCGACGGCAAGATCTTTGTCAGCCCGGTGGAAGAGTCCTACACCATCAGTTCCGGGGTCAAGGAAACCCAATACGCAGCCGAGGGGGTGCCGGCATGAAAGAGGTCATCGCCATTGTGCGCATCAATATGATGAACCAGACCAAACAGGCCCTCACCGATTGCGGCATCGACGCCTTTTTCGCCCACGAGGCCCATGGCCGCGGGGTGGGCTTTGCCAACCCGCAGGTGCTGGCCGGAGCGCGCCAGGGCTACGAGGAAGCCGCTTCTCTCCTGGGCGGCAAGGGGCAACTCTACCCGAAACGGATGGTGACCGCGGTGGTACCGGACAAACAGGTGAAGGAAGTGGTGCAGGCGCTCATTGCCGCCAACCAGACCGGCAAGCCGGGCGACGGCAAGATCTTCGTCGTGCCTTTGGGCGATGCGGTGCGGGTGCGTACAGGCGAGAAGGGTGCCAAGGCGATAGCCTAATTACAAGGAGACAGTGACATGGCAACGACAAACAAGGAAAAGCTGGTGCAGTGGGACCCGGCCGAGGTCAAGGCCCAGCTTCTCGAGAAATACCCTGCCAAGGTGGCCCGCAAGCGCGCCAGGCAGATCATGATCAACGAGGCGCTTGAAAACGAGACCCCGGAGATCACCGCCAACGTGCGGACCACGCCGGGCATCATCACCATGCGCGGCTGTACCTACGCCGGCTGCAAGGGCGTGATCATGGGCCCGACCCGGGACATCGTCAATCTCGTCCACGGCCCCATCGGCTGCTCGTTCTACGCCTGGCTCACCCGCCGCAACCAGACCGATGCCGGCCCGGACGGCGAGAACTATATGAACTACTGCTTCTCCACCGACATGCAGGACTCGGACATCATCTTCGGCGGCGAAAAAAAGCTCGAAGCCGCGATCCAGGAGGCCTACGACCTCTTTCACCCGAAGTCCATCGCCGTTTTCGCCACCTGCCCGGTGGGGCTCATAGGCGACGACATCCACACGGTGAGCAAGCGGATGAAGGACAAGTTCGGCGACTGCAACGTCTATGCCTTCTCCTGCGAGGGCTACAAGGGGGTTAGCCAGTCCGCCGGCCACCACATCGCCAACAACCAGGTGTTCCGCCACATCGTGGGCGAGAACGACGTGCCCAAGGAGGGCGAGTACAAGATCAATCTGCTCGGTGAGTACAACATCGGCGGCGACGGTTTCGAGATCGACCGGATCTTTCATAAATGCGGCATCACCTGTATCTCCACCTTTTCCGGCAACTCGACCTACGACCAGTTCGCCTCGGCCCACCAGGCGGACCTGAACGCGGTCATGTGCCACCGGTCGATCAATTACGTGGCCGACATGCTGGAAACCAAGTTCGGCATTCCCTGGATCAAGGTGAACTTCATCGGCGCCAAGGCCACGGCCAAGAGTTTGCGCAAGATTGCCGAGTATTTCGGCGACCAGGCCCTCATCGAGCGGGTGGAGGCGGTGATCGCCGAGGAGATGCCCGAGGTGGAGGCGGCAATTCAAGAGATCCTGCCGCGCACCGCGGGCAAGACCGCCATGATGTTCGTGGGCGGATCCCGGGCCCACCATTACAAGGAGCTCTTTGACGAACTGGGGATGAAGACCATTTCGGCGGGCTACGAGTTCGGCCACCGTGACGACTACGAAGGCCGCCAGGTGATCCCGAATCTCACCGTGGATGCCGACAGCCGCAACATCGAGGAGATCGAGGTGGAGCCCGACGAGACCCGGTTCAAGCCGCGCAAGAGTGATGCAGAAATGAAAAAGCTCGAAGAAAGCGGCTACGCCTTCAAGCACTACGACGGACTCGCCCCGGACATGGACAAGGGCACCCTGATCATCGACGATCTCAACCAGTACGAAGCGGAGAAACTGGTGGAGCTGATGAAGCCGGATATCTTCTGCGCCGGCATCAAGGAGAAGTTCTCCATCCAGAAGCTCGGCGTGCCCATGAAGCAACTCCATTCCTACGATTCCGGCGGCCCCTATGCCGGGTTCAAAGGCGCGATCAATTTCTACAAGGAGATCGACCGCTTGGTGAACAGCAAGGTCTGGGGCTACATGAAGGCCCCCTGGCAGCAGAACCCGCAGCTCTCCGCCACCTATCAGTGGGAATAGGGTGGGGGCGCGGTCACAGGGCACCGCATCCGGAGTCTCGCAGGCTCGTTTACCTGCTTTGTCATCGGCCTGCCCGCATACCAGATGTATAGCGGGCAAACCTCTTCCGCGCATCTGCGGCACCCTGTGACCGCTTATTTGCGGCCGGGCTATCAGTAAGGCCAAATCACAGCGTCACTTAAACGAATACGAGGCAAGAATATGCTACTTCGACATACACCCAAAGAAATCAGCGAGCGCAGCGCCTTGACCATCAACCCGGCCAAGACCTGCCAGCCCATCGGCGCCATGTACGCGGCGCTCGGCATCCACGGTTGCCTGCCGCACAGTCACGGCTCCCAGGGCTGCTGCGCCTACCATCGCTCCACTTTGACCAGGCACTACAAAGAGCCCATATCCGCCTCCACCAGCTCGTTCACCGAAGGTGCTTCGGTCTTCGGCGGTCAGGCCAACATGCTGCAGGCGATCAGCAACATCTTCTCGGTCTATGACCCCGAAGTGATCGCCGTGCACACCACCTGTCTGTCCGAGACCATCGGCGATGATCTGAAACAGATCAAGACCAAGGCGGCCAACGAGGGCAAGATCCCGGCCGGCAAGGATGTCATCTACGCCAGCACCCCGAGCTACGTCGGCTCGCATGTCACCGGGTTTTCGAACATGGTCAAATCCATGGCCATGGTGGCCGAGCCCACCGGCAAGAAGAACGGCTTGATCAACATCATCCCCGGCTGGGTGGAACCCGCCGACATGGAGGAGATCAAGCGCCTGGTGAACCTGATCGGCGTCGGCTTCATCCTCTTTCCGGATACCTCCGGCGTGCTGAACGGACCGCTTTCCGGCGAGTACAAGATGTTCCCGGAAGGTGGCGTGACCATGAAGGAACTGAAATCAACCGGCGACTCCATTGGTACCCTGGCCCTTGGCGAGTGGTGCTCGGCCGATGCCGCCCGCTGGCTCGACACCAAGTGCAAGGTGCCGTGCTCGGTGCTCGACATGCCGTTTGGGTTGTCTGCCACCGATCGCTTCATCGATGCCCTGCGGACCATTGCCGGGGTAACCATACCGGAAGAGATCACCAACGAACGCGGCCAGCTCGTCGACATGATTTCCGATATGCACCAGTACACCTATCACAAAAAGGTGGCCCTGGTCGGTGACCCGGACCAACTGATCGCCATGACCGAGTTCCTGGTGTCCATGGACATGTGCCCGGTGCACGTGGTCACCGGCACGCCGGGCAACGCCTTTGAAAAGCGGATCAAGGAACTCACCAGGGACATGCCGTTCGAAGTGAACGTCCGGGCCAAGGGCGATATGTTCCTGCTCCATCAGTGGATCAAGAACGAGCCGGTGGATCTGCTGATCGGCAACACATACTGCAAGTACATCGCCCGCGACGAAGACATTCCGTATGTGCGCTGGGGGTTTCCGATTCTCGATCGCCAGGGACATCAGTATTTCCCGACAGTGGGCTACAAGGGCGGCCTGCGGCTTCTCGAAAAGATGCTCGGCGTGCTGCTCGACCGCAAGGACCGGGACGATCAGGAACAGAAGTTCGAACTCGTGCTGTAGGAGCAGAGAGAAGGAAGAAGTGAGACGTGAGACGTGAGACGTGGGCCGGGCAGGGGGACCTGCCCGGCCTTCAATCAACAACTTTTCCTGCAAGGGACGGCAGGGGACTGATTTTGTTTTTTCTTTGAAAAAGTAGATCTGTCCCCGCTTTACGATTGAAAAGGGAGCAAGAGCATGACGGTCATACCTTTTCCCGGTCCGGTCCGGGGCGGCTGTTCCTGCGGCGGCGAGGCCGAGGGGGCGCGGGTCGAGCTGCCGGTGGCGGTGCGGGCGGTGGCCCGCAGCCGGTTCGACGGTGAGGCCAAGCCGCAGCCGGCTCTGATGGCCGCCGACGCTCTTGACTGGCTGGCCGAGAGTCCGGAGGTGATGGCGGGTTGCGAAATCGCCCTGCACGGCCCCGGTGACCCGCTGGCCACGCCGGAAAATTCCCTGGAACTCGTTGCCCGCATCCGGCGCTGTTACAGCGCTAACCCGGTAACGGTCACCACCCTGGGGTTGGGATTGGCCGAGCGAGCTGCCGAATTCGCGGCCCGGGGCTGTACCGGGGTGACTCTTGTCGTTCCTGCGGTGTCGGTTGAAAGTGCGGAGAAAATCTATCAGTGGATACGGCCCTCCACCAGAAACCTGCCGCTCTCCGAGGCCGTAAAAGTACTGCTCGAAGAGCAGCCGAAGGCGGTGGACGCCTGCCGCCAGGCAGGGCTGCCGGTGACCATAGCTTTTACCCTCTATCCAGGGGCGAATCAGGATCAGGCTGGGGCAGTGGCCGCTGCCATGGCACCACTGGGGGCAAGCACCATGGTGGTTCTGCCCTTCCGGCCGCCGGCCGGTACGGAAGAAGTTTCAGTGGTGGATTGCGATCTCATCGGCCGGGCCAGGACCGCCGCGGCGCGTTACCTGAAGGTCATCGAACCCTGCCGGTCGCTGGTGGTGGCGGCCACAGCCAGCCGGGCAGGGGGAGGGGGGATGACCCCCCAAAAAAATCGGCCGAACGTGGCGGTGGCGAGCTCCAGCGGCATGGAGGTTGACTGCCATCTCGGCCAGGCGGTGCGGTTTCTGGTCTACGGGCCCCGCGAGGACGGGCTTTTCTGCCTGCTGGGCTCACGACCCGCACCGGAACCGGGGGGCGGCGATTCCCGCTGGCTGCTTTTGGCCGATACCCTTGCCGACTGCTTTCTGCTGCTTGCCGCCGGCGCCGGGGACAAACCGAAAAAAATACTGGCCGATAACGGCATCACGGTGCTCATTGCTGAAGGCGAGATCACCGGAGCGCTGGAGCATTTCAGCGGAACGGCCCAAAAACGACGGAAAAAATAAGAGCGGCATGGACACACGTCTGCCGCGACGGAACAACACCCAATCAAGGAGAAACGATATGGCAACACCCGCACGACAGATTCTCGTCTGCCAGAGCTTCCGGGTTGCAGGAGACAAGAAGGGCATCTGCCACAAACAGACCGACGGTTTTTTGCAATATCTGGAAGAAGAGATACTCGACCGTGGCCTCGACTGTCTGGTCACCGCCACCACCTGCCTCAAGCAGTGCGAGTCAGGTCCGATCATGGTGGTGCAGCCCGAGAACTGGTGGTTCAAGGGGGTGGACTCCGAAGAGGCCATCGACGCCATTCTCGACGGCCTCGAGGACGGTGCGCCGGCTGCCGGGTATCGCATCGGCTGAGGCGGAGCATGAACGAGACCATCCTGTTCCGCTCCGCCCGGCTGGAGGATCTCGACGCCCTGGTCGAACTGCTGGCGGAGCTCTTCTCCATCGAGGAGGATTTCACCTTCAACGCCGAGCTGCAGCGCCGCGGCCTGCTGCTGCTGCTCGGCAACCCCTTCGCCCGGGTCGTGGTGGCCGAAAACGGGGACAGGGCCGTTGGCATGGTTAGCGGCCAACTGGTGGTCTCCACCGCTGAAGGCGGGCCTGCGGTGCTGGTCGAGGACGTGGTGGTTTCCGCCTGCTTTCGGCAGCGCGGCATCGGCCGCCGGCTGCTCGATGAAATCGCCGCCTGGGCTGCAGCAAAAGGTGCCGGCCGGCTGCAGCTGCTGGCCGACCGCAACAACGGCGCGGCCCTGGCGTTTTACGAAAAGACGGGCTGGCAGTTTACCTCCCTCATCTGCCTGCGGCAGCGGCCTGCCTCTCAGACCGGCCATGCCGGGTGCAAAGGAAAAAAAACATGAACCCGTTGCAGACCACCATCGCCGACCGCCGGCCGTCCACCGTCATCGAGGGCTGGCCGCTCTATCTGAAAGAAGGCCGCGACTATCTGCGGGCGGCGGCCAATGGCCACGCACGCCGGCCGGATGTCTTCATCCCGGAAACCGTCTACAACCTGGTGGCCATGGGCTGCGAGAAACTGCTCATGGCCTTTCTCATGTTCAATGGCTGCCTGCCCGAGAACCATACCATGACCGATCTCGCCCGGGCGGTTGAGGGTGTGACCGGGCCGCAGCCCGCTCTTCGACGTGATTTGGAGCACCTCGACACCTACCAGGAACTCTGCGATCTGGACACTTTTCAGCATCGTGCTCCAGACGCCGGGACCATCGGCCAGATTCTCGCCATCGGCGAGCGGGTGGCGAGTTTTGCCAGAGCCACTCTGCCGGAACCGGATTGACCGTTTGAACCGTTCAAATAGTTTGGCCCGTTCAAACAGTTCCAACCTGAAAAAGGAGAAAAATATGAAAGCAACCTGGGAAAAAATCGTCGAGTACGCTTCCATGCCGCTGCACGGCACCATGTCGCGCCGGTTGCGAAAAAACGTCTCGATCCAGATCAACGAAGGCAAAGTCTACAAGGAGGCTCTGCTCTTTCTGGGCGATACCTTTCTGCGGGTTACCGAGGACCGGGAGGAAGGGGTGAACATCAACACCTACTACGACTGGGGCACCGTGGACTCCATCCGCACCTACAGTCCCAAAGAGTAACCCTGCCAACCGCTTCACCCCTTCCGTCCGGTGGAAAGAGGCTCGGGGCGTGTGCCGATCGCCCGGAAACCAACACGAAACAGTTCCCGTCTACCGAATCGAACCCGGCTGCGGCCAGTTTTTTTTCATACCGGACGGAGGGGGGGAGGCGCACCAAGACCGAATTTCTTGGCCCCACTTGCGGCGAGGCACAGCAGGTCTTGCCGGTCCGCGGGTGGAGCCAGGACGATTGCCGCGGCACCGGAGAGGGCGACTCCGCCAACCTGCAGCCCAGCTCAGAAAGTGTAGGTGAGCTCGAAGAGGAAACTGCGGGCTGCCGAGGGGTAGTCGCCGGGCACCAGGCCCGGGGCCGGGCTCGGGTCGAAGTGATTGGTGGCGAAGATGTTTTTCCCGGATACCCGCAGGCCGAGGGGGCCGAACATCTGGCCGCTGGAGATGCTGAGATCGGTGAGCAGGCTGTCGCCGAGGGTCGGCCTGGGGGCGCCTGCGGCCCGGGGTCGTGCGCCGGTCCACAAGAGATCCAGGTGGACCAGAAACGGCTCAAGCCCTGAAAAGTCGAGCCCGAGGTTGGCCCGCTGGCGGGGCACGTCGGGCACGGTGCGGCCCGAATCCTCGTTTTCCACCTCCTGGTAGGCATAGGAAAGCTGGCACTGCAGGCTCCGGAAGGGCTGCAGGTTCAAGCCCGCTTCGACGCCGCGGGCCCGCAGGCTGCCGCCGTTTTGGTACATCCCCGGTTCGTTTACCGACGGTTTCTCGCCCTCAACAATGATGTCGTCCAATTCGTTGTGATAGAGGTTGGCGCTCAACAAGATGCCGGTGGCCAGCCGGTGTTCGATGGCAAGTTCCCATGTCCGTGCGGTTTCCGGCCGCAGGTCGGGGTTGCCGATCTGGGACGGATTGTTGCGGTGGTAGAGCTCGTAGAAGACCGGAGCCCGGAAACCGGTGCCGTAGAGAAGTTTGAGCAGGGTTCCGGGGCCTGCCTCCCAAACCAGGCCGAGCCGCGGGTTGGTGGTGGAACCGAAATCGGAAGAGACGTCGTGGCGCAGCCCTGCGGTAAGATCGAGTTTTTCCGAAATGTTCCAGACATCCTGCAGGAAAACGGCCCACAGAGCCCGTGTGGCCCCACGGTTGAAGTTGAAGCGGTCGGAGACATCCTGCAATGGTCCAAGGGGAGCGCCGGTGAGGGGGTTGAAGTTGGTCAGGTGCCGGACGTCGAACTGTTCGCGGTGCTCGAATTGCAGGCCGGCGGTCAGCCGGTGCTCTGCCACCTGCCGGCTGAGGGTCGATTCGATGCCTGCCGTGCGGTTCCTGGAGCGCGGGCTGCCAAGCACCCCTTCGGCGAAGCCGGGCACGGTGCCGGCCGGAAAGAGTTCCCAGAAAGGCACGATGTCGTGGTGGTCGCCATAAAGCCGGGCGCCACAGTCGAATGTGCCTCCGATTTGGCCGGAGAAGACCAGATCGGCCCAGAAAGTGCTCTGTTCCCAGCGGGAGCCTTGGTTCAGGATATAGTTGCCGCCGATATAGGGCCCCTGTTCCGAGTGAAAGGCACCGGTGCGCAGGGCCAGATTCTGCCATTGCAGGGCAAGGCCGGCGGTGCGGCTTTCCGCCCAGGTCAGCGGCCTGCCGCTGCGGCCGAGGGCGTCCTGCGCTATCATGTAATCAGGGCCGTTTGTGGAGAGGCCATCAGCGAAGCCCTGCCATCCCCGGTGGTCGCCTGCTCGGCCCACCGATGCATGCAGGTGGTGGCCGCCGGTCGAATCGAGTCCCGCGTGGAGTTGCGGCGGGTTGCTGCCGGGAGCCCTGGTGACCAGGTTGATCGTTGCCAGCAGGGCGTCGGAGCCGTGCAGGGCCGAGCCGGGGCCGCGCATGATTTCCACGCGTTGGACGCTATGAAGCGGGAACCATTCGAAAAAACTGGTGGCGCCACCGGAGCCCACCTGGTTCATGCGGTGGCCGTCGATCATCACCAGTATCTTTTCCGAGAACAGGGTGCGCACTCCGCGCACCTCGATGCTGTTGAACACGGGATAGGAAGCGATGCCCACCCCGAAACCGGGCACTCTCCGCAAAACGTCGAGGAGGCTGCGGGCGCCCATGGCCTCGATTTCTTCGGAGGTGATCACCGTGGCCACGGCAGGAGCACGGTTCACCGGGGTGGCCAGCAGGTTGGCGATGCTGAGTTCCCTGGAGTCGAAGTAGGGCAGCAGGGTCTGCCGTTCATCGTTTGACCGGCCGGCAACGGCGGGAGTCGTGGAGAAGAATCCGCACTGGCAGAGGGCGAAAAGCAGCAGAGTGCCAGATCTCAAGACGGGGATGGCGGCGGTGTGTGGCGGAATGCCTTTGTTCGGAAGTGGGGCTGCCATTCGTGCTCTGCTCCTGCTGAAACAACCCGTTGTTGGTGAGGTGAGGGTAAAGAGTCAGGGTAAGGAGGATCAATGTTACCAGAATATCGTGGTACCGGAAAGGGGGGCGTCTGGACCGTGGCAAACGGCTCAAGAGGAAGTGTGAGGCGAAAATGTCAACTGGAGGGAAAGAGGTCAGAACCTGTAGTTGAATTCCAGGGAAAAAGAACGGGCCTTCCCGGGGTAGTCGCCGTCCACCAGAAGCGCTGACGGGCTGGGGTCATGGTAACCGGTGTCGAAAAGGTTTCTGACTGTGGCACGCAATTCGGCGTGCTGAAACAGCCGGCCGCTGGAGATGCTGAGGTCGGTGAGCAGGGTATCCCCCAGCGGCGGCCGCGGGTCGCCGCTGGCCCTTGGGCGCTCTCCGGTCCAGAAAAAGTCGGCATGCAGCTCGAAGGGCGAAAGGCCGAAAAAGTCGACACCCAAGACGGTGCGGTGGCTGGGCACGTCGGG